>JBBSOT010000026.1:0-27727 GCA_038259455.1 Hyphomicrobiales bacterium | reverse complement strand
TGGTCAGCATGTCGGAAACCCCTGGGATCTGCAGGAGAACCAGGAGTGCGGCGACCAGCAGCGCCACGGCAGCGATGCTCATCATCACGATGCGCAGACGGAAACTTCCGCTCGCGCTCTGCAGGAAAAGAGCGCCGGTGAGTAGAATGGCAGAGGCGCCGAACACGCCCCAGGCGCCGCGCGAGAATGAGAAAAAGATGCCCGCGACGATAATTAGCAGCGGGACCGCATAGAGAATCATTCTGGCAGGGCTGCCGGTCAGCAGGCGATAGAGCAGGTAAATGCCCGGCAGTGCGAGATACGGGCCAAAAACATTGGGGTCCTGGAACGCGCCTGCGGCGCGGTTGAACTTCGTGAACATCTCGGCGCCTGGCAGGAGGCCGAAATAGCCGATGATGCCAAGCGCCGCTGTGACCACGGCAGCCCATACCCAAGCATTGAAGATCAGGCGATAAAGGTCCGGGCGTGCCTCTGTAACGGCAGCGAAGAAGACGGCTGTGAGGGCGAGAAACAGGGACACGGCCAGATAGAGCGGGGTGTCCATGAGGTTGGACATCTGCGTCATGGCGATCATGCCGCCGATGTTGAACAGAACGAGCAACGTCAGGAGCGGCGTGACGGCACGTGATATCCTGAGGCCGAACACCGCCCATACGGCAATCAGCCCCGCCATGTAGATTTCGTAGGGCGCCGGTTCGCGGATGACGAAACCGGAGAGCAGTACGCCGAGCCCGACAGCGGCCGACGAGATAAGAGCGATCAGCTTGGCGTTGACCGCGGCAGGTGAAAGTTCATGGGCTGAAACGCTCAATACGCGTTTTCCGTGTTGAGCAGCCGCAGCGGGGTCAGGAACAGGATCTTCAGATCGAACCAGAGCGACCAGTTCTCGATGTAGTAAAGGTCGCATTCGGTACGCATGCGGATCTTCTCGTCGGTATCCATCTCGCCGCGCCAGCCATTGATCTGTGCATAGCCGGTAACGCCCGGCTTGACACGATGCCGAGCGAAATAGCTGTCGACCACCTCGGTATAGAGAAGATTGTGCGACTGGGCGGCGATCGCGTGCGGGCGCGGCCCGACCAGTGAAAGGCTGCCGAGAAGCGCATTGAAGAACTGCGGCAGTTCGTCGATCGATGTCTTGCGGATGAAGCGGCCAACGCGGGTGACACGCGGGTCGTTCCTCGTCACGCTCTTTTTCGCCGTCGGGTCCGACATCTCGGTGTACATCGACCTGAACTTGTAAACGTCGATCACCTCATTGTTGAATCCATGGCGCTTCTGCTTGAAAAGCACCGGCCCCTTGCTGTCGAGCTTTATGGCGATCGCCGTGGCAATCATGACAGGTGAGAACGCGATGATGCCGATGAGGCTGAAGGCAATGTCGAAGGCCCGCTTCGCAACCGAATCCCAGTCGTTGATGGGTTTGTCGAAGATATCGAGCATAGGCACCGCACCGATATAGGAGTAGGAGCGCGGCCTGAACTGCAGATGGTTGGAGTGCGCCGACAACCGAATGTCCACGGGCAGCACCCAGAGCTTTCTCAGCAGTGAGAGCACACGCGTTTCGGCAGTCAGCGGCAGCGAGACGATAAGCATGTCGATGCGCGCGATGCGCGCGAATTCGATCAGTTCCGGGATGGTTCCGAGCTTGGGATATCCGGCAACCAGCGGCGGCGAGCGCGTGTCGTCGCGATCATCGAAAATCCCGCAGATCCGGATGTCGTTGTAGGGCTGTTGTTCGACCGATCGGATCAAGGATTCAGCGGCCTTGCCGCCGCCCACGATAACGGCGCGCCGTTCCATCCTCCCGTTGCGCGCCCAGCGCTTGATCATATGGGCGAGCGTCAGGCGGGGCCCGAGCAGCAGGATCAGGCCCGAGACGAACCATGCGCCGAACCAGAAGCGCGAGAACTCGCCGGAAATTTTCAGGAAGAATCCGATCACCGCAAACAGTGCCAGGGTGCCGGCCCAGGCGGCGATGATGCGGCCAATATTGGCGACAGGTCGCATGAGGCCTGAAAGCTGATAGCAGTCGGCGATGTCGAGCAGGATGACCGTGATCATGGAGGCGCAGCCGATGACGATCAGGTAATGCCATCTAAGGTCGGTTCCGACTCCGACGTAGTGTACGAAGAGAAGTGTGCCGGAAACGACCAGCAGCGCCAGTTCTACAAGGCGCAGGACGCCACTGACCATCACGGGCGACATGGTGTCGCGGCGGTACTGCGAAGCAATATTGCGCGCGGCGGCGTTGAGAGGCCGCTCACTGCCGTCGTTTGGGCTTTTGCTCTTGCGCACCGCATCGCGGGAAAAGCGGTGCTGCGGCTCCATCTTGTTCATTCTGCTGCCGGTCCGTGACTGTCGGTTACCGATATCAGGATAGAGCTAAGAAACCCTTGAGCCCATCTCTACGATTGAATTTGTTGTGCCCGACATCCGTCGAATGGCCGGCCGTTTCGTGCGCTGGCGCTATGCAAACGGGGTATAAAAACGCCCCTTGATAAACCTTGGCGCGTCAGCCGTTCGCTTGCGATCTGAACAGCCGGACCGGCTTGCCGGGACCGCGCTTGATGACCCCCTTTGCCTCCAGGTCGAGTTGCACGGCCTTGAGCCACCAGCCGGCCTTCTCGCCACCGGGAAAGAGGGCGCCGGACAGGGCAGGCAAAAGTGCTTCCTTGGCTTCGGCGACGGTAAGCCCAGGCGTTTCGGATGGCAGAACCGGAAGAAGCGCGTCGCGCATCGCGGTATATTTGGCGCGGTCCACGTTTTGCGTGTGGCCGGGCGAAGTGATGCTCTGGATTTTTATCCTGTCGGGATTCTTAGACATTCAGCTCTCCATTGACCGGGATTTTCGGACTGCGAAACCCCATGGCGATCCAGGCGGCGAGTAGTTTTGCAACGAATGAGATGTTCTGGCTCCGGGCGTTGGGGACATCGTCCGGCAACTGCGCGGTGTCGGCAAGATCGCCGGTCATTGTCCGCACGTCCAGAGGAGGGAGTGTCTCGGCGGACCAAAGGCGGCCATAGAGGCTGAGCCAGTGACCCCCTTTGAACTCCAGGAAAAGCGGCGTGTTGCAGCAGCTTGCGACAACACGGCGTGTCGTTGATGCCGGTGTCAGGCGAAATTCCTTCAGATACTCTAAACCCCGAATGACATCGACGCGATCCTTGCGGTAGAGGACGAAACGCGTCGCGCCATGCTCGTTCACCACAGCTTGCGGTGACGGCAGCTCTGCCATTTTCGCGCCGGCCTCGCGACAACTGTCGCAGCAGCATTCGGCGTTGATGATCGGGGTGCCTCGAGCCGCGAGGCAGACCTTGCCGCAACTGCACGAAAGCCTTGTTGCATCATGCGTCACTGGTCACCTCCCGTACCGGCTCTCCGAAGAGCAGGCGAAGATAGCGGTCGAGATGATCGAGGCTCTCACGGGCGAGCTCTGCATCGTTGCCTGCTTTGGCCAGGACGAACGCGCCCTGTATGACTGTCTGCGTGTGGCGTGCGAGGCTTTGGGCTGTCCAGTTTGCGTCGATCCGATTGTTCTGCATGGCGGCTTCTATGTCGCCCACGAGCGTCGCTGCGTGCCCAAAGATGCTGGCCGCGCACGCATCGCGAACGGCCGGCGAAGTGGCATAGACTTCTCCCGCCATCGTTCCGACCAGGCAGGTGAACTCCGACAGCCCACCCACGATGATCGACCTGCGGAAGGCCACATAGGCCAGGACGCGATCAAGCGGTTTGATCGGGGCATGATAGGGGGCCCTGGCAAAGAAGGCAGCGGTGGTCTCCGCCCAGAAGTTCGCGGCGGCGATGCCAAGCTCTTCCTTGCTCTTGAAATGATGGAAGAAGGCACCCTTGGTCACGCCGGCAACCTGGCACAGATCGTCGACAGATGTCCCGCTGAAGCCCTTTGCCCTGATCGTGTCCCGCGCCGCCGCAAGCAGCCGCTCCCGAGCTTCTCCTCGTTCCGGCTGATGCTTCGTTGGACGTGTCATGGATGGATACATACCATACGGTCGGTATGTTCGCAACCGGCATAACGAATTTTGCCCTCGCCGATGATGGGGTGTGAGGGTCAGCTCAGTGCGGAAAAATAGGCCTGTTCGATCTTCGCAGCCATTACCTCTACGCCGAAACGCGATCTGAGGTCCGCGATGTCTGGCATCTGCGCCTTGAATGCGGACGGGTCTGCCATGGCATCAGCCATCCTGGCAGCGAGTTCGCTGGCGTCCGGCTGGACCAGTGCCGGCGACCCCTCGCCAAAGATCTCGGGGATGCCGCCAACTGCCGTGGCAATAAGCGGCTTGCTCGCGGCCAGGGCTTCAAGAACAATGTACGGCATGGCCTCGGCCCGCGACGGGACAACGACGATGCCGGCGAGCGCGAATGCCTGTCTTGCCGGCATCGGATCGAGAAAGCGAATGCGATCGTCGAGCCCCAAACGTGAGACCTGTTCCTTGTATCTTTGAAGGTCATCGCCTGCGCCGACCATGACAGCGCTGAGCGTCCGCTTGAGCCGCATCTCGGCCTGCGCCAGCGCGTCAATGAATAGGTCCGGCCCCTTCAGGTCGCGCATCATGCCGATATAGAGGAAGTCTGCGGCATCGGGCGCCAGCTGGACAGCCTCGAATTCGCTGTCACGCAGACCATTATAGACGAGGCTGCTCGGCGGTCGCGGCTCGCCGACCTTGCGGCGGAATGCCTGGCGCTCGTAGTTTGAGACGAAGAGCAGATGGTCCGTGAAGCGTTCCATCATTCGCTCAAGCGAAAAGAACAGCCTTCCGCTGAACGTGGTCTCGTCGTAGTGCAGGCTTCCGCCATGCGCGGTGTAGAGGCGGGCAACGCGATACCTGTAAACCCGCAACAGTGAGCCGAACACGCGGGCATAGGCACCACCCTTGGCGCCATGTCCATGCAATACGTCCGGCCGCAATTCCTTTATGATCCGGTAACCGCGCAACGCTGCAGCAACGTCGCCGGGTCCGACGTGGCGCTGCATCGGCGTGCGCGAGACGCCAAGCGCCAATGTCGGCTTCAATTCCTCGAAGAGGCGCTCCTCAAGTCTGCCGCCCGTGGTAGAGTCGCAGACGATGCCGACCTCGTGCCCGGCCGCGGCCTGCGCTTCCGCCAGATCGCGCACATGCCGGAAAATGCCACCGACAGGTGAGCGAAAACAGTGCACGATCCGCAGGCGGGCAGGCGTCTTTCTGTCGCCAGTAGCCGGAGCGGGTGTCTCGTCTTGGCTGTTGCGTAGAGCGTCGCCGCCGCGATCCTCAGGCATGATCGGTCCCGATGAATGACATGTGCCTGTGCAAGGAACGCCCTAGAACAGGCGTTCGCGGACATAAAGCGTGTCGCCAGGAAGAAGCGGGTCCGATGTGCGCACCCGGCCTGTGATGACCTCGCCATTGATATCACGCGTAATGTCGACGCTGCCCTGGTTGGCGCGTGGAGAGAAGCCGCCGGCGATCGCAATGGCTTTCTGGACCGTCAAGCCGGGGACATAGGAATACTGCCCGGCCGCACCGACTTCACCCATGACGAATATCGGCCTGTAGCGATCGATCTCGACCGATACGTCTGGATCGCGCAGGAAGCCTTCCCGCAGCTTGGCGGCGAGCGTCGCTTCGACCTGTTGAGCGGTGTGGCCGCGTGCCGGTACTGCGCCAACCAGAGGAAATGCGAAATAGCCGGACTGGTCGACACTGTAGGTATTGGTCAATCCATCCTGCTCGAACACCGTCACGCGGATCCGGTCGCCGGCCCCCAGCCGATAGGGCTGGTCGAGCATCTTGTGAAACGCGGCTGGCGTAGGCCGATAGCTCGAGCAGCCGGCGAGAACGACGGCGGCAAGCAATGCCTGAGCGATGAACGATGGCCATTTCATGGGCGGACGCTAACCTTCGACTGGCTGCCGACGACTTCGCGGCAGACTTGAACCCTTGGTTCGTTATCATCCTGTTAGGGTTAATGGCCGGTAAAGGCGCGGTGCGTGCAGTTAGAATTCACGGCAGGGCTGGGTTGCGCGCCTTGCCTGTTAAGAATCCGTAAATGAAAGAGAACGAAATCTTAGCGGCGTCTTAACCGCTGG
Source organism: Hyphomicrobiales bacterium (assembly GCA_038259455.1). Taxonomy (GTDB): domain Bacteria; phylum Pseudomonadota; class Alphaproteobacteria; order Rhizobiales; family Rhizobiaceae; genus CAMYMG01. Next base: position 21,638 of record JBBSOT010000026.1, on the reverse strand, counting down.
GTTACCATAGTTGTTTACACTCCGTATTCTAAAGGTTCGGAGTAGGAATGCATGTCAGGCGTCCATTCAAACGCTAGCGATATCGACGTCGATCTCGGTCGCCTCTTTGCCAGTCTGGCCGAGCGCTGGAAGCGCATTGCATTTGTCGTGCTGGCGATCACCGCGCTGGCCATTGGTTTTGCCGCCATAGCGACACCGCACTACCGGGCAGAAACGCGCGTTCTCATCGAAACGCGGGAATCGGTTTTCACGCGGCCAGACGGTGGTGGTGAGACAGACCGGCCGATCCTGGACGAGGAGGGCATCGCCAGCCAGGTCGAAGTGATGAGGTCGACCGACATACTCAAGAAGGTTGCGGCCAGGCTCGATCTCGCAAGCCGGCCCGAATTTGACGATGCAGCGGACATGTCGGTGCTGTCGAGGCTGATGGTGATCGCCGGATTGAAAAGCGATCCGAACGAGGTTCCGCCGGAGGAGCGGGTGCTCAAGCGGTTTCGCGAGAAGCTCAACGTCTACAGGGTCGAAAAGTCCCGCGTCATCGTGATCGAGATGTCGTCACGCGATCCGGCGCTGGCGGCCGAAGTCGCCAACACGCTGGCCGATGTCTATATCGAGGTTCAGGGGGCTGCCAAGCAGCAGTCCAATTCGGACGCCACCGATTGGCTCGAACCGGAGATATCAAACCTGTCGGCGCGGGTGAAGGAGGCAGAGCAGAAGGTTGCCAACTTCCGCGCCCAGTCCGACCTGCTGATCGGCCAGAACAATTCGGTTCTCGCCACCCAGCAGCTTTCGGAACTGTCGTCCGAGCTGTCCCGGGTTCGCGCCAATCGCGGCGCCGCCGAAGCCAATGCCGAAAGCGTTCGCGCGATCCTGCAGAGCGGCGGTTCGCTGGATGCCCTGCCGGACGTCATGTCGTCGACACTGATTCAGCGGCTGCGAGAGCGCCAGGTGCAGCTCCAAGCCGACATTGCCGATATGTCGACAACGTTGCTCGACAATCATCCGCGCATCCGCGCGCTCCGGTCGCAACTGAACGATCTCGACAGGCAGATCAGGACGGAAGCCGAAAACATCCTTAAGGGTCTCGGTTCAGAGGCCCGGACGGCCCTGCTGCGCGAGCAACAGCTGCTGGCGGACCTGAACAGGTTGAAGGCGGAATCGGCACGCGCCGGGGAAGAAGAAGTCGAGCTGCGCGCGCTTGAGCGGGAGGCCAACGCGCAGCGCCAACTTCTCGAATCCTACATGGCACGCTATCGCGAGGCTTCGTCGCGAGGCGACGGCAATTACCTGCCGGCAGATGCCCGCATCTTCTCGCGCGCCGTGGCGCCGTCAGAGCCTTACTTTCCGAAGACACTGCCGATTGCAGGCGCGGCTTTTGCGGCCTCGCTTCTGGTAATGATCATCCTGACCCTGCTGCAAGAGCTGTTTTCAGGCCGCGCGATGAGACCTGCGGCCGAACTGCGGAACAGCGACCAGGCAGCCGGCCAGCACGACGCAGATGTTGCGGTCTCCGCCGACGACACTGATCAACCCGCAAGCCCGGCGGACCAGAGAGAATTCGAGACTGTGGGCATTGTCCCGGGCGCTCCTGTGCCGACGACCGTGGCCGAAGAGGAAGACGCTCCAGCGCCGCTGGTTCCAGAGGCAAGTGCTGCCGACGAGGCGTCGGATGGTCCTTCGGCCCCCTTGGCGGCCTTCGAGGCCGAGAAACCCGAAGTATCGGATGATGCCAGTTCCCTGCCGGAACAGCCCACCGCCGAACCTGAGCCGGATCCGCTGCCTGTCGAACGCAAGCCGCTTCCTGCGATGCAATTGAGTGGCGAGACGTTCCGCGAGGCCTGGGAGAAGCACAAGCGACTGCAGGCAGAGCTGACATGGCTTGAAACGCCCGAGGCTGTCGAGACGGTGTTCCGAGATGACAATGAGGAAGAAGCAATGCGCAATCCGTTTGCCAGAAGGCGGGCAGAGCCGGCCGAACCGATCGTAACCCCGAACGAGCCAGACGCTTCGGTACTGGGCGAGGTGGGCATCGAAAGCGCCGCCGAACGGCTGATCGCCAGTGGCGCGACACGCGCGATCTTTGTGTCGCCGGAGGGCGATGAGGCTGCTGCCTCGGCGGTTCTCGTCGCACGCGAACTGGCCGACGCCGGTTTGCGGGTGCTATTGCTCGACCTGACGGCATCTGGTGCCGCCTCGCGCCCGATGCTGGAAAGCACCTCGTTCGCGGGCATAACCGACCTGCTTGCCTCGGAAGCGCAATTCACCGAGACAATCCACACAGACCATTACTCCAACTGCCATGTCATGCCTGTCGGCACCGCCGATCCCGCACGGGCAATGCGGGCCGCCGATCGCCTGCCGATGATCATGAAGTCGCTGTCAGCCGCCTATGACATCGTGGTTATCGAATGCGGACCCGCAAACGCCGAAAGCATTCGCCGGCTCGTCGCAAATGATACCGAAATCGTGGTCAGCGTCCTGGAGCCGGACGATGAGATCGCGGCGGCAGCAGAAGAGCTGAAAGCCAGCGGTTACCAGAATATCATGCTGGTAACGCCCGCCGACTACCAGTCGCCAAACTCACCGATACCCGGCCGGTCGGCCGCCTGAGAACCAAAACGCCGCTTCGAGAGAGACAGTCGGGAACGGAACCTGGGCAGGGGTGCTGTCTATGAGTCTTCGGAACTCTGGCCGGCAGCACGCCGCCGCCCCAGCTTGGCGAGTTTCCAGATCAGCGGGCTGTTCTTGATGACTGCCTTCAGCCGCGCGGAATGGCGCATCTGACTGGCCAGAAGCCTGCCTTTGGTGGACAGCGCAATGACCACGTCGAAATGCATGGTCTCGATATCGCACCACATGCGCTTGTAAGGTTCGTCGCCGACGCTGAAATCGTAGACGGACAGGTTTTGTTGGCAGGCTTCCTCGATATTGTCGAAGAACAGAAAGTCGCCGGGACTGGCGTGCGCCAGGTCGTCATCGGCAATCGCCCCGAACTCGCAGATCAGTCGTTTTCCCGAACGGCTTGAGCCTGTGACGGCGCGCAATGTGCCACCGACCTCCAGACCGTGCAGGACAAATGGTGGCGTGGCCTCATCGAGCGCCTCGGCGAACAGTTTGTGAAAAAAGCTGCGTACCTTCTCTTCGCCAAACACGTTTGCGACGCCCATCTTTTCCAGGCGATGGGACTTCATCGCGAAGAAGGCGTCGAGAAGGCGCCGTGTCTCGGCGGGCGTTCCAGCCTCGACGCGCCGGAAGCCGCCGGCGGTCTCGAATTTCCGCGTCTGCGAGCGGTGCTTCTTGCGCTTGCGCTTGCCGCTTGAGCGGGAGAGCAGGGCATCGAAGCCGCCTTCCAGATCGACGGCGAGTGCGACGTTGGGGCTCGGAAAGCTCTTGTTCGCGTTGAGCGGGTTGGCAATGCCGTCCCACTCCGGCAGCAGGCGCTCGAGAGCCATGGCATCTATGTCTGGCCGGGCTGCGCGGATAGCGGTGACGATCGGCGCAAGGTCAAAGGTCCCCGACGACAGGAAGCCCGGGTCGGCAGCCGGAAAATTGCCGTTGGCATGACGGCCGCTCATCAGGCGTGCAACGCGGAACGGGCCGGCTTTTTCGATATCCAGCGCCAGCGCGTAGACGGGAAGATTGCCGCGCCACAGGACGGCCAGAAGCGTATCCGACCTGCTGCTCGCAATCCATGCGGAAATCCATGGCAGACTCTGGGGCGGCGCCACGCAGGCAGACCGGCATAGTCGGGCATAGGCCGACAGGTCGCTCGCGGATCCAACCGAAACGCTGACATCGGCCGCAGCCCTGTCGGCCAGGGCGCCGACTTGTGCCTGCTGGCTGCGAAATGTCATGGTTGCGTCAACCATCCTTCAATCCTTGAGGCGTAATCCAGTGCGGGTGGCATCGCGCCTGCGCGTTCCCATACGCTAGGCGCAAAAGGTGAATGAATGTTCGACGGGGGCGAAGTGATCCGGAAACTGGCCCTGAACGTGGCCAGATATTCCGGGCTGGCACCGCTGGCCAAACCGCTGGTCGGCGGCATCGGCGCTATCCTTATGCTGCATCGGGTGACCGCGAAACCTGACAAACCCTTTGGCGTCAACCGACACCTCACCATTGCCCCCGATTTTCTGGACGCCGTGATCACCGACATGAAGGCCGGCGGCTACGCATTCGTATCGATGGACGAGGCAGTCGAGCGGATCCGTGCTGGCGGCGAGGGTGGCCAGTTTGCAACCATCACGTCGGACGATGCCTATCGCGATAACCTTCACGAAGCGCTTCCGGTGCTTGAAAAGCACGCCGCGCCAGTGACCATTTATGTGGCGCCGGCAATGATCGACGGGGATGCGGACCTGTGGTGGGACGTCATCGATGACATCGTCAGTGCCGGAAAAAGCCTCACGCTGGAGCAGCCCAGCGGCAGGATTGTCGTCGATTGCTCGACCCCCCGGCAGAAATATGAGGCGCACCGACGGTTGCACGACTACCTGACGCTTGAGGTCGCCGAAGAGGATCAGCGGGCGGTTCTGCGCGATCTGGCGCTCTCAAACGGCGTCGACGCGGGGGCACCGGGCCGGAAAACCTTGATGAGCTGGGACGAAATCCGCCAGATTGCGGCCCATCCACTGGTCACGATCGGGGCGCACACGGTCAACCACTACAATCTTAAACGCCTGTCGGAAGTCGCGGCGCGCCGGGAAACGTTCAGCGTACGGGGGCTCCTCCAGGAGCGTCTGGGCGAGACACCAAGACATCTGGCATATCCCTATGGCTATGCCAGCGCGGTGGGATGCCGCGAAGTCGGGCTGGCCAAGGAGGCGGGCTACGTCTCCGCTGTGACCACAAGGCACGGCGTGCTGCGCGCCGAACATGCCGACCATCTACACGCGCTGCCGCGCATTTCAGTCAATGGACGCTACCAGCGCGTGGCCCATATCCGCACCATGCTGTCGGGGATTACTACGCCGCTCGCCAACCGCGGCAGGATGCTGGTGACGGTTTAGAGCGACCGTGAAGCGCTCTAGATCCAGCGGCCTATTGGCGATTCTGCTTGTTCGGCTGTGGCGGCAGGATCAGCCACTTGATGATCCCCATCGCCGGCAGGATCCACAGAATTCCGGTGAAGAAAAAGAACGCCAGGTGCACGACAGGCCCTGACTCCGAGAGCCTTGCAACCGCCACCGTTGTCGCGACCAGCGCATAGATGATGACCAGCACGATCAACAGGATGGTGCCGATGAGCTTCTTCAGGCGAATGGGCATGGTCGGGTCCTTTTCATGGCCTTCGCTTAGAGCCTTGGACCGGCAGGCGCAATTGCACAAGCACGTGACGCCGTGTCGCGCGACAGCGGCGCCGGGCGCTGATAATTGAACGGCGCTGCGCGAAAGGTCACCATTCGCGTGACCGGAGCGATGGAATGAGTTCGATCGAGATGGATGCCAAGACAATCAGGGGCGAACGGGACCGGCTGCTGACCAATCGCGCACTCTTGCGCGCCTGGCTGTACATGGTGCTTGCCCTGCTGCTGGCGCTGGTTCTGGTCGGCGGCGCGACGCGGCTTACGGACTCCGGCCTCTCGATCACCGAGTGGAAGCCGATCCACGGCGTTATCCCGCCGCTGAACGACGCCGAATGGCAGGAGGAGTTTGCCAAGTATCAGCAGATTCCCGAGTATGAGCAGATCAATAAGGGTATGGAGCTTGGCGCGTTCAAGCGGATCTTCTGGTGGGAGTGGGCGCACCGCTTCCTGGCGCGCGGCGTTGGCGTTGTCTTTGCCCTTCCTCTGCTTTTTTTCTGGGTCACCGGGCGCGTCGAACGCGGCCTGACGCCGAGGCTTGTCGGCCTGCTGGCACTCGGCGGACTGCAAGGCGTTGTCGGTTGGTGGATGGTCGCATCAGGGCTGGTCGAGCGGGTCGACGTCAGCCAGTATCGGCTGGCCGTCCACTTGACGCTGGCCTGCGCCATCTTCGCCGCCATCATGGTTGTGGCGCGCGGCCTGGCGCCGCATTCGGAACCGCCCGCAGACCAACATACGCAGCGCTTTGCCGGCTTCCTCGTGCTGGCAGTGCTTTTCCAGATTTTCCTGGGCGGCCTCGTCGCCGGTCTCGACGCGGGCCTGAGCTACAACACCTGGCCGCTGATGGACGGGAAGATAATTCCGGGGAACCTGTTCGTGATCGAACCGGCCTGGCGCAATTTCTTCGAGAACCCAAAGCTGGTGCAGTTCGTCCATCGCGCCGGTGCCTATGCGCTGTTCGCCCTGACTCTCTGGCACATGATCGCGGTCCGCCGCCATCAGCCGGGCACTACACATGCAAGGCGCGCGCTGGTGCTGTTTCATCTTGTGCTGGTGCAGGCATTCGTCGGCATTGCCACGCTGCTGATGCAAGTGCCGTTGCACTGGGCGCTGCTTCATCAGGGGACTGCGCTGCTTGTGCTAGGCTTTGCCGCCGCCCACTGGAGGGCCACCAAGGGCGCCTATCCCATGCCTGTCGAGATTTCGATCGCGCGCTGAGACCGATACAGACCGATCAGAACGCCACTGTTTCGATCGGGAGTCCCCGCGTGATGGAATTCGAGACGGTCGAATCGCGGCGCGCACGCTCGATCAGGGCGGCGATGTCGGCATTCCTGTCGCGCGATGTCGCCCTGACATGTATCGTCGCGTCAGTGGCAATTATTGGGTTGCCGGCCAGGGAGAGCTCGACCTCCACCTCTATCGTGTCGAGTTCAACGCCCATGTCGTGCGCCACATATCGAAGGTCGTTGCAAAAGCAGCCGCCTATCGCAAGAGCCAGAAGCTGGCCGCCGTTGAAGCCGAGGCCCATGCCACCGGCCTTGCCTTCGGGACGATCGACAACGATTGTGTGCCCGCCAGCCCATCCTAATGCCGCTTTTGTATCAGGGATGTTTCGCAGTTGAACGGTCGTCTTGGGCAATTGCGTCGAGCCTCGCGGAACTGTGTGATCATTCCCGAAGCAGCGACGCATTTCAAGGCAGCGGCCAAGCCGCAAACCCTACAGTCCCAGCATCAGGTCCATGTTCTGCACCGCAGCGCCTGAAGCACCCTTGCCGAGATTGTCGTAAACGGCGATCAACACCGCCTGCGCCCGGCTGTCATTGGCAAACACATGCAGCCGCATCCGGTTGGTATCGTTGTAGATCTCCGGGTTGACCTCGCTTGACCGCTCGAGCGGCGCATAGGGCGCCACCTCGACCACCGAATGCGCGAGCCCGGCATAATGGTCGGCGATCGCGGCATGAAGTTCGGCGCCGGTCGGGACGCGGTCGAGCGTGCCAAGCTGAAGCGGCACGGCCGTGATCATCCCTTGCGCGAAATTCCCGACCACAGGCTGCATCAGCGGGTCGTGCGACAGGCCGGCAAAGCGCTTCAACTCGGGCACATGCTTGTGTTGGAAGGTGAGGGCGTATGGGAGGTACTCGGGCGCATCCTCGCCCTTGGCGACATAGTCCTCGACCATTTGCCGTCCGCCGCCCGAATAGCCCGAAATTCCGTTCATCGTGACGGGCAGCGTGGTGGGCAGGATGCCGGCCGTGATCAGCGGGCGCAGCATGGCGATCGGTCCCTGCGGCCAGCAGCCGGGATTGGCGACGAACTTGGCCTCGGAGATCGCCTTGGCCTGAGCCCTGTCCATTTCCGGAAACCCATAGGTCCAGCCGTCGGCAACCCGATGTGCCGTCGAAGCGTCGATCACCTTTGTCGGCGCATCGCCGATCAGCGCGACGCTTTCGCGCGCCGCGTCATCCGGCAGGCACAGGATAGCGATGTCGGCGGCGCGCAGGAAGTCGGCGCGTGCCTCAGGGTCCTTGCGGCGTTCCATCGGGATGGAAAGGATTTCGAGGTCATCGCGACCGGCCAGTCGGCTGCTGATCTGCAGTCCTGTCGTGCCGTGCTCGCCGTCGATGAAGATCTTTGGTTTCATGCCTGCCAGTCCGTTGGAATATCGACCGATTTCAAGACTATATGCCGCCTGCCTGATTCACCACCGCAGGGTGTTCGGCCGTTGCGCCATCACGCGCCTTGCGCTCCGCCAACAGGCCGAGATACTGCATGGCAACCGTTGCGCCAGCGATGGCGGTTATATCGGCATGGTCGTAGGCCGGTGCAACCTCGACCACGTCAGCGCCCACAATGTCGATCTGGCCCAGTTGGCGCAGCACCGACAGGATCTTGGCGGACGATGGCCCGCCGGCGACCGGCGTCCCCGTGCCGGGTGCGAAGGCCGGATCGAGGCAATCGATGTCGAAGGTGACATAGGCCTTCTTGCCGCCGGTCCGTGCGATAATGGCATAGGCAATGTCGGCCGCCCGCATCTCCTCGACGTCGTATCCATGCAGGATCTTGATGCCGAAATCGTCGGGAGCGTGCGTCCGTATGCCGACCTGGATCGAACGCTCGGGATCGATGATACCCTCTCGCGCGGCACGCGCGACAAAGGAGCCGTGATCGATGCGCTTGCCGTCGTCCGGCCAGGTGTCCTGATGCGCATCGAACTGCACCAGAGCCAGCGGGCCGTGGATGGCTGCGTGCGCTTTGAGCAGCGGCCAGGTGACGAAATGGTCGCCGCCGAGCGACAGCAGGAAGGCACCCGATTTCAGCAGTTTAGCCGCCTCACGCTCGATGATGCCCGGCGTCTTCTGATGATTTCCCGTGTCGAGCAGGCAATCGCCGTAGTCGACGACAGACATCGTTTCGAAGAGGTCGCGGTGGAACGGGTATTGCGGGTCGTTGTCGAAGATCGCAGCGGCGCGCCGGATCGCCTGTGGGCCGAATCGGGCGCCGGGCCGATTGGTGACGGCCGCATCGAACGGGATCCCCCAGACGATGGCGTCCGAGCCCTTGACGTTCTTGGTGTATTTGCGCCGCATGAAAGACAGCGCCCCGGCATAGGTCGGATCGCTGGCGCGGCCGGTCAGGCTGCGCGCGGTGAAGGCGTGGTCGATGGAGTTTGCCGGCATCGGTGACCCTCTTTGTTGCGGGGCATCCTTATTCGACATTCTCTCCACAATTGCGACCCCCTTTCTGCTCCGCGCACCCAGGCGACAAACAATGCGATTTCCCGGCACTGCTGAGCCGGCTGCGTTCACCGGCGTGTCACGCGCCGCCTCTATCGCTTCGAACAGTCTCGGGATGCGGATGCGATTCTCATGTGGAAATCGACGGTTTCAGCGGCGCTTTTCCTGGCAGCGTGGGTACATTCGCCCGCAGTTTCGGCGGATCTGACACGTATCGATGAAATCCGCGAGCGGCTGCTTAACGCCAATCGCTGGCGCGATCACGTCATGGTCGTGGCACATCGCGGTGGCGGCATGGAAGGTGAGCGCAACAGCCACCCGGAGAACTCGATCGCCGCCATACTGAATTCGATAGGGCTCGGCGTCGAGATGGTCGAACTGGACGTACAGAAATCGAGCGACGGCGAGTTGGTTGTGTTCCATGACAGCTGGCTGGACCGTTCCTCGAACTGCACGGGCGAACTGGCCAAGCGCACGCTGGCCGAACTGAGACAATGCCGCTTGGTCATTGCCGGCACGGGGCTCGCAACCGGCGATTCCATACCGACCCTGCGCGAAATGCTCTCGGTCACCAAGGACCGGGTTTTCGTGAATATCGACAACAAGCTTGATGTCGAAGCGCTGCCCGGAATAGTCGCCGTCGCGCACGAACTGGGCATGGCTGACCAGATCGTCATCAAGCGCAATCTCTGGAACGGGGAAAAGATCGCCGAAATGCGGGACATCCTGGCGCGAACAGGCGAGGCGATCTTTATGCCGATCATCGCCGACGACGCTGTGCGGGATCCGGGTTTCCTGGAGGTCGCGACGAGGGCCGTCTCCGCTGACGCCGTGGAACTGATTGCGTGGCACAAGGGTGGTGAGCCGATGACGAGCGACGGCGGCCCGCTGTTTGGTGCCAGGGCGAGGGCGGTGGCGGTGCGTGGCGACTGGCACCTCTGGGTCAACACCTATGCCATCGTCAACAAGCCGGCGGGTATGCTGTCGGGCGGGCGCGGCGACCAACTCGCGACTGCTGCCAGCCTTCCGGGCGACGCCTACGGCTTCTGGGTCGACCGCGGTGCGACGATCATCCAGACGGACGAGCCCGAGGCGGCGATCAAGTGGCTCGACGCCAATGGATTTCGAGTGCCTTATGCAGCGTCAGGCGCGCCTGTTGCGACCGCCAGTATCGATTAAGAAACTGGCCTCGCGGTCCAGGCGGATCGACTGGCTTTCCCGAAGGACGCTGACTTCGGCGCGTTACCGCATCGCGGCAGAGGCCGGCAGCACAGGCAAAGAAAAAGGCCGCCAGGAGGCGGCCTTTCGTTCCGATCTCTCGGAAATGTCGCTTAACGCTTCGAGAACTGGAAGGAGCGACGGGCCTTGGCCTTGCCGTACTTCTTGCGTTCCACCACGCGGCTGTCGCGCGTCAGGAACCCGCCCTTCTTGAGCACGCCGCGCAGCGCCGGCTCGTAGTAGGTCAGCGCCTTGGAGATGCCGTGACGAACCGCACCTGCCTGGCCCGACAGTCCGCCACCGACGACCGTGGCGATGATGTCGAACTGGCCTTCGCGGTTGGACGCAATGATCGGCTGCTTGAGGATCATCTGCAGGACGGGACGCGCAAAATACTTTGCGAATTCCTTCTTGTTGACGACGATCTTGCCGGAGCCGGGACGGACCCAGACGCGGGCAATGGCGTTCTTGCGCTTGCCCGTGGCATAGGCGCGGCCGAGATTGTCCAGCTTCTGGACATGCACCGGTGCTGCCGGCGCGGTCGCGGCGGCCGCGGTGCCGAGTTCGGCGAGCGAGTTGAGGTCGGCCATATTAATCCCTCTTCGTGTTCTTGGGGTTCAGCGCCGCAACGTCGAGCGTCTCCGGCTGCTGGGCAACATGTGGATGATCGGTTCCGGCATAGACGCGCAGGTTCTTCATCTGGCGACGGCCAAGCGGGCCGCGCGGGATCATGCGCTCGATGGCTTTTTCGACGACGCGCTCGGGGAAACGACCCTCGAGCAGCTGGCGCGCGGTGCGCTCCTTGATGCCGCCGGGATGCCCTGTGTGCCAGTAGTAAACCTTGTCGGTAAACTTCTTGCCGGTGAGGACGACCTTGTCGGCATTGATGATGATGACGTTATCGCCATCGTCGACATGCGGGGTGAAGGTCGGCTTGTGCTTGCCGCGAAGACGGTTGGCGACGATGGAGGCGAGACGGCCGACGACGAGGTTCTCGGCGTCGATGATCACCCACTTCTTCACCACGTCCGCAGGCTTCTGCGAAAAGGTTTTCATGGTTTTGCTTTCGGTTCGGACCTTCAACATGCGAAGGCGTTTCTTGTTGCTTGGATTGGCGGAAAGCCTGAGCCTGCCGCCAAAAAGAAACGGCGGCCATTGCGGGCCGCTGTTTCGAGATGGCTTATAGGCGAGGCATCCGAAAGCGTCAAGCTGATGAGTTGGGGCGCCGTTCAGAAAAATATAGCAAAATCAATAACCTGGGAATGGGGTATTATTTTACCTCACTCGCATTTGTGCGTGGGGGAATGGAGTAGGTGCCCGTTGCATGTGCAACTGTCTGCCTGTCGGCTCCCGCGACGATGTCGATATCGAACACCATCAGGCTGCGTCCGAGCTTGAGGATGCGGCAATGGCCCAGTATCGGCCCGGCTGGAGCCTTGCGCATGAAGTTGATGTTGATGCTGGTAGTCACCGACAGCGCATCAGGCCCGGCATGCGACAGGACACAGACATAACCGCCAATGTCGGCCAGCGTGAAAAGCGACGGGCCCGAAACTGTGCCGCCCGGCCTCAAATGCCGGTCGCCGGCGTTAAGCCGCACCGTGCAGCCGCCGGGAAACACGTCAAGCGCCTCATAGAAATTGAAGTGCTCATTGAGCTGCGGATAAACCTCGGCCAGCAGATCGTTGACTTCGCCTACGGTCAGCACGGGCTTCAGATTGGCCTGTTCGGGCATGCATTTCCTCCATTGCCGGCTTTCGTGTAATCGCCGGTCTTCTGGCCGCAGCGATAAAGTCCGCTCTGGCCCGAGCAGAAAACATGGACTGCCGCTGTTCTTCAATGCCCGGCGTGCTAGGGTCAGGACCCATTAATGTGATTGAAATGGCGCGGCAACCGGCAATGAGATGCAAGGATGAACGCGAAGGGCGGGCTGATTGCCCGATCGAGCGATTCGACGCGGCAGGTCGAAGCCGGTTGCGCGTCCCTTCAGGATATGGCCGATTTGCCCGGCTGCGTCGTTGCAAGTCCTTGAAAACCGGAAGGTTTCCGGCGGGCTCACGCCTCGTATTCGACCAGATCGGCTCATACCATTTCAACCAGATTAATGGATCCTGACCCTAATTCTTTTGGTCCATGACACGGACCGGCGGCCATGCGCGCTGCCCCACAATATTCATCTGGAGGAACTCATGGCCGAAATCCTGGCAATGAAACGCGAGACGGAAAGCGAACTGGTATCGGCGGCGCTGAAGGACGGCATTTTGCGGCTTACCTTTGCCAGTCCGCCTGCCAACGCCCTGTCGCTGGCGCTGATGGCTGCCCTGCAGGACGCCTTTGATGGCGCGCGCGACGATAAGGCAGTGCATGTCATTGTGCTTGCGGCTGGCGGAAAACTGTTTTCAGCTGGCCACGATCTCAAGGAGATGACGGCGCATCGCTCTGATGCGGATCGCGGCAGGGCTTTCTTCGAGAAGACCATGACAGCCTGCTCGACGCTGATGCAGACCATCGTCAATCATCCGAGGCCGGTCATTGCCGAGGTCGATGGCCCGGCCTTCGCCGCCGGCTGTCAGCTGGTCGCCAGCTGCGATCTGGCAATCGCCTCGCACGAAGCGACTTTCAGCACGCCAGGCGTCAACATCGGCCTGTTCTGCTCGACGCCAATGGTGGCGCTGTCGCGCAACGTCTCGCGCAAGCAGGCGATGGAAATGCTGCTGACCGGCGAGAAGATCGATGCCGCAACGGCCAAGGAGTTCGGCCTCGTCAACCGCGTCGTGCCGCGCGAGTATCTGAATCAGATTGTCACCAAATACGCCCAAACCATTGCTTCCAAATCGCCTTTGACGCTGAAGATCGGCAAGGAGGCATTCTACAGGCAGGCCGAGTTGCCGCTGGCCGATGCCTATGACTACGCCTCGCAGGTGATGGTCGAGAACATGATGGCGCGCGACGCCGAAGAGGGGATCGGCGCCTTCATCGACAAGCGCAAGCCGGAATGGAAAGGGGAGTAGATGGAAGCCCGCATATCCATCATTACCATCGCCGTCGACGATCTCGACCGGGCGGTGACCTTCTACGAAAAGATGGGGCTGACGCGTCACGCCGGCATCACAGACGGTATCGCGTTCTTCCAGATGGGTGGCACGATCCTGGGGCTTTTTCCCCGACCCGATGCTGAAAAGGATTCCGGCGTGATTTTCGGTGCTGCCCCTTCGCCGGTCTATCTAGCCTACAACACGCGCTCCGATGCCGAAGTCGATGCCGTGCTGGCCGAGGCAGAAAGCGCTGGCGGCAAGATCGTCAAGCCGGCCCAAAAGGCCTTCTGGGGCGGCTGGTACGGCTATTTCGCCGACACGGAGGGCCATGTCTGGGAAGTCGCGCATAATCCGGCCTTCCCGATCGACGCGGAAGGCAACATATCCCTGCCGGACTGACCTGCGGCCGCATAACCACCCACACTTTGCCAGCTTGTCGCCAAGCCCGCGCCTTGGTTGTCGCTAGCATCGTGGTCGGGCAATGAGCGGGGGCGGCAATGTTTAATCTGGTAAAGCGATTCCTGGCGGCAGGTTTGCTGAGCGTGACCGCAGCAGCGGCCTTCGCCGCTGACCGACCGGAAATAGCGTCGCCGCTTTATCCCGAGATCGTCCTTGAAACCGACGATAGCTACGCTGCTGACGCCGGACTGATGGCTTTTCGCGAGTCACTGATGAAAGCGGCCGACAGCCTTGTCGTGACCGCACAGGGCAAGGTTTACGATCCCGAGGCCATCCTTCCGTTTCTTGCCAGCGAGGTCGAATTCTTCGTCGGCAAGGGCGACGGTGTCACCGGCGATGAATTCGTGTCACTCGGCCTGCATCCTTCCCACCGGGCGCTTGAGATGGCCGGCCGCATGTCGCGCGGCAGCATCAGCTCAGATCCCATCGTTTTTCGGCGCCATGGCATGCACGCGCTCGCCCGCCTGGCGGCCGAGCCGGCAGTCGGGCGCACGGCCTGGCTGGACGGGCGTATCTGCACGGCGAGTTACGGGCGGATCTCCTGGCCCGATTGGATCCGCCTCGACGGAAAGCTGCGGCTTCTTGACCGCAGCCAGTGGGTCATCGCCTCGGTGATCACTGGCGAGGGAACCGAGGACCTTTCCACTGCCGGCTGGCCGAAAAAGTACCAGATGGTGCCCATATCGCCCCTGCAGAAGCGCTCCGGAGGCTCGCTCGGCGTCACCGCGCCCAACGGCGGCGTCGTCTTTTTCCGAACCTTCTACGGGCCGAATGCCAGCTATTTCGCGCCATATCTCAACTCCCACCTGTGCTTCGAGGAATTGGACGGCGTTTGGAAGGTCTCGGCGGTTGCAATGCGGCTTGATTGATCGCACGCCATGCGCCACATCGGTTGGATGAACCACGATTCCTACGACGATTCCTACATTTCCGGCATTCTCGACGGCGTGAAGACCATCGCCATGGTCGGCGCTTCGGCCAATGACGTGCGGCCGAGCTTCTTCGTCATGAAGTATCTGCTCAACAAGGGATTTTCCGTCATCCCGGTCAATCCCGGCCAGGCCGGCGGCCAGATTCTCGGCCAGGACGTTTACGCAAAACTGTCCGACATTCCGGTCGCGATCGACATGGTCGACGTGTTTCGCAATTCCAGCGCCGTTCCCGGCATCGTCGACGAGGTGCTGGCGCTCGATCCATTGCCGAAGGTGATCTGGTTGCAGCTCGGTGTCCGTCACGACGAGGCTGCCGCGCAGCTTGAGGACAAGGGCATCCAGGTGGTCATGAACCGCTGTCCCAAGATTGAATATGGCCGGCTATCGGGCGAAATCGGCTGGACCGGCGTGAACTCCGGCGTGCTGTCGTCAAAGCGGCCAGTCATGCGCACAGGGTTTCAGAGTTTCGGCATTCGCCAGAAATAGCCGAAACCATGCTCCAAAACGGTCTCTTTGTATCAGATACGTTTCAATTCCGTGCGTCCCACGACATTTTCTGCTTTGCAATCGCCGCTAGCCTTCGCCAAAGATAGCGCCGATTTACAAAAGCAGGTTTGGAGGACCAATATGTCTCAGAAAATTCCCGGTTTCAGTACGCTCGCCATCCATGCCGGAGCCAAGCCGGATCCGGCCACCGGTGCGCGCATCACGCCGATCTACCAGACCACCGGATATGTTTTCGATGACGCCGATCACGCCGCATCGCTTTTCGGGCTGAAGGCTTTCGGTAACATCTACACCCGCATCATGAATCCGACACAGGCAGTACTCGAGGAGCGCATCGCAGCCCTCGAGGGCGGCACGGCCGCACTCGCCACCGCGTCTGGTCACTCGGCCCAGCACCTGATCTTCCACACCATCATGCGACCGGGCGAAAATTTCGTCGCTGCAAGGAAGCTCTACGGCGGCTCGATCAACCAGTTCGGCCATGCCTTCAAGAACTATGGCTGGGACGTGCGCTGGGGCGACGTCAACGATGCCTCGACATTCGAAAGCCAGATCGACGACAAGACCCGCGCCATCTTCATCGAGAGCCTGGCCAATCCGGGCGGTGAGTTCGTGGACATCGAGGCGATCGGCAACATCGCCCGCAAGCATGGCCTGCCGCTCATCGTCGACAACACGCTTGCAACGCCGTATCTGGTGCGCCCGTTCGAGCATGGCGCCGATATCGTCGTACATTCGCTGACCAAGTTCATCGGCGGTCACGGCAATTCGATGGGCGGCATCATCGTCGACGGCGGCACCTTCGACTGGTCGAAGTCAGGCAACTACCCGATGCTGTCGGAGCCGCGACCCGAATATGGCGGGGTCGTGCTGCATGAGACATTCGGCAAGTTCGCCTTCGCCATCGCCTGCCGCGTGCTTGGCCTGCGCGACATCGGCCCGGCCATCTCGCCCTTCAACGCGTTCCAGATTCTGACCGGCTGCGAAACGCTGCCGCTCAGGATGCAGCGCCATTGCGACAACGCCATCACTTTAGCTGGCTGGCTTTCCAACCATCCCAAGGTCGCCTGGGTGTCGTATCCCGGACTTCCCGGTGACAAGAACCACGCCTTGCAGAAGCGCTATTCACCCCTTGGCGCGGGCGCCGTGTTCACCTTCGGCCTGAAGGGCGGCTATGACGCCGGCGTCAAACTGGTCGAAGGTCTGGAGTTGATTTCGCACCTCGCCAATCTCGGCGATACCCGCTCGCTGGTCATCCACCCGGCCTCAACCACGCACCGCCAGCTGAGCGACGAACAGAAGATCGCCGCCGGCGCTGCTCCGGACACGGTTCGCCTGTCGATCGGCATCGAGGACAGCAACGACATCGTCGCCGATCTCGAGCAGGCGCTCGCCAAGGTCTGATCGTCGGGAGCAAACGTCACGAGGGCGCGTCTTCGATCCTGGCGCGCCCTTTGTTCTATCTGAGCCAGGACGCATATTCCGGCGTCGCGTCCTGCATGTCCTGGTAAATCCAGACCATCCTGTCGACGAACCACAGCTTTGCCAGCGAGGCGCCAATGGCTCCAAAGGCCGTCGCCCAGGGGTCCAGCACATAGAGCCCCCAGACAGCGGGCAAAAGGAACAGCCCACTTGCCGCAGACAAGCCAAGCGCCCAGCGCGCGTGATGCGGCGGGATAGGGACATTCTTGCGGTTGAGCCATACGCGTTCGCCGAGCACGGCGCGCGATGCCCAATTGTCGGTCGAGGCAGGCGGCGGAAAGGCCCTTGGGTTGGCCAGGGTCCAGCCAACGAGTACTGCAAGCAGCACCCACGTCCAGACGCCGAGCGGACCGCGCAGGAAGAGCACCAGCGCAAACAACGGCAACAGGGGAACCCGCGTCCACACGGACCACGGATTGACATGGCGTTCCCAGGTGCTCTTCTTCAGCATGCAATGTCTCCCGGCTGATGATCGGGCCAGAGTGGATGTAATGATTTCGACACAGGAATTGAGATGATGGCGTCAAACTTTGTCACAATTGATACCGCTGCAATCGAACCGGAGGAGGGTGCACCAGAGCGCGAGCGCCTGCTGAGCGGCGATCCGAAATTTCGAACATGGAATGTCGAGGAGGCCGAAGGTGGCCTTTACGCCGGTATCTGGGAAGCGACGCCAGGCATGTGGCGCATCGAGTATGAAGAGTGGGAATTCTGCCATATTTTGTCCGGCGTGTCGGTAATCGTGGAGGACGGTGGCAAGGCATGGACCTTGCGTGCCGGCGACAGTTTCGTGTTGAGGCCGGGCTTCAAGGGAAGCTGGGAAGTCCTTGAAACGACTCGCAAGGAATATGTCATCAGGCTTTAGTGCAGCGCCGACAAATTCACCACCGCCTGGTGGCGCATCCAACTGGTCGAGGAAAGACATGAATACCGAATGGCCGGAAATCCCCTATGCGCCCTGGCGCGAAACCTGTTCGGCACTTCATCTCTATTCGCAGATTGTCGGCAAGTACCGCTTGGCCCGCACACCATGGATCAACCACTCCTGGCAGGCCAGCCTCTACGTCAACGCCCGCGGCTTGACGACCGGCATCATCCCTGACGGCGCTGGCGGCATCGAGATATCTTTCGACCTGATAGACCACAAACTTCTGGGCTCGAACAGCGATGGCCGTACGGCACAGCTCAGTCTTGTGCCGGACACTGTCTCCGGCTTCCACGCCCGGTTCACGGACATGCTCGGCAGTCTCGGAGGCACCGCGGACTTCCATGGTGTTCCAAACGAACTGCCAAATCCGGTGGCTTTTGCCGACGACCATGCAGACCGGCCCTATGATGCCGATGCCGTGACGCGCTTCTTTCGCGCCAGCGTTTCCGTTGACCGCGTCATGAAGCGGTTCCGCACGGCATTCCTTGGAAAAGTCAGCCCGGTGCATCTGTTCTGGGGCAGTTTCGACCTCGCCGTGACGCGTTTTTCGGGTCGCCGTGCGCCACTCCATCCCGGTGGCATTCCGGCACTGCCCGATGCAATCACCTGCGAGGCCTACAGCCACGAAGTGTCATCTGCGGGCTTCTGGCCGGGCGGGGGGCCGATCGACTTTCCGGCCTTTTATTCCTACGCGTATCCGGGACCGGCAGGCTTTTCCGACGCAGTGGTTGCACCGGACGCCGCCTATTTCGACACGACCCTTGGTGAATTCCTGCTGCCTTACGACGACGTGCGCCGTGCCGAAGACCCCGAGGCCGCATTGATGACCTTCCTGCAAAGCACCTATGATGCCGCAGCAAGGCTAGGCGACTGGGACCGCCAGTCGCTGGAATGTGCAGTCGGGGTGCCGCGCGTTCCGCGAACGATTTGACCCGCCAAAAGCCGCCGCCTCAATACAGTCAGCCGAACGTGCAGATCAGCTTTTCCAGCCCGTGGAAGTGCCACGAGTCGCGGAACAGCGGCTCCTCGGCCAGCGCCAGCTTCGGCAGCCGCTCAAACAGCACCTTCAAACCCACCTGAAGCTCTAGCCGGGCGAGCGGCGCGCCGATGCAGAAATGAATCCCGGCGCCAAAGGAGACATTCTTCTGGTCGGGCCGCTCCGGCCAAAATCTGGCCGGATCCACAAAAGCGGCTGGGTCGCGATTGGCCATGCCAAGCAGCAGGCCGATCTGCTCGCCGGATCTGACGGTGATACCATCGGATATGTCGATCTCGTCATAGGCGTAACGGGTGAACATGTGCAGCGGCGCGTCATGGCGGAGGCATTCTTCGACCGTGGCAGCCGTCGCCTCAGGCGACGGGAAAAACCGGCGCGGATCGCCCTCTGCGGCCAGGATGGCCCGGATGGCGTTACCGGCCTGATGCACGGTAGCCTCGTGGCCGGCGTTGAGCAGAAGAACAACCGACGAGATCAGCTCGTCTTCGGAGAGTTTCTGGCCATCCGCCTGAGCTGAAATCAGCAGCGAGAGCAGATCGTCACCCGGCGTTTTCCGCCGCTCGGTCACATACTGGCGCAAGAAGGCCGCGAATTCGCCTGCCGCGCGGTTGGCCTTGTCCTCGGTCGCGGGGCTGCGTCCCGGCACATACATCGCCACCATGTCGTGCGACCAATCGAGCAGTTGCGGTCCCATCTCGACTGGCACGCCGAGCATCTCGGCGATGATTGTGATCGGCAGGGGCGCAGCGAACGCCGACAGCAGGTCGACCGGCCTGTTGGCCGGAAAGCGGTCGATCAATTCGTTGGCCAGCGCCTCGACGCGCGGTCGCAGCCGCTCGACCTGGCGAGACACGAACGCGCGATTGACCAGCGTGCGCAGCTTTGTGTGGACCGGTGGCTCCAGTTCCAGCATCGAGTGCGCCTCGATGGCGTCGAAATCTGTCAGATTTGTCCGGTCGGCATTTCCGCCGCGACCGTCGGGAATGCCGGCCGGGTTCTGGCGGCCGAAGCGCCTGTCGCGCAGCAGCCGGTTCACATCGTCGAACCCGCCAAAGCACCAGACACCGAGCTCTTCCCAGAAGAATGGGCCGCCGCCCTTGTCGTGCAGCCAGGCATAGGCCTCGTATGGATCGTGGAAGAAGCGCCGATCATGCGGGTCAAGCTTCAATCGACGTTTTGCATCCTCGAAGGACACACAGGATGGCATTTCAGAAGCACTCATCGGCAATGATTAGCCCGTCTTGCCAAGCCGAAGCCAGACCGTATGTTGCGCGTATCGGGCGTCCGTCCTTTACCGCGCCTGCAATTTGAGGAAAGCATGAACATCATCATTGTCGGCGCGGGCATTGCCGGCCTTTCTACCGCTTGGTCGCTGGTCAAGGCCGGCCATAATGTCAGCCTCGTCGAGCAGGGCAAGATTCCCAATCCGCTGGCCGCCTCCGGCGACCATCACCGCATCATCCGTCGCGCCTACCGTGCCTCGACCGGCTACGGCGCGCTGATCACCGAGGCCTATGATACGTGGGATGAGGTCTGGGCGGACCTCGGCGCAAACCATCTCGACCAGCGCGGCTTCCTCTGCGTCTCGCGCGAACCGGGCGACGAGGCGGAGGAATACCGCGAAGGCATGGAGGCGGGCGGCTTTCCGATCGAATTGCTCGACCCGGACGCCGCCGTCGCGCGATGGCCGTTCCTTGAAGCCAGAACATTTCGATATGCCTATTTCTCGGTCGACGGCGGCGCGCTGCATTGCCGCAAGATTGCGACAGGCCTGCTTGGCTGGCTGCGCGCGCATGGAGCCAATGTCTATGAAGGCAGCAAGGTGACGGCAATCGATACCGATGCCGGGCGCGTCACACTTGAATCCGGGCAGACGATGCAGGCTGAACGGGTTATCGTGACGGCCGGCGCCTGGGTGCTGAAACTGTTTCCCGAGCTTGTCGGCGACCTGACCACCTATCGAACGGCGCTCGCCTATGTCGAACCGCCGGCGGATCTGAAGGCCGTATGGGACGCTGCTCCGGTCATTCTCGATGTCGGTGGTGCCACTGACGGCTACATGATTCCGCCGACCGGCGGCGCGGGCATGAAGTTCGGTTCCGGCTTGCACAGGGTCGAAACCAGCGATGCCGACTGGAACCGCGAGCCGGTGGAAAGCGAGGGCGAGGCGATCCGCAATCTGTTTTCCCCGCCGATCGCTCGCATCAACGAGTACAGGGTCACCGAGGTGGTGACCTGCGCCTATACCTTTACCGAAGACGAGCGGTTTGCCGCCTATGACAAGGGCAAATGCCTTATCGTCTCGGCTTGTTCGGGCCATGGTTACAAGTTCGGCGCCGCAGTTGGTCGGCGGGTCGCGGCGGCTGTCGAGAACGGCGACATCGAAAAGCTGAAACTGTGGCTACGGGCGGAGGCTTGATGGAAATTTTGCCCGAAACCTTGCGGATGTCGGGTGGGAGTGAGCGTCGGCAGGAAAACAGTTTTCGAGCCGAAATCACTGTAAGTGCGGTGTCTCGTGGAGCGTTCTTTGAGCCTTTGAGCAAAGGCTGAACCTTTGGCTCGGTGCCGCGTTTTGCGCCACATGCAAGTCTGGACGCAGGACCGGATTGGCAAAAGGCCGAGTTGAAAGGCGTGTGTCGGCGGAGTTGTCGACTTCGCGCGCCGGTGCGCACCGGTAAGGGTGGGGGGAGAGACTGATGTTGCGCTGGATCCTGATCTGTGCGGGCGCCGCCTTCGTCGGGGCCATCTTGACGCTCATTATCCAGAACCTTACGCCCGCCTCCAAATCTGTGAGTCACGCGCTGCCCTCTGCAATGAAGGCCTCCGACCCCGCATTTGCCAGAACCATGAGCGCAATGTCGGAAGGTGCGATGCTCGACTCGAACCGCATTGAGACCTTGATCAACGGTGACCGGATATTCCAGGCCATGCTGGAAGCCATCTCCGCTGCCCGCAGCACGATCAATTTCGAGACCTACATCTATTGGTCTGGCGACATCGGCCTGAAGTTCGCTCAGGCTCTCGCCGATCGAGCCCG
>JBBSOT010000025.1:0-27762 GCA_038259455.1 Hyphomicrobiales bacterium | reverse complement strand
CCCCCGGAGCCCCCAACCCCCGCACCAGACCTACCCCGCCCGGGCGGTGCTACCCCCGGACCCCGCCCCCGCCTCCCCGCCGCCGGTTTCCCGCCCCAAAGGCGCCCGGGGCCCCCACCCCGCCCCCCGCTTCTGGTTTCATCCCATGAGAGCTCGAGGCGAAATGCTGGTTCTGCCGAAGGGTGTCCGGCACATTCCCGGTCATCTCGACCGCGCAGCGCAGGAAGCGCTGGTCGAAGACGTGCGGGCCGTCGTCCAGTCAGCGCCGCTGTTTATTCCCGCCATGCCGCGCACCGGAAAGGAAATGAGCGTGCGCATGACCAATTGCGGTGCGCTTGGCTGGGTCACCGACAAGGAGCGCGGCTACCGATACCAGCCAACCCACCCGGTTACGGGCAACCCCTGGCCGCCTGTTCCGGACGCGCTACTGCGCCTGTGGGAAACAGTGTCTGGCTACCCGCACCCGCCTGAGGCGTGCCTCGTGAACTTCTACGCCAGTACGGCGAAAATGGGCCTGCACCAGGATCGCGACGAGAGCGAACTCACGGCCCCCGTCGTCTCCGTCTCGCTTGGCGACGAATGCCTTTTCCGGGTTGGGGGCACCGGCCGCGGCGAGCGCACTGTTTCATTCCGCCTGAAAAGCGGCGATGTCGTCATCCTTGGCGGCGAGGGGCGACTGGCCTATCACGGCGTCGACCGCATCTACCCGTCGACCTCTGCGCTGCTGAAGAATGGCGGGCGAATCAACCTGACACTGAGGCGGGTCACGGCGCCCTGAGCGACGATCCGCTCACGTTTCATTAATCCTGGCTTGCTATTCATCTGCGCCAAGGTGGAGGCTGCCATAACCATTCTCCAGACAACTGACGCTCAAATTGATGAACTTCAGCCGGTTGCGAGCCGTTCCACCGCGTGGTTGAGGCAGGAGATCCGCGCGCAGTCACTGCCCTATCTCTGCATTTTGGTATTCGTGCTTGTCACCATTCTCGTTTCGACGGTTCGCGGCGACACGTTTCTTCCATTCGTGTTCGAATATCTGGACCGCGTGAAGAGGACTCTGGTGCTTGCCGGCAGCGCCATCATCATCGTCCTTTGCCTTCGCGCCTTGGCCCAGGGTCGGACGGCTTCGCCGGTCTCAAGCCTGGTAAAAGGGCTCTCCAGCCTGGCGGTTTCGGGCCAGCCCGTGCGCTTCCTGTTTGCCAGCACGGTGCTTGCGCTCCTTCTGGCAGCCTTTCTCTACAACAAGATGTTGATCCCCGAACTTGTGCCATTCCAGTGGGATGCAACCTTTGCCCGCATGGATGCTGCCCTGTTCGGGGGATATCAACCTTGGGAACTGCTGCACCCGCTGCTCGGATCGACGCCGACCACATTCTTTCTCGATGTGGTTTACTCATCCTGGGTACCAATGGTCTTCCTGTTCTGGTCTGGCGCCTTCGTCAGTGCGCGCGTCCCGTCATGCCTTCGCGTTCGCTTCTGGATGGCGACGATCGTCAGCTGGTTGGTGATCGGGCTCCTGATGGCAACCCTGCTGTCTTCTGCGGGTCCCTGTTACTTCACCGAATTCGTGCACGACATGGCATCGCCATACGTTGGCCTGAACGCATATCTGTCGGACGTGTCTGACCGACATTTGCTGGCTTCGTCGCTGACAAAGGCGTCCCTGTGGCAGACCTACAGCGGCCAAAGCGACCTTCCAGGCGGCATTTCGGCCATGCCGAGCATGCACAATGCTCAGGCAGCGTTGTTCGTCGCCTTCGCCTACGCGGTCAGCCGGCGCTTTGGGCACATTGTCCTCGTCTATGCGATTCTGATCTTCATCGGCTCGATCCATCTCGGCTGGCACTATGCAGTAGACGGAATCGTCGGTGTCGCCGCGGCGCTCGGGGTTTGGTTTCTTTGCGGCCGCTTCCTGCCAGGAGCCGTGAGCGAAGGCCCGGTTCCTCCCCGATGAGCGGGCCGGCCGCGTCGCGGGGCTTCCGGCGATGCGCCGGAATTCTCGGCTGGATCAAGCCGATCCTCCGGGACGACTGGCTGATCTATGGGATCGTCGCGCTGCACGCCGCCTTGGGGATCGTCGCGATCACGGCCACCGGAGAAAGTTCGGCCTTCGCCTATCTGGCCTACTTCCCGACCTGGCCCTTCATATTCCTGGTCTTCTTTCCATTCCTCTACGCATTGCTGATCCTGCTGCAGGTGGTCCATCGGCTTGAGCGCAGGCGTGGCCTGGCTGCCTGGCTGATCCTGTCCGACAAGCGCCTTGCGCATTTTGGCGCGGGGCTGATCCTGCTTTGCTCGATGATGATCTTTCAGGGCACTTTCACCTCGCTCAAGAATGCTTTCCCGATTTGGTGGGGTGGCTTTCCCTACGACGCAGTTCAGGCTGACATCGACCGGATTCTGCATTTTGGCCGCGATCCCTGGCATTACCTCTACGCCGTGGGCGCCAACGGTTTTGTGCGTGGCTTCATCGAGTGGAACTACAACCAGGGCTGGTTCATCCTTTGCTTTTCGGCACTGTTCTGGGTTGCCGTGTCATACGATGCCCGCGCCATCCGGACACGCTACTTCCTGTGCTATGTGCTTTTGTGGATCGTCATCGGCAATGTCTTCGCCGGCATGTTCCTGTCGGCCGGGCCGGCATTCTATGGCAACGTCACTGGCGACGCGGCGCGCTTCGCCGGCCAGCTGGCATTCCTTGGCCAAAGCGACGGAGGGATGCATTCCGCGGCGCGGATGCAGAACTACCTATGGGCCACCCAGCAGCGGGGCGAGGCAGGCTTCGGCTCCGGCATCGCTGCTTTCCCCAGCATGCATGTGGCGCTCGTCACGCTCAACGCGCTGTTTCTGTTCGAATTCAGCCGCAAGGCGGGGCTGGCGGCGTCTGCCTATGTTGCCTTCGTCATAGCAAGCTCCGTGTATCTTGCCTGGCACTATGCCATCGACGGCTATTTCTCGGTGGTCACCACGATCGTGATCTACTCGCTCGTACGGTGGGCGATGGCAGGCCGTTCAGCCTTGAACGGCGCGGCTGCGACAGTCTGGCCGAAACAAGACGTGCCAGCCTGATCTGGGCCGGTACATCAACCAATGGCCCCCCAACCAGACGTCCCGCGTCGATTGGCTGGCGATAGGATCGGCCGGGTGGAATCTATCCGTCGCGAAACACCCAGAGGCCAAGCACGACATAGTTGACAGCGGGAATGAAGACGCAGGCAAGGACGATCGGAACAGCTGCCGGGAGATCCAGAACTCCGCAAAGTATGGCAGGCAGGAGCGAAACCACCACCAGGCCCAAGAGGGTAAGCACCAGGAAGCGCGGTAACTCGAACCGGTGGTCACCCCCGGAAACAAACGTGATGTACTTGTGCCCGACATAGGAGAAGACGGCCGCGATGCCGAAGGCGAGGATCGACGCCCCGGTGACCCCGACCCCTTCAACGTTAGAGAGCGCAAGCGCCAGAACCGCGTAGAGGACGGTCGATGCCCCTCCAATCAGCAGGAAACGCGATAGCCGTAACGACCAGGCGCCGTCGATCAGGCGAGTTGCGACATCCATCGCGCGCATCGCCTCAGGCAGCCAGAGGAACGCTCTGCGGCGCGGCCACGTCGTGCGCATCGACCTTGCTGAACACGGCGAGCAGCGAAACGCCAAAGGGCAGCGCGGCGGTCGGCAGGATCATTCTTTCGGCCGAAAACAGCGCTTTCATTGCGGCATTGAGCGGCTTGGGCGGCATCGCCTGGCCGGAAGCGGCGCGCGCACCGCGCACCCTGTCTGCAAGGCGCGCCATGATCGCCACCGGAAACAGCGCGGCGTTGGTATAGGTCAGCTTGTCGATCCGGTAACCGGCCTGTTCGATTCGGCTGCGCAGAAGGCTGCGCGAATAGCGGCGCATGTGGTGCAGGCCGACATCGTGGGCGCTCCACAGCCACTGGTGGGCCGGCACCGTCAACACGATGCGACCATCGGGTTTGAGCAGGCGGCGCATCGCGGCAAGCGACGCCTCGTCCTCGTCAACATGCTCCAGCACGTCGAACAGGCAGATGAGGTCGACTGATCCGGGCACAACGGGAATCCGGTCGGGCAGGTAGCCATAGAGGAATTCGCGGCCGGTCTTTTCCCAGGCGATCTGGCGCGCCAGATCGCTCATCTCGACGGCTTGTACGTCGCCAAAGCGTTCCAGCATGGCGATGTTGCCGCCGGTGCCGGCCCCAATCTCGACAATGCGTGCGTCCTTCGGCAGGCCAAGTCCACCGATCACCGTCTCGGCAATCGTCCGCCGGCCACAGAACCACCAATGCTCGTCCTCGGTGGCGGCCATCTGGCGATAGGCGTCAAGTTCCATCAGGGCGTTCCCCCGTAGGTGCGGCGCACGATGTAGATCGGCCGCTGCTTGATCTCGGCATAGACGCGGCCGAGGTACTGGCCGACGATCCCGATGCCAAGCAGCTGGATTCCACCGAGGAACAGCACGCTGACCAGCAGCGAGGCGTAGCCCGGCACATCGACGCCGAAGAGCAACGTCTTGGCGATGATCAAAAGGCCGTAGAGAAACGAGAAGGCGGAGATTGTCGCGCCGACATAGGTCCAGATTTCAAGTGGTGCGCTGGAAAAGCTGGTTATGCCCTCGAGTGCGAAGTTCCATAGCTTCCAGCCGGAGAATTTCGACTGGCCGGTCACGCGCGGGTCGCGGACATATTCGACTGTCGCGGTGCTGAACCCGACCCAGGCGAACAGTCCCTTCATGAAGCGCCGCCGCTCGGGCAGGGCGCGCAGCGCATCGATCACCTGGCGGTCAACCAGGCGGAAATCGCCGACGTCGCGCGGGATCTTCTGCGCCGCGAGGTAGTTGTGGACCCGGTAGAACATCGAGGCTGACCGCTTCTTCATGAAGCCGTCGCTTGACCGATCGGCACGTCTGGCCAGCACCACCTCGTAGCCCTCGCGCCACTTCTCGATCAGCAGGGGGATCACATAGGGCGGATCCTGCAGATCGACGTCCATGGGTATGGCTGCATCACAATCGCAGACGTCTAGACCGGCGGTCATCGCCGCTTCCTTGCCGAAATTGCGCGACAGGTCGATGATCCGGATGCGCGGATCGAGCGCCTGTGCTGCGACCAGATTGTCGAGCGTCGCGTCGATGCTGCCATCGTTGACGAAGATGAATTCGAAGGCCAGGCCCTGATCGGCAAGGGCATCAGTGTTTTGGCGAACCGCCTCGAGAAACGGCGCAATCGCCGCTTCCTCATTGTGGACCGGAACGACGATGGCAATCGTCGAAACACCACTGCCGGGAGCAGCGATCTGGTCCCGCGATGGTCGCTCTGACTGCAGGAAAGGCGCGTTCATCGTCTGCCGCAAGCCTGTCTGTTGGGTTCTATCGTGCGTCAGACAGTAGGAAAGTGCGGTTAAGGTAGCTTTAAGCCCGGCTCTAAAGTTTGCGCAGCGCCACTTCCTCGACCAGGTGACGGGCCCCCTTGCGCAGGATCAGGTCAGCGCGCGGTCGCGTCGGCAGGATGTTTTCCCTGAGGTTTTTCAGGTTGATGTTGCTCCACAGGCCCTCGGCGATGGCTGAAGCCGCATCGTCGGAAAGCTTCGAATAGCGGTGAAAGAACGAATCCGGATTGCGGAAGGCAGTCTCCCGCAGGCGCATGAAGCGGTCGATGTACCATGTCCGGATCTGCGCCTCATCGGCGTCGATATAGATCGAAAAGTCGAAGAAATCGGAGACGAAGGGCACGAAATTTCCGTCCTTGGGCAGTTCGCGCGGCTGCAGAACGTTGAGCCCTTCAAAAATCAGTATGTCTGGCCGGTCGATCGTTACGAATTCACCCGGCATCACGTCATAGACCAGATGCGAGTAGATCGGCGCCCGCACATTCGGCTCGCCCGACTTGATCGCCGACAGGAAGCGCAGCAGGGCCCCCACGTCGTAGCTGTCGGGAAAGCCCTTGCGCTCCATGAGGTTTTCGCGCCGCAGCACGTCGTTGGGCAGCAGGAAGCCGTCCGTGGTGACAAGGTCGACCTTGGGGCTCGACGGCCATCGCGCCAGCAATTCCTTGAGCACGCGCGCCGTGGTCGATTTGCCGACTGCCACCGAGCCGGCCATGCCGATGATATAGGGCGTCTTGACCACGTCGTCGGCACTGAAGAATGCCTTGCGCTGCCGAAACAGCATCTGGCTGGTCTCGACATGGGCGTAGAGCAGGCGCGACAGCGACAGATAGATGCGGCGCACCTCGTCTATGTCGATGGGATCGTAGAGCGAGGAAAGCCTTCTGACTTCCTCGGGTGTCAGCGTCAGTGGCGTGTCGGCACGAAACTCGGCCCATTTGTCCGCCGAGAAGAACCGATAGGGCGAATATCTCTCGTTTGGCGCCAGCTGGTCCATCGGATCCATAATCCTTTGCACGTCAGGCCTGGCCCGGCCGGGCAGCCTTTTCAGCAATGCCCGATTGCGCCGTTCGGCGCTCCAGTTCGGTCATGACCTCCGAAAGCGGAACACCTGCCAGCGCCAGAACGACCAGCCAGTGATAGGCAAGGTCTGCACTTTCGCAGACCACGGCCTCGCGATCCTTGCCGACCGCCGCGATCACCGTCTCGACCGCCTCCTCGCCGAGCTTCTTGGCGGCCTTCTCCATGCCGCCGGCAAAAAGCTTTGCCGTCCAGGATTGCGCATCGCCGGAAGCGGCCCGTTCGGCAATGATCTTTTCCAGATCGGCCAGTGAAAACGTGGTCATGGAACCCTCCTGTACCGTCAGGCGGCGGCGTCGAGCCGCATGGCCAGGCCGGCTTCAGCCATATAGGCCTTGGCCTCGGCAATTGAATAGGTCCCGAAGTGGAAGATCGAGGCCGCCAGAACCGCTGTCGCGTGGCCGTCGCGTATGCCTTCCACCATGTGATCGAGCGTGCCGACGCCGCCCGATGCGATCACCGGGGCGCGCACCGCATCGGCCACGGCCCGCGTCAGGGCGATATCGTAGCCGGACTTGGTTCCGTCCTTGTCCATCGAGGTCAGCAGGATTTCGCCGGCGCCAAGAGCGACGACCTTTTGCGCGAATTCCACCGCGTCGATGCCGGTCTTGTTGCGCCCGCCATGCGTGAAGATCTCCCATCGATCGGTTTCGCCGGCCTTTGAAACCTTCTTGGCATCGATGGCGACGACAATGCACTGGTTGCCGAACTTGTCGGCAGCCTCGGCAACGAAATCCGGATTGTTTACTGCCGCCGTGTTGATCGACACCTTGTCTGCGCCGGCGAGGAGCAGCTTGCGGATGTCGGCGACCTGGCGCACGCCGCCGCCCACCGTCAGCGGCATGAAGCAGTGCTCGGCGGTGCGGGCGATGACGTCGAAAATCGTCTCGCGGTTGTCGGACGACGCGGTGATGTCGAGAAAGCAGAGCTCGTCGGCACCTGCCTCGTCATAGGCGCGCGCCGCCTCGACAGGGTCGCCGGCATCGATCAGGTCGACAAAGTTTACGCCCTTGACGACACGGCCGTCCTTGACGTCGAGGCAGGGAATGACGCGTGATTTGAGGGTCATGCCGTGCGCCCGCTTGCCTTCAACAGAACCGCCAGCGCTTCGGCGGGGTCGATGCGACCGTCATAGAGCGCACGCCCGGAAATCGCGCCCTCCAGCTTCTGCGCATCGGGCATGGTCATGCGCACGATGTCGGCCATCGATGCCAGGCCGCCCGAGGCAATCACCGGGATCGACACGGCATCGGCCAATTCGATGGTCGACGCCCAGTTGATGCCGGCCAGCACGCCGTCGCGGTCGATGTCGGTGTAGATGATCGCGGCGACGCCGGCGCCTTCGAATTTTTGCGCCAGTTCCACAACGCCAAGCTCGGAGGCTTCGGCCCAGCCCTCGACGGCCACCTTGCCGCCCTTGGCGTCGATGCCGACGGCAATCTTGCCGGGGAAAAGTGCGCAGGCCTTTTTCACAAGGTCCGGGTCGCGCACCGCCACTGTGCCGAGGATGACGCGGGCAAGCCCGCGATCCAGCCAATCCTCGATCTGCTCAAGCGTGCGGATGCCGCCGCCGAGCTGCACCGGGTTCCTTGTCGCCTGCAGGATGGCGCCGACCGCCGCGCTGTTGACGCTCTGGCCCTGGAACGCGCCATTCAGGTCGACGACGTGCAGCCACTCGAAACCCTGGGCCTCGAAGGCCTTGGCCTGCGCACCGGGGCTGTCATTGTAGACAGTGGCCGTCGCCATGTCGCCGAGCTTGAGGCGCACGCACTGGCCGTCCTTGAGATCGATGGCCGGGAACAGGATCATGGCTTCCACCTCAGGAAAGTGGCGATAAGGGCCAGGCCCAGCGCCTGGCTCTTTTCGGGATGGAACTGTGTGCCGACCAGATTGTCTCTGGCCACGGCCGCCGTCACCGCGCCGCCATAGTCGGTGGTCGCGATAATCTGGCGGGGGTCCGTCGCGTCAAGATGGTAGGAGTGCACGAAATAGGCGTGCAACCCGTTCTCGCCTGTCGCGATGCCGTCGAACAGCGGGTGCGGCTGTTTCACGTGAATCGTGTTCCAGCCTATCTGCGGGATTTTCAGAGCCGGGTCGGCGGGCATGATTTCCTTGACGTCGCCGGCGATCCAGCCAAATCCCTTGGTGATCGTCTTTTCCAGCCCGCGTTGCGACATCAGCTGCATGCCGACGCAGATGCCGAGAAACGGCCTGCCACGCGCGATCGCGGCTTCCTCGACCGCCTCCCACATGCCGTCGACCCCATGCAGGCCGCCAGCGCAGTCGGCATAGGCGCCAACCCCCGGCAGCACGATGCGGTCGGCACTTCTGACGCGCTCGGGATCGGCTGTCAGGTCAATCTCGGCAGCGATGCCGGCTTCGCGCGCCGCACGCTCGAACGCCTTGGTCGCCGAGCGCAAATTGCCCGAACCGTAGTCGATGATGGCTACCCGCATGTCAGGGCTTTCCGGGATAGCTGAACAGGCCGAGAGCCGGACCCGACGCCGGCTGCCTCGGGAGCTGCGGCACCGTGCTCGGTGTCGGGCGCACGTCCTCAGCTGCGCGTTCCCGCAGCACTTCGCCGGCGACATAACGGATTTCCGCCTCGTCCCGGCTCGCCGCCTCGACGACGCCCCATTGCCGCCAGCCGCGGCGAGCAAGCGCGTTGAGGCGAAGGGCGGCTCCCTCAAGTCCGACATAGAGCGAAACCAGCAGCGACAGCGCCGCGCCGGTGAGGCCCAGGCCGGCGACTTCGCCCAGCGCCGTCAGCCCGACGCCGGCTGCGAAAGCCAGCGCCGCCTCGATCCACAGCCGGTGCCACAGAAGCCAGAGCGGCGGCAGCAGGAAGGCGACAAGGGCGAATGCATCGCGCACGAGCACAGCGCCGGTCGTTGCCTCGGTTCCCTTGCTGCCCGGCGGCTCCATCACGACATAGATCGCCATGGCTAGGACAGGCTGCCCTTGGTGGAAGGCACGGCGTCCGGCTGGCGCGGGTCGCGCTCGGTTGCGGCGCGCAGCACGCGCGCCACCGCCTTGAAACAGGTCTCGGCGATGTGATGGTTGTTGGTGCCGTAGAGGTTGGTGACATGAAGCGTCACGCCGGCATTCTGGGCCAGCGCGTGAAAGAATTCGCGCACCAGTTCGGTGTCGAAGGTGCCGATCTTGGGCGACGAGAAGGCCACGTCCCAGACCAGGAAGGGCCGGCCCGACACGTCGATCGCGGCGCGAGTCAGCGTCTCGTCCATGGCCAGGTCGATCGAGGCGTAACGCATGATGCCGCGCCGCTCGCCAAGCGCCTTGGCCAGCGCCTGGCCGAGCGCAATGCCGGTATCCTCGACGGTGTGGTGGTCGTCTATATGCAGGTCGCCCTTGGCCAGCACCTTCATGTCGATCAGCGAGTGGCGCGAAAGCTGGTCCAGCATGTGATCGAAGAAGCCGACGCCGGTCGCCATGTCGCTGCGGCCACTGCCGTCGACCTCGATCGACACGGTGATCTCGGTTTCCTTGGTCTTGCGGCTGATTTCGGCTGAACGGGAGCTCATTGTGGCGGTCCTGCGGTTCGAAAACGTGAGCCTTCTAACAGCATGGACCGCCGAATGCCAGTTGCGATAGGGCCCATGGTTTCCGGCTTGTCGACGTCTTTGCAATCCTGTGGCGGGTGCATACATAGTGCCCACCTCATCCTCGTACCGGGCGGCTTGC
This sequence comes from Hyphomicrobiales bacterium, assembly GCA_038259455.1. GTDB lineage: Bacteria > Pseudomonadota > Alphaproteobacteria > Rhizobiales > Rhizobiaceae > CAMYMG01. Next base: position 17,582 of record JBBSOT010000025.1, on the reverse strand, counting down.
CTTTTCGGGACCGCTTGCATCGGAGCAGACAAATGTCGAATGAACTTACCATGCACGCCACGACCATCGTGACCGTGCGCAAGGGCGGCAAGGTGGTCATTGCCGGCGACGGCCAGGTCAGCCTCGGCCAGACCATCATGAAAGGCAACGCCAAAAAGGTCCGCCGCCTCGGCAAGGGCAATGTGATTGCCGGTTTTGCCGGCGCCACTGCCGACGCCTTCACCCTGCTTGAACGGCTCGAGGCCAAGCTCGAGCAGTATCCCGACCAGCTGACGCGCGCCGCCGTCGAACTCGCCAAGGACTGGCGCACCGACCGCTATCTGCGCCGGCTTGAGGCGATGATGCTGGTCGCCGACAAGGATGTTTCGCTGGCACTGACCGGTACCGGCGACGTGCTGGAGCCCGAACATGGCGTCATGGCGATCGGCTCCGGCGGCAATTACGCACTGGCTGCCGCGCGCGCCCTTATGGAAACCGACATGGATGCCGAGGAAATCGCGCGCCGCGCAATGAAGATAGCCTCGGAAATCTGCGTCTACACCAATTCCAGCTTTGTCGTCGAAACGATCGATGCCGCGAAAGGCTGACTTCCGCTACGATTTCCGGGCCGTCACTGAGGCGGACCTGCCGATGCTGTCGGCGTGGTTGGCCGAGCCGCATGTCGCCGAATGGTGGAACGATGGCCAGGAGGATCCGCTTGCCGAGATCGTCGAGGCGATGGCGAGCGATTCGACCGAGCCGCTGATCGTCGAGCTCGGCGGCACGCCGATCGGCTATGTCCAGAGCTACGACCCGCATCTGGAGGATCACCATCCCTATCAGGACCAGCCCTTCGGCACGCTCGGCATCGACGTCACCATCGGCGTGCCGGAGCTGGTCGGCATCGGCCATGGGTCGCGGCTGGTCAGCGCTTTTGTCGAGATCCTGTTCGAGGAGGGCTGCCCGCGCGTCATCATCGATCCGCATCCCGGCAACAAGCGCGCCATCCGTGCCTATGAAAAGGCAGGCTTCCAGGCGTTCGGCGAACGCATCAGCCAGTATGGCCCGGCGCTGATGATGGCATGTGACGCGGAAGCCGACGACTAGGGTCAGCCGAACGGCCCGCTGCATCGGCTGCTTCAAATCCAGCGCAAATGTGCTTTTGTGCCCCTACCGGTGATTCGGACTGAGGAGAGGCACGTGACCCAAACCTATCGCCGTGGCGAACCCCTTGCCTGGGGCTTCGATTGGAAGACCGGCCTTGCCGTCGCAGCGCTTCTCGTCGCCGCGCAGGCCGCCATCCTGCACCTGATGGGCCGCATCTGGATCTGCAAATGCGGCTACGTGAAGATCTGGCATGGCGTCGTGGTCAGCTCGGAAAATTCCCAGCATATTGCCGACTGGTACACCTTTTCCCACATCATCCACGGCTTTCTGTTCTATTTCCTGTTCTGGCTGCTGTTGCGCCGCTCGACGGCATGGACGCGCCTTTCCTTCGCCATTCTCCTCGAAGCAGCCTGGGAAATCCTCGAAAACAGCCCGATCATCATCAACCGCTATCGCGAGGCGACGATCTCGCTCGACTATTTCGGCGACAGCGTCATCAATTCCGTCTCCGACACGCTGTTCATGGTGTTCGGCTTCTTCCTGGCCGCGCGTCTGCCGGTGTGGCTGATCATCCTTCTCGCCGTGACCTTTGAACTGGCGGTCGGCTGGCTGATCCGCGACAACCTCACCCTCAATGTCCTGATGCTGGTCTATCCGCTCGATACGGTTAAGGCATGGCAGGGAGGTCTCTAGCCATGCCCGGTCCCATCTCCGAGGACACGCTGGACCAGGCTGTTGCGCAGGGCCTGCTCACACCCGATCAGCTTGCCGCGTTGCGCGCTCTCGAACAGGCGGCTGCAACTCGCCTGGCCGAGCCCACGCCGGATGACGAGCAATTCCGCTTCATCAGCGGCTTCAGCGACATCTTCGTCACCATCGGCATCGTGCTGTTCATCGGCGCGCTTGTCTATTTCAGCGATGCGTTCGTCGGCGGTATCGGCGCCGGTCTGGTCGCTGCCTTGTCGAGCTGGCTGCTGGCCGAATATTTCACCCGCAAGCGGCGCATGGCGCTGCCAAGCATCGTGCTGCTGCTCATCCTTGCCATTTCCGTCTTTCTGGCCGTTGCCGAGCCCAGGCATCTGACCCGCCTGTTCTCGCTCGGCCCCGACGTCTCCGGCTGGCAGGCGTTTTTGGCAGGGCTCGTCACTGCGGCTGCCACAGCGCTGCATTATCTGAGGTTTCGTGTCCCGATCACGATTGCCGCCGGCATGGCGGCGCTCACCGCATCCGTCGTTGCCCTGTTCGTCATGCTGGCGCCTAGCCTGGCCACGCAGGCCACCGTTCCGCTGATTTTCGTTTGCGGACTCTGCGTGTTTGCTCTGGCCATGCGCTTCGACCTCAGCGATCCGGACCGGCAGACCCGCCGAACCGACATCGCGTTCTGGCTGCACATGCTTGCCGCTCCGCTGATCGTCCATCCGCTGGTCAGCGGCTTTGTCGACGGCGGCCAGCTCGATACTGAGTCGGCGCTCAGCGTTCTGGCGGTATTTTGCGGGCTGGCGGTGGTTGCTCTGGTTGTCGACCGGCGCGCCATCCTCGTCGCCGGCCTGTCCTATGCCGGCATCGCTTTCGGCGCCCTGGTGGCGAAGGCCGGCCTCGGCGACGGTGCCTTCCCGCTCACCCTTCTGGTGCTCGGCGCGCTGGTCCTGCTGCTTAGCGCTGGCTGGCACGTGCTTCGCCGCACATTGCTGCCGCTGTTGCCCGCCGCTCTTGTACGCAGGCTTCCGCCGCATACATAAGCGGCTCCTGCTGTTAAAGAGTATTTTCATGGACACTTTCTCCCCCCGCGAAATCGTTTCCGAACTGGACCGCCACATTATCGGCCAGAACGACGCCAAGCGCGCCGTCGCCATTGCGCTCCGCAACCGTTGGCGCCGCCAGCAGCTCGAAGGCACGATGCGCGAGGAAGTCATGCCGAAGAACATCCTGATGATCGGACCGACCGGCGTCGGCAAGACCGAGATCTCGCGCCGTCTCGCACGCCTGGCCGGCGCGCCCTTCATCAAGGGCGAAGCGACCAAGGTTACCGAAGTCGGCTATGTCGGCCGCGACGTCGAGCAGATCATTCGCGATCTCGTAGAAGTTGCCATCGGGCTCATCCGCGACAAGATGCGCGAAGACGTCAAGGCGCGCGCGCACCTCAATGCCGAGGAGCGTGTGCTTGAGGCGCTGGTCGGCAAGACGGCCAGCCCGGCGACCCGCGATTCCTTCCGCAAGAAGCTGCGCGATGGCGACCTCGACGACAAGGAGATCGAAGTCGAGGTTGCCGACACCGGCACCGGCGGCATGCCCGGTTTCGACATTCCCGGCATGCCGGGCGGCAATATCGGCGTGCTCAACATCAACGACATGCTGCAAAAGGCCATGGGCGGCGCCAAGACCAAGACGCGCAAGACGACCGTCAAGGAATCCTACGCGGTGCTGATCAACGACGAGTCAGACAAGCTGCTCGACCAGGACGAGGTGGTACGCCAGGCGCTCGAATCGACGGAGAATGACGGCATCGTCTTCCTCGACGAGATCGACAAGATCGCCGTGCGCAACGGTACGATGGGCGCCGGCGTTTCCCGCGAAGGCGTGCAGCGCGACCTGCTGCCGCTGGTCGAGGGCACGACCGTGGCGACCAAATACGGGCCGGTGAAGACCGATCATATATTGTTCATCGCGTCCGGCGCCTTTCACATCGCCAAGCCGTCGGACCTGCTGCCCGAGCTGCAGGGCCGCCTGCCGATCCGCGTCGAGTTGAGGGCACTGGAGAAGAACGATTTCGTCCGCATCCTGACCGAGACCGAAGCCAGCCTCATCAAGCAGTACATCGCGCTGATGAACACTGAGGGCGTTACACTCGACTTCACCGAGGACGCCATCGACTCGCTGGCGCAGATCGCCGTTGACCTCAATGCCAGCGTCGAAAACATCGGCGCGCGGCGTTTGCAGACGGTCATGGAGCGCGTGCTCGACGACATCTCCTTCAACGCGCCTGACAAGAACGGCACGACGCTTTCTGTCGACGCTGAGTATGTCGAAAAGCATGTCGGTGATCTGGCCCGCAACACCGACCTTTCGCGGTTCATCCTCTAAATTCCGCCCTTGTTCCGTGGTGTCGGGTTGAACAGGCCGCCAGCGCGCACCGCCGCCGGCCTGACGGGGCTCGACTTGGGCCCTTGCATTATCTAGTTTGCCAAGGGTTGGCTCGGGGTTGCGACAGCGGATGAACAGGCAGGCACTTTTAGCGGCGTTAGTCGTTTTTGCTGGCAGCGTTGCGGGTTCAGCCGCTGCCACCTTGGTCCCTCCCGGCAATCGCTCGGTCGAGCAGCCGCAGGTGCCGGGCGCCTCGACAAGACGAACCAGTGCCGGCAACACCACCTTCGAAGCCAAGTACCGCAAGGTCTATGCGCTCTTGAAGAACGACAAGAAGCTCCGGTCCAAGATCAAGGCCGCGGCGGCGGCCTACGGCATCGATCCCCTGCATATCGTCGGCGCAATCGTCGGTGAGCACACCTATAATGTCGACGCCTACGATCGGCTGCAAACCTATTACGTCAAGGCCGTCGCCTATCTGAGCAGCAGCCTCGCCTTTCGCTACGATGGCGAGGACGTGACAGATTTTGTCAACCGCCCGCAATTTGCCGAATGCACGAAGATTTCCGTCAGCTACGAATTATGGGCCTGCCGCGAGACAGTCTGGAACCAATCCTTCCGGGGCAAGACGGTCGACGGAAAGGCGTTTCCCAACGACCGCTTCAGCGCGACTTTCTTCCAGCCCTTCTATGCCGGCCAGACTTTCGGGCTCGGCCAGCTCAATCCGCTTACGGCGCTGCAGATGAGCGACCTCGTGCATCGGGTTTCAGGACTGCCCCGGCTTGATGCCGGAAAGCCGAACCAGGTCTACGAGACCATCATGGACCCGGACCAGACGCTGCCCTACGTCGCGGCTACACTGAAAAAGTCGATCGACGCCTACAACAAGATCGCCGAATTCGACATTTCGCAGAACCCTGGCGTTACCGCGACGCTCTACAATGTCGGCAACCCTGAGGCCCGCGCCCGCGCCCTGCGCAGCGAAAACCGCAAACGGAACGCCCAGGGCCTTGCAGACCGGCTGCCCGAAGAAAACTACTACGGCTGGCTGGTCAACGAGAAACTGCCGGAGTTGAGGGCGCTGTTCTAGAACTCCTGTCCGCGCCACGGAAAAATCGCCCGCAGCGCCGGGGCGCGCAGCCACAGTCCGCCCCACATGCACAGGCCGAGATAGACCGAGAACAGCTGATGGGAAACCAGCGGACTGCCGATGCGCATCTGCGTTGCCATCGCGCCACCCAAAAGTCCCATCGTCAGCACTGCGCCCAGGACGCTGGTTTTCGGGAAAAGATAAAGCAGTACGCAGACGAGTTCGATGATGCCGATCGTCAGCACGAAACCGTCCGGCCAGCCGAGCTGGCGCATAGTGTCTTGCGCCACCTGCATGCCGGCGAGCTTCGGCGCCACGGATGCGCCCAGCATGAAAACCACGAACAGGCCTGACAGCACCCATCCAATCACGTTCCACTTTCTTGTGTCCATCGCTGCCTCCTGATGCATCGTCTTCCTTCAAGACGCTTGGCGCTTCAGGATTCCGACATCGTGCTTTAAGTGGAGCCAGAGTGCTCGATACTCAGTCGTCGTAGCGGTCGGGTGACGGCTTGGGCAATCCGCGAAGAAACGCCAGCAGTTCGGTCAGTTCGGCCTCTCCCAGTTCCGAAATCCGGCCCGCCAGGAAATTGGCAAGCTCGGTCGCCGCCGGCGACAGGCCCGACGTGTCGATGACAACGCGTGGATGCGAGGTTTCGGCCAGCCGTTGCACCTCCTCGGCATCGTCCCAGATGATATTGAAGTAGCCGATGATCTTCTGGGTGAAGGCCCAGGTCGGGACGCCACGCCGGCCGTGCTCCAACGCTGACAGATAGGCAGCACTGACGCCCAGCGCCGATGCCATTTCCTTCTGGCTGACGCCCTTGCGCCGCCGCAGATCACGAATTTTCTCGCCAAACGGCGTCATCTGGCCGGCTGCCGGCGCAGGCGGACATAGAGCGCGCCGCCGCCGCCATGATTGCGCGCAGCCTCCTCGTGGCTTGAAACAAGGATCCGGAAGGGCGCTGTCGCCAGCCATCCCGGGACCGCGCGGCGCAGCACGCCGTCGCCGCCCGACGATGACCCCTTGCCGGTAATCACCAGAACGAAGCGCAGGCCGCCGGCATGCGCCCGCTGCAGGAAAGAGTGCAGAAGGAAATAGGCCTCGTCCTGGCTCATGCCGTGCAGGTCGACGCGGCCCTCGATCGGCAATCTTCCCTTGGCCAGCTTGTCGAGCGTCGGTCGGTCGATAATAGGTCTTGGGGCAGGACGGGCTGGCGGCGTTGTCGGTGTGGCCGCGTCGACGCGCGGCTTTGCCGCAGCGGCCGCCGGCTTCGGCAAGCCTGCTGGCCTGGTTGCCGCGGGCACAGGAACATCGACCGCAGCGCGCCCCTTGAGCGGCACCGTCGAGCGGGCCACAAGACTCCACAGCACCCGGTCTTCGTCGCTGAGCTTTCTGGAAGGACGCGGGGTCATGACGCACTGACCAGCGATTTTGGCAAAAGTGCATGGAAAGCGGCCGCACTGCGAACCGTCCCGGCGATCGCGCCTGCCGCATCGCCCGACCCGGCAAAGAGATCGCCCCGCGCCGCGCCGGTAATGGCAGAACCCGTATCCTGGGCGATCATCAGTCGCCTGAATGGCCTTCCGTCAAAAGCGGTCAGGTCCGGCGCATCGACGTAGAATGGCGTGCCGAATGTGTGCAGCAGCCGGTCGACCGCCATTGAGCGGCCCGGCGTCAAGGGCACCTTGGCGGCGGCAATCGGCCCCAGCATCTCGTCATCCACGGCCGCCTCGCGAAAGAAGATGTAGGACCGGTTGCGCCACAGTATCCCGTCAATCCTGTCCGGATTGGCTTTGAACCAGGCGCGGATTGACTGCATCGTCACGTCTTGCAGCTTGATCTCACCCAGTTCCGCCAGCATCTTGCCGGGCCCTGAGAACCGCTGGCCGCTCTTGGCCGCATAGGTCACCCGCTTGGTCTTGCCATCGGTCATGGCAAGCCGAGCCGCGCCCTGCACGTGGATGAAGAAGGCATCGACCTTGTCTTCGAGCCAGGCTATCTCGAGCCCTCGATCATCCAGCGCGCCGCGCTCGATTGCGGCGCGGTCATGGTATTCGACAAGCCCTTCGGGCGTCGAACGGGCAAAGGCAAGATAAGGGTCCATGCCGGCGGGCCGGTTGCCGTCATCGACGTCTACCAGATCGGCAGGGCGTGCGAGGAGCGGTACCGTAAACCTGTCGGTCCTTATCGCAGAAGCGTCGACCTGCGGCTCGTAAAAGCCGGTGACGAGGCCCGGTGGATCAGTCTGGCAAATCCGGGCAGGCACGAAATGGCGCTCGAAGAAGGCGCGGGCACCCGAATCATCCGTCGCGCATGTTTCACGTGAATCGCCGTAGGCTTCGGCAAAGGCCTCGAACTCGATGCCAAGCGCGCCGGTCCGGTAGGGCTTTTCCTGAATATGAAAGGCGCTGCGCCTAAAAGCCTCAAAGGCTGCCAGCTGGTTGTCTTCGCTCCAGCCCGGCAGGTCCGAAAAAGCCGTTTGTTCGAAGAGCGACGACAGCGGCACGGCAATGGCTCCGGTACCGGAGAAAGACTCAGTCTTCCTCTTCGGTCGCGACCAGCTTCCAGTTCGGATCGCGCGAGCGCGTGTCGCGGGCAAACGTCCAGACATCCTTGACCTCGGCCACGGTTTCCGGATCGCCGTCGATGACTTCGCCCGCCTTGTTGCGGGTGGCAGAAATCAGCTCGCTGACAATGCGCAAGGTGACATGGGCTTCGCCGCCCTTCATCTCGGCTGCGATGATGTCTGCCTTGTCGATACCGACGAAGGAGGACTGTATCTTTTCCGATTTGGCCTCGCGCTCGGCGATAGCGTCGACGAAACCCTTGTACACGTCGCTGGACAGGAGGTTCTTGAGCGTCTTCCTGTCACCGTCGGCATAGGCAAGGACGATCATCTCGTACGCCATCTTGGCGCCTTCGCCGAATGTCTTGGGACTGAACGTCGGGTCGGCGTCACGGATTGCGCGCAGGCCCTTGTTCAGATCGGTGTCCGGTTTGGCAAAAGCGTCGATGGCGGCATAGGGGTCTTCGACAGGCTCGTCGGCAACACCACGCTTGCGCGGCAAGGACACGACGTTCTCGGACTTTTCCTGCTCTTCCTTGGTCTTGCGAGCCGCGCTGTATGGATCGAAGGGCGGCCGCTCATTGCCCGTGCGACGACCCAGGACATTGCGCAGCTGGAAAAAGATCACCACCGCCGCAACCAGGAAAAATAACGTGCCGAAGTCGAAGAATTCCATGTCTTCCGCCAACCGATCCCTTGTCTCCGGCTTCTTGAGCGCCGCAGGCTACAATACCTGCATATAGAACGCATGCCGTCATCATTCAAATCAAAGGCCTGCATACCTATATAAATGGCGATGTGCCAGCGGGAGTAACCGAAGAAGCTGCTGGCCGATGAAATGCGGCGTGCATTTTCTGCGCCGATGTTAGCAAGCGAAAGTCCCCCGCCCTGATGCGTCTGCCCATCATTCCCATTTTTCTCCTGGCGCTTCCTTTCCTGGAGATCGCAGGTTTCGTCATTGTCGGCGGCGAGATCGGTGTGTTGCCGACACTGGCCCTGGTGATCGCGACCGGCGTGCTCGGTGGCGTTCTGATGCGGTTTCAGGGTTTCGGCCTGATGGCACGCATCCAGGCCGAGTTGCAGGCCGAACGTGACCCGAGCCGGGAACTGGCGCATGGCGTCATGATCCTGCTTGCCGGCATCTTGCTGGTCATTCCGGGCTTCGTGACCGACATCATGGGCATATTGCTGTTCGTGCCTCCGATCCGCGATCTCGCCTGGCGCTTCCTGCGCAGCCGGGTCAATGTCACGACCGGCGGCCTTGGCGGCTTCTCGCGGCGCGGGCCGGCCGCCCGAGGCAAGACGATCGACCTCGACCAGGATGAATATTCCGCCAGATCCGACGATGATTCACCGTGGCGCAGGATCGACCGCGACTGATCGGACCCGCCGGTTCGGGCCCCTTCCTGTCCTGCCTGTCCGCAACGACCGGAACCTTGTCTTGCCCTGCCGGCCATGCTAGCCAACGCGCGATTTGAAACGGGCCGTGCGCGGCTGCAGACAGGGAACCGGCTCATGGCCAATGAAGACGAAAAGCCGGAAGGCGCAGTATCCAACGGCAATGGCAATGTCGCCAAGCCGGCACTCAACGTGCTTGCCCAGTATGTGAAGGATCTGTCCTTCGAAAGCCCCGGAGCGCCCGGCTCGCTGCGTGGCCGCGACAAGGCCCCGAACATCGCCATCAACGTCAATGTCAATGCCAATCCGATCTCCGAAAAGGAGTTCGATGTCAATCTGACGCTGACGGCCAAGGCCTCCTTCGAGAAGGACGTGCTGTTCAACGTCGAACTCATCTATGGCGGCGTGTTTCGCATCGAGGGCTTCCCGCAGGAGCACATGCTGCCGCTGCTCTTCATCGAATGCCCGCGGCTGCTGTTCCCGTTCGCCCGCCAGATCATCGCCGAAGCGACCCGCAATGGCGGCTTCCCGCCGCTGATGCTCGATCCGATCGACTTCGCGCAGATGTTCCAGCAGAAGATGGCTGACGATCAGGCCAAGGCCAAACCACCGGTCAGCTGACCCATTTCCAGCATTCAGCGGATTCGCGAAAGACCCGGCCTCGCGCCGGGTCTTTTTATGCGGCGTTTGTGCTGTCGCCGATGCGCAGCCATACCGCCTTGTCGCCAAGCTCGGCGACGAGCAGCGCATGGGCGTGCAACTCGGCTTCGCTGAGGCGCGGCGGCAATGGCGCCGGCCGGCTGCGGATGCTGATCTCCACCGAGACGGATTGATTGTTCCCGTTCGATCGGGACATGGCGCTGTCGAGGCCCAGTGCCGCCTGTTTGCCACCGATCAGCTCGACATAGACTTCCGCCAGAAGTTCCGAATCGAGCAGGGCGCCGTGCTTGGTACGGCGGCTGTTGTCGATCCCGTAGCGGCGGCATAGCGCATCGAGCGAGTTGGGACCCATCGGATTCCGGCGTCTGGCCAGCTGCAGCGTGTCGACGACAAGCCCGGGATCGACGGCCCGCTGGCCAATACGGGCCAGTTCCGCGTTGACGAAGGCCATGTCGAAGCCGGCATTGTGGGCGACCAGGCTGGCGCCATCGATGAACGTCAGGAACTCGTCGGCAATATCGGCGAAACTCGGCTTTCCGACGAGGTCTGCGGCACTGATGCCATGCACGGCCTGCGCATCTGGATGGATCTCGCGGCCCTGCGGGTTGAGATACTCGTGGAAGACGCGGCCGGTCGGGAACCTGTTGACGAGCTCGATGCAGCCAATCTCGATGATCCGCTCCTCGCGTGAATCAAGCCCCGTGGTCTCGGTATCGAAGACGATCTCGCGCAACGAATCACCCCTTTTTCAGCGGCAAGGATGGGCATTTGGGGCGCCCGCCGCAAGCATCAGGCGGGGCCGCGCCCGTCCTTTCCCCCGGTCAGATCGGCAATGATCGCCGCAACGGCGCGCCGCGCGGCGTCCATGCCTTCGCCCGTTTCGATGATGAAATCGGCCATTTCCCGCTTCTCGCAGTCCGGCACCTGGCTCTTGAGGACAGCCTCGAACTTCTCGACCGTCATGCCGGGCCGGGCCAGCACCCTTTGGCGCTGCACGGCGGCGGGAGCTGTGACGACGACCACCTTGTCGACCCGCTCGCGACCGCCGGTCTCGAACAGAAGCGGTATGTCGAGCACGACGAGCGGCGCCTTGTCGGCGCGATGTCGGTCTAGAAACGCCTTGGCGTCGGCCCGCACCAACGGATGGATGATCGCTTCCAGGCGTTTCATTGCGTCCGGTTTCCCGATTACCTGCGCTGCCAGCAGGCTCCGATCGATCGCGCCTTCGCGCATCGTTCCTGGAAAGGCCGCCTCGACCAGCGGCGCTGCAACCCCGGCATAGAGCCGATGCACCGCCTCATCGGAATCATGCACCGGGACGCCTGCCTCGACGAACATCCTGGCCGTCGTCGACTTGCCCATGCCGATAGAGCCGGTCAGGCCGAGCACGATCATGCGTGACTCTCCATGTCGGCGACAATCAGGCTGCGCAATCCGGCCGTGACCTGCGGCCTGACGCCGAACCAGCGCGCGAAGCCCGGCGCGGCCTGGTGCAGCAGCATGCCGAGCCCGTCGACAGTTTTCAGGCCGCGTCGCCTGGCGGCGGCAAGCAGCGGCGTTTCGAGCGGCACATAGACAATGTCGGTGACGATCGCGCCGTCCGGCAGGTGCTCCGGATCGGCGGCCAGGCCGGCATTGCCGTCCATGCCAAGGGCGGTGGTGTTGACCAGCAGGCCGGCATCGCCGAGCAGTTCCGACGTGGCATCTATTGCGTGCGCCGACACACCGGCCCCGAAGCGATCGGCAAGTTCCTGCGCTCGAGCCAGCGTCCGGTTGACGATCCTTATATCCGGGACGCCGCGCTCCTTGAGCGCATGGATCACCGCGCGCGCCGCGCCGCCTGCCCCGAGCACGACCGCTGGCCCCCGGCCTTCCCAGCCCTCCGCGAATTCATCCAGATTGGCGGCAAAGCCTTCGGCGTCCGTATTGCCGCCGACCAGCTGACCGTCGTCGAGCCACAGCGTGTTGACCGCACCGATCATTTCGGCCGCCGGATCGCGACGGGCGACCGCCGCGAAAGCCGCCTCCTTGTGCGGTATGGTGACATTACCGCCGGAAAAGCCCTGGTCGGCCAGCGTTGCCGCAAATTGTCCGAAGGCTTCGGGCACGACGTCAATCGCCTCGTAGCTGCCGACGATACCGTACTGCCTCAGCCAGAAGCCATGGATCAGCGGCGACCTTGAATGGGCTATCGGATGGCCGCAGACAAAGGCTTTCACGGCCGGGTCAGCCATCGATGGCGCCCATGCCACGCAGCGCCTTCAGGACTGCCAGCAAGGGCAGGCCGATAATGGTGAAATGGTCGCCCTCGATCTTCTCGAACAGCTGGATGCCGGCGCCCTCGATCTGATAGGCGCCGACACTCGCCAGCGCGCTCTGGCCGACATGCGCCAGATGACGCCCGATAAAGGCCGGTTCAAGCTTGCGCATGGTCAGGCTCGCGGTTTCGCAATGCCGCCACAGCGCCTCGCCATCGCGCGCAAGAACCGCAGCGCTGTTCAGATGATGCGTCCTGCCGGATAGCGCAAGCAATGTGCGCCGCGCCGCTTCCATGTCCGCCGGCTTGTGAAACTGTTCGCCGGCCAGCGACAGCGTCTGGTCGCAGCCGAGCACCAGCGCTCCGGGGCGCGCTTCGCTCACCCGCAGTGCCTTGGCCTCGGCCAGCACCAGAGCCACATCCTCCGGCGTTGAGCCCGTGCCATCGAGTGCTTGCTCGACCATGCGTTCGTCGATCTCGGCCGGCACGGCCTCGACGGCAAGCCCGGCATTCTCAAGCATTGTGCGGCGAAAGGGGCTGGCAGAGGCGAGGATGATCGTTTCAGTCATGATGTTCCCGATTGTGTGGTTGCCGCGCCCTAACGCGTCTTGCCGCGCAGGGCAACGATTGCAGCGGCCGTCTCCTCGATCGACCGGCGGCTGACGTCGATCATCGGCCAGCCATGGCGGGTGCAGATCTTGCGCGCATAGGTCAGTTCCTCGGTGATCGTCGAGCGGTCGGCATAGCCCTGCGAATCATAACCCGGGGTCGAGCCGAGAAGCCGGTTTTGCCGGACATGCGAAATGCGCTCGGCAGTGGCGACCAGCCCTACTATCAGCGGCCGATTGGCATTGATCAGGCTGTCGGGCACAGGTACGCCGAGCACGATCGGAATGTTGGCGGTCTTGATGCCGCGGTTGGCGAGGTAGATCGAGGTCGGCGTCTTGGAGGTTCGCGAAATACCGATCAGCACGATATCGGCATCCTCGATATCGTCGGGCAGCTGCCCGTCATCATGCTCCATGGTGAAGTTGAGCGCATCGATGCGCCTGAAATACTCGGCATCCAGAACATGCTGCGCGCCGACGCGCCGGCCGGCCGGCGTGCCGAGATAAGACTGGAACACCGTCAGAACCGGCTCCAGGACCGAAACGCATGGCAGGCCCATGGAAGCGCAGCGTTCGTCGATCTGGCGTGCGAGTGACTGGTCGACAACCGTGTAGAGCACGATGCCGGGCTCTTCCTCGATGTCCTCGAACACCTTCATCAGCTGCTTGTCGGTCCGGATCAGCGGATAGATATGCTCGATCGAGCGCGCATCCTTGTATTGCGCCGAGGCGGCGCGGCCTGCCGCAAGAAGGGTTTCGCCCGTGGCATCCGAAATCAGATGCAGGTGGAAGAAGCTTTGAGGTTTGTTCACAGGGTCGGCCTGGGGCTGTGGTCTGCTGTGGATAGAACAGGGTCCGCATGCCCCGTCGTGAAAGGCGACTGTATCAGATGCCTGCTTGTCCACAATTCGCTGTCGCGTGAAGATCGTTTGACCGCCGTGCCGAACTCTGGGGAAAACTGTGTCGCAAAGAGCCCGGCGTCGGATGGCACCGGTTTTGATACCGGCCAAGTGGTTGCGTTGGCTGATGAAATTGAATTGCTCCCCAGACTTATCCTTTTTCAACGTAATCTGCTAAAGGATTTCCGCGGTGGAAATCCGACACCGATCTGGGGATGACGACAAACAACCGATTCCCACAGACTCTAAGAATCAGAAGACAGAAATTAACTAATTTCTTTAGTTTTAAGAGAAAGCTGTGAGGACGGGATTCGATGGCTGAAAGCCGCATCATGCTGGAGGTTCTGAAGGGTGCAACCGCGACGCCTCCGCCAATATGGTTGATGCGGCAGGCCGGCCGCTATCTGCCGGAGTATAGGAAGCTCAGGAAGCAGGCAGGAAGCTTCCTCGACCTCTGCTACAACCCTGACTTTGCCGTCGAAGTGACGCTGCAGCCGATCAGGCGCTTCGGCTTCGACGCGTCGATCCTCTTCTCCGATATCCTGGTTGTACCGCATGCGCTCGGTCGCGATTTGCGCTTTGAGGAAGGCCGTGGCCCGCTCCTGACACCGATAAATGCCGATGAGGTCGACGGCCTGCCAACGGACGGGTTCCATGATCATCTGGCGCCTGTCTACGAGACAGTGCGGAGGCTGCGCGCAGAATTGCCATCACAGACGACGCTGATCGGTTTTTGCGGTGCTCCCTGGACGGTGGCCACCTACATGATTGCCGGCCACGGAACCACAGACCAGGCGCCGGGAAGGCTGTTTGCCTATCGTCATCCGGAAGCGATGAAGAAGCTTTTGAGCATCCTGGCGCGGCAGTCGGCCGCCTATCTCATCCGGCAGATCGAGGCCGGCGCCGATACGGTCCAGATATTCGACTCCTGGTCGGGCGTGCTTGACGAGGCAAGTTTTGGCGCTTTCTGCGTTGAGCCGGTGGCCGAGATCATTCGTCTGGTCAAGGCTGCTCATCCGCATGTACCGGTCATCGCCTTCCCCAAGGGCGCCGGACCTCACTACGACAGCTACCGTGCCCGTACAGGCGCCGCTGGGCTCGGCATGGACTGGACGGTGCCGCTATCGCAGGCGCAGCGCCTCCAGTCCGATGGGCCGGTCCAGGGCAATCTCGATCCGCAGCGACTTGTGGCCGGCGGAAAAGCGCTCTCCGATGGCATAGACGCCATTATGCGGGCGCTCGGCAACGGACCCCTGATCTTCAATCTTGGCCATGGCATCACGCCCGATACGCCGCTCGCGCATGTCGAAGCCATGGTCGAGCAGGTTCGCAAGGGCGCCGGTCGATGAGCAATGTGCCGCCCGCCGATAAAGCCGGCGGCGGTGCTCTGGCAATGCGTCGCGCGGCAATGGCGCTCGCCGTGTTTGTCGCGCTGGCAGCACTCATCTTCTGGCTTGATCCTGAAAATCTCTACGCTTGGGCGAAGGCCGTCCATGTCATCGCGGTCATCGCCTGGATGGCAGGTATGCTCTATCTGCCGCGCCTGTTTGTGTACCATGCGGATGTTGCTGTCGGATCGCCACAGTCCGAACTCTTCAAGGTCATGGAAAGGCGATTGCTGCGCGCCATCATGACCCCGGCAATGATCGTCACCTGGGTGTTCGGCTTGTGGCTCGCATGGATAGTTTTCGGCTTTCATGGCGGCTGGCTGCACGCCAAGATCGCTCTCGTGCTGGCCATGTCGGCCATGCATGACTATCTTGCCCGTTCGGTCCGCCGCTTCGCCGCGGACAGCAACCAGAAGCCGGCAAGACATTGGCGCATTGTCAATGAAGTGCCTACATTGCTGATGATCGGGATCGTTATACTGGTTATCGTCAAACCATTCTGATCGTCGCGCCGGGCAAATCCTGCCTTGCTCTTTGCAGGCGTCGCGGCTAAAAGGCGATTCTTCCTTCTTCGTCGCGTGCCGCCTCACCGCTTCAGCTGGCCGCCGTTGACGATCATCGCATTCCGTTGATCGATTTCCCCGTATTGCACACCCAGAGTCTATCCATGCAAGAAATGAAACTCGCCGAGTTCAAGAACAAGAAGCCGCCAGAGCTGATCGCTTACGCCGAATCGCTCGAGGTCGAGAATGCCAGCGTCATGCGCAAGCAGGAGTTGATGTTCGCGATCTTGAAGAAACTGGCCGGCCAGGACATCGAGATCATCGGCGATGGCGTTGTCGAAGTGCTGCAGGACGGTTTCGGCTTCCTGCGCTCGGCAAATGCGAATTATCTGCCCGGTCCGGACGATATCTACATCTCGCCTTCGCAGATCCGCCGCTTCTCTCTGAAGACTGGCGATACTGTCGAAGGTCCGATCCGTAGCCCGAAAGAGGGCGAGCGCTATTTTGCCCTGCTCAAGGTAAACACGATCAATTTCGACGATCCGGAGAAGATCCGACACAAGATCCATTTCGACAATCTGACGCCGCTCTACCCGACGTCGCGCCTCAAGATGGAGGTCGACAATCCGACCGGCAAGGACATTTCGTCGCGCGTCATCGACTTGGTGGCGCCGCTCGGCAAGGGCCAGCGTGCCCTGATTGTCGCGCAGCCACGTACCGGCAAGACGGTGCTGCTGCAGAACATCGCGCATTCGATCACCACAAACCATCCGGAATGCTACCTGATCGTGCTGCTCATCGATGAGCGGCCGGAAGAAGTCACCGACATGCAGCGTTCGGTCAAAGGCGAGGTCGTGTCCTCCACCTTCGACGAACCGGCGGTGCGCCACGTCCAGGTGGCCGAAATGGTCATCGAAAAGGCCACGCGCCTCGTCGAGCATGGCCGCGACGTGGTCATCCTGCTCGATTCGATCACCCGCCTCGGCCGCGCCTACAATACGGTCGTGCCTTCGTCAGGCAAGGTTCTGACCGGTGGTGTGGACGCCAACGCCTTGCAGCGCCCGAAGCGCTTCTTCGGTGCGGCCAGAAACATCGAGGAAGGTGGTTCGCTAACCATCATCGCGACGGCGCTGATCGATACAGGCAGCCGCATGGACGAAGTGATCTTCGAGGAGTTCAAGGGAACCGGTAACTCTGAAATCGTGCTCGATCGCAAGGTTGCCGACAAGCGCATCTACCCTGCCATGGACATTCTTAAGTCAGGTACCCGCAAGGAGGACCTGCTGGTTGCCAAGCAGGACTTGCAGAAGATCTTCGTTCTGCGCCGGATCCTGGCCCCCATGGGAACCACCGATGCGATCGAGTTCCTCATCGACAAGCTCAAGCAGACCAAGACAAATACCGACTTTTTCGACTCGATGAATACCTAGGTTTGGCACCAGTCTGCCCAAGACTCGATTCGCAACCGTAACGAGTCTTGGGCGCGCGTTGACCAGCCGCTAACCACGATCTTGGCCTGTGTGGCCATGGCTCCGGAGATGGAGCGTCGATGTCTATTGCCTTCTCTGATTCGATAGTCGCCCTGTCCAGCGGCCGGCTTCCGTCCGGAATTGCCGTGATTCGCATATCCGGACCGCAGACTCGATTCGCTATCGAAACGATCGCCGGCTCTTGCCCTTCCCCAAGACATGCGACCTACCGGCCCTTTTTAGACCGGGCCGGCTCGAGCATCGATTCCGGGCTTCTTCTCTTTTTCCCAGGGTCCAATAGCTTCACCGGCGAAGACTCGGCGGAATTCCAGATCCATGGCGGCAAGGCAGTCGTTGCAGCGATGCTCGAACGCCTCGTCGGCATCCAGGGTGTCCGCCATGCGGAGGCCGGTGAGTTCACCCGCCGCGCCTTTCTGAACGGAAAGCTTGATCTTCTGAAGGCAGAGGCACTTGCCGATCTGGTTGGAGCGGAGACCGAAGCCCAGCGCAGGCTGGCCTTGTCGAACAGTGAGGGCGCGCAATCGTCGCTCTACCTCGAATGGCGCCGCCGCAT
>JBBSOT010000024.1:0-28248 GCA_038259455.1 Hyphomicrobiales bacterium | reverse complement strand
TTCAATTCTTCGATCGACCCGAACTTCATGGTCACGCTTTCCGGATCAAAAAGATGGCCTCGATCTCGACCATCATGCGGTTGGGCAATGACCCCATCCCAACAGCCGAGCGCGCGTGGCGACCAGCCTCCCCCAGCACTTCTACCAACAGGTCGGAGCAACCATTGATGACTTTTGGCTGATCGGCAAAGTCAGGTTCCGCATTGACCATGCCGAAAAGCTTGATCACAGCCTCGATATGCGACAGGTCGCCTACGGCGTGCCTGGCAACAGCGAGCAGGTGCGTGCCGGTAAGCCTCGCAGCCTCGTAGCCATCGTCGACGGATGCGTCTCTCCCCAGTCGTCCAACCATGTAGCTGCCATCCTCCTGCCTCGGGCCTTGACCCGAAACGTAAAGAAGGTCGCCAGCGACGCGCCACGGAATGTAATTGGCGAGCGGCTCGGGGACAGGCGGAAGGGTCAATCCAAGGTTTTCCAGGCGTTCGTCGATGGTTGACATATCTTCTCGCTCCTGTGCGCAGTCGATTGGAAAGTGACCCTAGCCGCGCCCGGCGTCATTGCGCAAGCCAGCCATATTCTTTTTCGAATTTCATTTGACTAAATGTTTTTTCCGCGCCTAGTCTGCGATAGCTGGGAACAATCTCGATGGCTTTGCGAGGCACAAATCAGGAGTCCGGCCGGCACTTCAACCGCCGGATCGTGCTTGAATCCGTCAGGCTCAAAGGACCCATCACGCGCGGCCGCATTGCCGAACTGGTCCACCTGACTGTGCAAACGGTCTCGACCATTGTGCGTGAACTTGAAGACCAGGGCTTCGTCCTGTCGGTGCGCGAAGAGCCCAAGGGGCGCGGGCTGCCGCCAGCCATGCTTCGCATCAATCCTGAAGGGGGTTACGCGGTTGGCCTTCACGTTACGCCGCTCGGGATCGATGCTGCCCTGATCAGCCTGGGCGGAGATATCGTCGAGAGCCTGCACCGCAGTGCGCCAGCCGCAACGCCGGACGAGGCCTTCTCAATAATCGGCGACATGGTCCGCGATCTTGTGAAACTTCGCCCCGGTGGGCGCATGCTGGGCGTTGGCCTCGCCCTGCCCGGCCCGTTCGACGTCGAATCCATGAGCTTTGTCGGCCCCACTACCATGGCAGGCTGGGGCGATGTCCCGCTCCGTGAGCGCCTTGCGGAAGTGTCGGGGCTGCCTGCATTCTACGAAGCCGATATGGCAGCCGCAGCACTCGGCGAGAGGCTCTATGGCCTGGGCGCGGCTTTCACGGATTTCTACTATCTTTATTTCGGCTTCGGCCTTGGCGGAGCCATGGTTCACGACGGCGTCACGCTGCGCGGCGCGTGGGGAAATGCCGGCGAAATCGGACATATCCCGGTCGTACCCGACGGTGAACCCTGCCCTTGCGGCAATCGTGGCTGCCTTGAACGCTACCTGTCGCTTGAAGCCTTTGGCCGCCGCGCTAATGGCGCCGGCGAAAGCGATTGGGCCAACAGTGTCGCTCCAATATTACGCGCCGCCATCACAACGATCGAGAACCTGTTCGACCCCCAGACAATCATTCTCGGGGGACTGGGATCACCGACCCTTCTTGCTGCACTGGAGGAAGCCGCGGCGCCTTTGTCGAATTCGGTTTCCGCCAGGCGTGACCGTTCTGCTGCACGGATCATCGTTTCGACCAGCGGTCAGCATGCAGTGCTGCGTGGCGCTGCGGCGTTGGCCATTGCCGGGGTCTTGTCACCCCAATCGGGCCAGATGTTCGCGTCGGCAGGGGACGACCCAGGCAGCATCGGGCAGAAAGGCATCGCGGCATGAAAGAACCCCTGCTTGTGCTCGACGGCATCAAGAAGAACTACGGCGCCATTGAAGCGCTGAAGGGCATCTCGTTCACGATCGGCAAAGGCGAAGTGGTGGCACTGCTCGGCGACAATGGCGCTGGCAAATCGACCCTGGTCAAGATCATTGCCGGCGGACTGGAGCCGAGTTCGGGCAGGATGCTTTTCGAGGGCAAGCCGTTTCTTGCCAGATCACCCTCCGAGGCGAAAGCTGAGGGTATCGAGACCGTTTATCAGGACCTTTCGCTGTGCACTAACGTCGATGTGGTCGCCAATTTCTTCATGGGCCGCGAGCTTACCAGGAGCATCCTCGGCATACCGGTACTCGACGAAAACGCCATGGAAGAGCAGGTGGCCGAGGCTATGGCCGCCGCCGGAACAAAAATCCCGTCGCTTCGCACCAAGGTCGAGCACCTGTCCGGCGGGCAGCGCCAGGCCATCGAACTCAACAGGTTCGTCCATTGGGGCGGCAAGCTCGTGCTGCTCGACGAGCCTTTCGCAGCGCTTGGCGTCGAACAGACGCGGCGAGGCCTCGAGATGATCCGGCACGTGGCCAGTCAGGGCATCGGCGTCGTCATCATCACTCACATCATGCAGCAGGCCTTCCAGGTCGCCGATCGGATCGTCGTGATCCGCCAGGGCGTCGTCGCGGGCGATGTTGCGCGAAAAGACACAAGTCCCGACGCGGTAATCAGCATGATCACCGGAGAAAGCCTGACCGATGCCGGATCGGCAGGCTGACATGCGACAGGAAGGTCCGGCACAACAGGAGCGAACGATATGAAGCGGAAACTTCTCGCCATCTTCGGCGCTTTGGCAGTGGCCCTCGCCCTGCTGACGCCGGCCTTCGCCCAGGCGAAGGGCAAAGTCTATTACATGGTGCCCACCCTTCTCGACGAATTCCAGACCGGCTCGGTCAGCGCGCTGGAAATGTTCCTCAAGCAGGTCGGCTACGAAATGACGACCCTCAATGCCGACAACAAGACAGACGTCCAGCAATCGCAAATGAACGACGTCATTGCGCTGAAGCCGGCGGCGATCATCCTTGCCGCGGTCGACTTCAATGCTCTCAAACCGTCGATCGAAAAGGCCATGGCCGCAGGCATCCCGGTGATCGAATTCGATCGCCAGATCACGTCGACACCATCGGCTTTTACTTCGGTCGCCGGTACGATTGAGATCGGTTATGTTGCGGCAGCCGAAGTGGAACGCCTGCTCAAGGAAAAGAATGGCGCCGTGAAGGGCAAGGTGCTGCAGGTTCTTGGCGATCCGGGCGACCCCTATACGCTCGACATCCAGAAGGGATTTGAGGAAAAGATGGCGGCATTCCCGGATGTCACCATCGTCTCGAAGCCAGCCATGCAGTGGGAAGCAAGCAATGCCGGCACGATTGTTGCCGACCAAATGCTGGCCAATCCCGATATCGACCTGATCTTCAACCACGCTGCCCACCTTTCGGTCGCCGCGGTGGCCGCTCTTGAGTCGGCCGGCAAGCAGCCGGGCGATGTCTACGTCATGAGCTCGAACGGCGCGCCCGTCGGACTCGATCTCATCCGCAAGGGATGGATGCAGGTCGAAGTCGAGCAGCCGCTCTACGCACAGGCTGCGGCGGTTGCGATGTTCATGGACAAGATCGTTGCCAAGGATGAAATCAAGCCCGGCGAATATGATGTGCTCGGCCTGAAATCGACGGTTACGGCAGAAGAATGGGGTCCGAATATCAAGATCCCAGGTGCTGCCATCACCAAGGACAACATCGACAACCCCGCCTTCTGGGGCAACATGCAGCCCCCGACCGACACCATAAAATCAGTCGAATAGGCTCACACTTCAACCGGATCGCCAGCTTGGCGGTCCGGTCCTCTCACGGAGTTCGCCCCATTGATGACCCTGCGCAGCCGCCGCGTCCTCGAGTTCATTCTCGACAACCTCGTCTGGTTCATGCTGCTGGCCGTGCTGATCATCTTTTCGGCCACGATCCCGCACTATTTCCAGATTGGCATCTTCGCCAATATCGTCGAACAATCGAGCGTCCTCGGCGTCATGGCCATCGGCCTGGCACTCGTCATCATTTCCGGCCACATGGATCTTTCGGTGGAGTCCGTCGCGGCGCTGAGCGCCATGGCGACGGGCATCCTTTTCTGCTCAGCCGGCATCGGCATGGGCATCGAACTTACGCCTGCATGGCTTGCCGTGCCGGTTTCGCTGCTTGCCGGCCTTGCGGTCGGCGCCCTGATCGGCGCTCTCAATGGCTATCTTGTGGTCAAGGTCAAGATGAGCGCCTTCATCGTTACGCTCGCCGCCTTCATATGGGTTCGCGGCCTGGTCGTTGCTGTTTCAGGCGGACGATCGGCGCAAGACCTGGCGCCGGCCATCCGCTGGCTCGGCATCCAGCGCCTCGTCGGTGTGCCGCTGACGGCCTGGATTGCCATCCTTTGCTTTGTCGGCTTTTCCTTCGTCATGGCCAAGACCCGATTTGGCCGGCACCTGATCATCATCGGCGGCAATGAGGCCGCGGCTTTCCGGGCGGGCATAAAGGTTGACCGCATCCTCATGCTCGCCTTCATTCTCGCCGGCGCAACGGCAGCGCTGGCCGGCTGGCTTCTTGCCATCCGCACTTCGGGCGCGACGGCCAATCTCGGCACTGGCATGCTGTTCAATGCCTTCGCGGCAGTGGTGATTGGCGGTGTGAGCCTGAAAGGAGGCGTCGGTGCACTGCCAGGCGTCTATGCGGGCGTGCTGCTTCTGTCCTCCATCAACACCGCGATCAATCTCATGGGTCTTCCCGCCCATTACACGCAGGTGATCCACGGCCTTCTCGTTCTGGCCGCCGTGCTGCTGGACACGGCAAAGCATTCCATCAGGCAGAAGCTCGCATGACCGGACGTCTCGACGGAAAAGTTGCGCTCGTCATCGGTGCAGCGCGTGGTATCGGCAAGGCGGTCGCCACGCGCTTCGCCGAGGAAGGCGCCAGACTTGTCATGGCCGACAGCGAGCCCGAAAGCGGTGCGGCCACTGCCAAACATCTTGGCGCAGACTTCATCGCCACCGACATCTCGCGTTTCGACGATGCCAAGGCAGCCGTCGCATTGGCCCTTGAGAACCATGGCAGTCTCGACATTCTGGTGCAGAATGCCGGCATCTATCCCTGGCAGATGATCGAGCAGATCGAACCGGAGGATTGGGACCGGGTTCTGGGTGTCAACCTCAAGGGCTGTTTCCTCGCCGCGCGCGCTGCGCTGCCCGTCATGAAGGCACAAGGCTCTGGCCGACTGCTTTTCACTTCATCGATCACCGGACCGCACGTGACCATGCCCGGTCAGGCGCATTACTCGGCCAGCAAGGCCGGCATCAACGGGTTCATCCGCGCCGCAGCCCTCGAATTGTCCGGCTACGGCATCTGCGTCAACGGCGTCGAGCCAGGCAACATCGAGACAGAAGGCGTCGGTGAGCATCGCTCAGCGGATTTCATACAGTCGATGCGCGATGCCATCCCGCTCGGGCGTCTCGGCCATGTGCGCGACGTCGCCAACGCATTTCTTTTCCTGGCGTCGGACGAGGCTAGCTACATCACGGGAACGACCATCGTTGTTGACGGCGGTCAGCTACTTCCCGAAGGCGCCAACTTCCGAATCAATCCCTGATGCTGCTGGACTTCGGCGACGGTTTCAGCCTTCGTGTGGCGACTGTCGCAGATGACGCCGCCATCAGCCGCGTCTGCCTGCTTACCGGCGATGCGGGGAAGGATGCCAGCGGCCGGGAGGACGATCCCGACCTGCTCGGCCAGATCTATTGTCTGCCCTACCGCGTCTTCGAACCGGAAATGGCCTTCGTCGTGGATTCTCCAGGCGGCGTTTGCGGCTATCTGTTCGGTGCGCGCGATACTGCTGCCTTCAACAAGCGCCTTGAAGCCGAGTGGTATCCGCAACTGCGCAGAAAGATTTCGGACCCCGGTCCGGACCGGGGCACGTGGCGCGGCAGTGACTGGGCGCGGCACATGATCCATCACCCTGAACCAGTGGATAACAACATCGTCGCCAGCTACCCTTCGCACGGTCATATCGACCTTCTGGAACAGGCGCGGGGTCGCGGCATAGGCAAAAGGGCAATGACGTTCCTTATGGAGTTGCTTTCCTCGCACGGCTCGAAAGGAATGTTCCTGGATGTCGATCCCGCCAACAAGGGAGCAAGCGAGTTCTATCGCAAGCTCGGCTTCATGCCATCAACAAGCCCCAGATCGCTCCAGACAGAACGGTACATGGTGCGGCGGCTGCCATTTGTCGCGAACCAAGTCCGCTGAACGGATGGCTGGTCAATCGCCGGATAACCGATGATCAGGATGGCGGGATGACACCCTTGCGGAACGCAAAACAGCCGAAAAACCGACCCTCACCCGTCTGGATTACGCAGTAGGCGCGTTTCGCGCGCTCATAGAAGGCATATCGCTCAATTGCGATCATCGGCCAGCTTCTGCCCTCCGCAGCATCAATCACCGTCTGGACCTCATGCTGGACCGCAGGAATTTCATCGGGTGTATCCACCATTTCCATTCGAGCGGCCGCATCCTCGACGAATGTATCGAGCGGATAGACAGAAAGAACGGCTTTTGCGGCTTCGGCAGCCGTCGCGCTTTCTATGCGGAGCAGCCGGCCCAATGGTGTCTGCCGCGCCACAGAGTCGGCAGGAAAATTGCTGTCGACAATGACAAGGTCGTCGCCATGCCCCATCGCCGCCAACGCCTGAAGCACATCGGCATTGAGCAGCGGATTGATACCCTTGAGCATTCAGACAGTCCCCCAGTGCAAGCTTGATGCGTCAGCCGTAAATTCAGGCGATGCCAAGGCGCATCGGCTTTTTGTCAGAACTGGAATCTAGCAATGCTGCTCGCCTCTGTCCAACGTTGCGAGAGGGGTTTTGACTGCTGCAACTTGTGCTAATATCGCGCCGGAGGACCGATCCTAATGAACATCAGGCATTGGCAGCGCGGCACCGGGAGCGGGCTGCAGTTCACCGAACTTGGCTTTGGCAGCGCTCCGCTTGGCAATCTCTATCGCGCCATCGCCGATGAGGACGCGCGCGCCGTCCTCGACAAAGCCTGGGAGACAGGGTGTCGATATTTCGACACGGCTCCGCTCTACGGGCTCGGACTGGCCGAAACGAGGCTCAACGCGTTCCTGCGCGGCCACAAAGGTGACGACTACGTTTTGTCGACCAAGGCCGGCCGCCTGCTTGCCGCCTGTCCGACAGACGAGCGCACCGGCATTGGCAAGTTCTTTGAAACACCGTCCCGGCGTGAAATCTACGACTACAGCTACGATGGTGTCATGCGCTCGTTCGAGGCCTCGCTGGAGCGCATCGGCGTCGACCGTATCGACATTCTTTTTGTTCACGATCTGGATATTTTTACGCATGGATCGAAGCAGGCATCGGACGCGCGCATCGAGGAGTTTATGCAGTCTGGCTACTACGCCATGCTGGCGCTGCGAGACCAGGGCGTGATCAAGGCGTTTGGCGGCGGCATCAACGAATGGCAGGTCTGCCAGACGCTTGCCGAGCGTGGCGACTTCGATCTTTTCCTTCTGGCAGGACGCTACACTCTTTTGGAACAAGAGGCGCTGGAGAGCTTTCTGCCGCTTTGCGAACGGCGCGGCATCGGCATTGTGCTCGGCGGTCCCTATAATTCTGGTATCCTGGCCAGCGGCCCCAAACCTGGCGCCTACTACAACTATTCCGAAGCGCCGCCTGAGATCATCGAACGGGTCACCCGTATCGAGGCGACATGCAGGCGCCATGGCGTCGAACTGATCGAGGCAGCCTTGCATTTCCCCCTGATGCATCCGGCAGTCGTATCCATGATTCCCGGTGGGCAGCGCGTCGAAGAGGTCACGAGCAACCGAAAAATCCTCGACAAGCCGATCCCCCAGGACCTATGGCGCGAACTGAAAGCCGAGGGGCTTATGCGCAACGATGCGCCTACCGGCTGAACCCCCATTCGGCAACCACAGCAAACCACTGGTGGCGTCCCAATGCATGCTGCTGTAGATGGTCAACCTCAATCTGGAATGATCTGAATGTTGGAAAAAGCAGCCAAGACCCTTCGCTTGAGCGACGAAGACAATGTGCTTGTCGCGACCGAGAGGACCGAGCCCGGCGCGACCGTCGCCGGGGGCATAGCCGCCCGCCAGCGCATCCCGTTCGGCCACAAGGTGGCCGTCGTGCCAATCGCACAGGGCGAACCCGTCAGGAAATTTGGCCAGATCATCGGTTTCGCCAAGCAGCCCATCGTCCCTGGAGACTGGGTGCACGAGCACAATTGCGACATGGGCCCCGAGCACGGCGCCTTCGAGCGCGACTACCAGATCGCTGAGGGCGCGCGGCCGGAGAATGTGCTGCCGGTCAGTGAACAGGCCACCTTCGAGGGCTTCCGTCGTGCCAACGGCAAGGCCGGCACCCGCAACTATGTCGGCATTCTGACCAGCGTTAACTGCTCGACGACCGTCGCTGGCTTCATTGCCAAGGAAATCGAGCGCTCGGGCGTCCTCGACGACTATCCCAACATCGACGGCATCGTGGCGCTCAAGCAGGCGAACGGCTGCGTCATCGATTACCGCGGCGTTATCTTCGATACGCTGAAGAAGACCACCTGGGGCTATGCGACCAACCCCAACATGGGTGGCGTCATCATGGTTGGCCTCGGCTGCGAAGGGTTCCAGATACCGCGCTTCAAGGAAGCCTACGGCGTGCAGGAGAGCGAGACCTTCCGGACCATGACGATCCAGGAGATAGGCGGCACGAAGAAGACGGTCGCAGCGGGCGTCGAGGCCGTGATGGCGATGCTGCCGACCGTCAATGCGGCGCGGCGCGAGACGCTGCCCGCCTCAGAACTCATGCTGGCCCTGCAGTGCGGCGGGTCGGACGGCTATTCCGGCATCACCGCCAACCCGGCGCTCGGCGTCGCCGCCGACATGCTGGTCAGGAATGGCGGTACGGCCATCCTCTCCGAAACTCCAGAGATCTATGGCGCCGAACACCTGCTCACGCGTCGTGCGAAGAACAAGGAAGTGGGTGAGAAACTGATCGAGATCATCCACTGGTGGGAGGACTACACTGCCCGCAACAACATGGAGATGAACAATAACCCCTCGCCCGGCAACAAGGCAGGCGGCCTGACGACCATACTGGAAAAGTCGCTCGGCGCGGCGGCCAAGGGCGGCTCCACCACGATGAACGCCGTCTACCACTACGCCGATCCCGTGACGGAAAAGGGTTTCGTATTCATGGACACGCCCGGCTACGACCCGGTCGCTGCTACCGGCCAGGTTGCGGGCGGCGCGAACATGCTGGCGTTCACAACCGGCCGCGGTTCGGCCTATGGCTGCAAGCCGACGCCGTCGATCAAGCTTGCGACCAACACGCCGATGTACGAGCGCATGATCGACGACATGGACATCAACTGCGGCGACATCCTCGACGGCGTGACATTGCAGGAAAAAGGCGAGGAGATCTTCCACGAGATTCTGGCCGTGGCTTCCGGAAAGAAGACCAAGTCGGAAGAACTGGGCTACGGCGACAACGAGTTCGTGCCCTGGCAGATCGGCGCGACGATGTAGGTTACGGACCCGGCGATTTTCTGTCGCCGGGCTGTTGACCAGATGCCAGCCTATAGGCGGCCATCGCTTTCATGCTTTGCGAAGATGCTCTTCACGTCGAACAGCACGGCGCCCTCCTTGCCGAATTTACGAATGCCAGCAATCCCGGCCTCGACAAATTGGCGGTGCGCAACAGCGACGATGACAGCATCGTAAGTGTTGGCGGACGGTGGCTCGGAAAGGGCAGCCGTTCCCATCTCTGCACGCAGTGTCTCCTTCGCAACCCAGGGGTCCCAAACGTCGACCGCGGCATTGAACTGTTCAAGTTCGTGGACAATGTCGATTGCCTTTGAATTGCGGATGTCCGGGCAATTCTCCTTGAAAGCCAGCCCCATCACCAGGATGCGGCTGCCGACCACGGGAAAGCCGCGTTTCATCATCAGCCTGGCCACCCGGTCGGCTACGTAGCGGCCCATGCCGTCATTGATGCGCCGCCCCGCCAGGATGACCTCCGGATGATACCCGGCCTCCTGCGCCCTGTGGGTCAGGTAATAGGGGTCGACACCGATACAGTGTCCTCCGACAAGGCCTGGCCGGAACGGCAGGAAATTCCATTTGGTCTGGGCTGCGGCCAGAACCTCCATCGTGTCTATGCCAAGGCGGTTGAAGATGATCGAGAGTTCGTTCATCAGGGCGATGTTGAGATCGCGCTGTGTGTTCTCGATGACCTTTGCGGCCTCGGCTACTTCTATCGAGCTCGCCCTGTGCGTGCCTGCCGTGACGATCGACGCGTACAAGTGATCAATGGCGGCTGCAGCTTCCGGCGTCGACCCGCTGGTGACTTTCACGATGTTGGTAAGCCGATGGTTTTTGTCCCCGGGATTTGCCCGCTCGGGGCTGTATCCAACCACGAAACCCTCGTTGAAGGTAAGCCCGGACGCCTTCTCAAGGATTGGCACGCAGACATCACGTGTGCAGCCTGGATAGACGGTGGATTCATAGACGACCACTGCGCCACGCCGCATCGCCGCGCCGACGAGCTCGGTCGCGCCGATCAGCGGCGACAGGTCAGGACGATTGGCGTTGTCGATCGGCGTTGGAACGGTGACGATGAAGATGTCGCACGCCTTCAGGTCATCAGGCGCGTCGGTAAAGGTAATCGTTGCATCGCCGAAGAGGCGCTCGGTGTCCACTTCCAGCGTCGAATCGTGGCCGCCGCTCAACTCGTCGATCCGTACAGTGCTGATATCGAATCCGATCACGGGTCGCGTCCGCGCGAACTCCATTGCCAACGGTAGCCCGACATAGCCGAGCCCGATGACGGCTATTTTTTTGCCGTCGAGGTTCATCGCGGGCCGGCCCGGGCCGATGTGTCGTGGATCTCGCTAAGGTACCAATCGATGAACTTCTCGAGGCCCTTCTTTATATCCGTGTCAGGTTGGTAGCCAGTCAATGCCATCAGAAGAGCCGGAGATGCTGTGGTCCGCACAACATCGCCAGGTTGCATCGGAAGCATGTTAAGGCGCGCCCGCTTGCCGAGAATTTCCTGGATCAGGTCGATATAGCGCATCAATCCGACAGTCTTGCCGCCCGCGATATTGACCTCGCGGTAAGGTGCAACCGCTGACAAAGAGTCCATGATGCCGTCCTGTTGCACAGGGTTGCCAATCTCCGGCACACAATCGACAAGCCGCACGATTGATTCCACCAGATCGTCGACATAAGTGAAGTCGCGCTCATGCCGGCCTTCGCCGAAGACGTCGATCGGCTCATCGTTCAGAATTGCGCGCACAAACTTGAACAGCGACATGTCTGGACGACCGTAGGGACCATACACGGTGAAGAAGCGGCATACCGTCGTCGGGACGCCGAACAGATGTGCATATGAGTGCGCCATCACCTCGCCGGACTTCTTGGTGGCAGCATAGAGTGAAACCGGCCTGTCGGTCGTATCGGATTCAACGAATTCGGGCTTTTCTGACATTCCGTAGACCGAACTGGTCGAGGAAAACACAAGATGCTTCGGCCCGATGGCGCGGCAAAGTTCCAGCACCTTCAGCATGCCGATCAGATTGGCGCTGACATAGGAAGCCGGATCCTCGATGCTGTAGCGAACGCCGGCCTGGGCAGCGAGGTGTATGACGACATCCGGCGGCGCCAGTTCTGCCGCAGCGTCCAGCGCTCCGTCATCTTCGAGCATCGCTTCAACCGCTGTAAAGCCCGGCATCTGGTTGAGATGCGACAGGCGTCGACGCTTGAGCCTGACATCATAGTAGGGCGTCACGCCATCGAAGCCGACCACCGAGTGCCCATCACGCAGCAGGCGCCGCGCCACATGAAAGCCGATAAAGCCAGCGCTTCCGGTAACCAGAAAACGCATCAGGTAACGCTCTCAGGAGCAATCAGGTAGTTGGCATGGCCCTTGTCGGTAAAGATGCGCACCACCTTGTAGCCCATGCGACCCAGCCATTCGATGAAAACCATCGTGTTGGCGTTGGCAATCTCTATAAAAATCAGCGGCTTCGACTGTTCGATCAGCCTCTGCGCCCCTGCGAGAACCTGCATTTCCATCCCCTCGACATCGATTTTCACAAAGTCGACAGTGCCGGATACCATCGAATCCAGCGTCGCGACACCAATTTCACCATTGGGATCAGGTACAAGGCTGGTCGCCCCCAGCCCTCCGCGTGTCGAAAATACAAGCTTCGCCCTGCCCGGCTGTTGCGCAACGCCGATACCAAGATGCGACAGGTCGACATTGGTCAGTCGGTTTCTGGCAACGGCCTTCCGCAGAACTTCGGCCGTACCGGGAAAGGCTTCGAAAGGCGTTACCGACGCCGCCTTCATTGGCCCTGCGAAGAAAATGGTGTGGTTGCCGGTGTTGGCACCGACATCGACCATATGTGCGCCGGTTCCAACAATCTTGCGCAGTTCCTCCAGTTCCATGGCCTCGTAGAACAGACCGCGGGACTGCTCGCGCTCGATGCCAGCGTTGCGACCCGTATACGGCAGGAAATAGGTGCTATCGCCGTAAGGAACCGCCAGAAACTCTGGTTCGTCTTGCAGCCGTCGCAAAACCGCATCCCTGCCGGCGGCATCAAGCGGAACGGGTTCGGCATCAATCTCCAGCATCGGCTGTGCCGACTTCAGGCAGTTGGCAGAAGCCCAGATCTCGAAAAGATAGTCGAGCGACGAGTTGCCCGGCTTGCCTTCGGCAATCTTCTCGATGGCCATCGAAGCGCTTTGAACGCGAACCAGATGTCCTGAGGGCATCCACCAATTGAGCAACGCATGGGGCAACCGGTCGGCCCTGTCGAAGGCAAGGCGCGTCAATCTGGAAACCGCTTCCTCACTTCCCTTGACATGAGCGGCGCCGAAGATCGCGTCGTAAACATCCAGTGCCGGTGAGGCGAGTTCGAGAGCGTCGTTGGCAAGGCTTTCGCCCGCCGCCAGCATGACCATCCAGCTGGCGCCTGCTTCACGCGCGATGGAAGCCGCTGCCTGCCGGGCTGCCAGCCAATCCAGTCGGCCACCATCAGCCAAAACATGGGCGCTCACGCGCTCGAACACCCCCGATCGCGGCAGATCGGGAAGGTCGTCGCCGGACAGAGCGATGACGGCAAGCGAGCGCCC
Source organism: Hyphomicrobiales bacterium (assembly GCA_038259455.1). Lineage (GTDB taxonomy): Bacteria > Pseudomonadota > Alphaproteobacteria > Rhizobiales > Rhizobiaceae > CAMYMG01. Next base: position 15,191 of record JBBSOT010000024.1, on the reverse strand, counting down.
GGCGTCCGCGGTCATCGAAGGCGCGCCGCTTGGTGCTGCACAGACGGGTCAACTGCCTCGAAGCTGCGCGCACGGCTGTAATTATCATGATAGGCGACAAGCGGTCGATCGATATCGCCGCTGGCGTATACGCCAAACTTGAAATATGGGCCCTTGACCTGGTTGCGATAGCCAAGCGGACCAGCGAATTGGAACAGTGGCTGTCCGTCGATAAAGGCTTCGATCTGCGACTCCTTTTCCTTCGACCAGCGTATGCGAAACACGAAATCGAGCCAATTGTCGTGCTGGATGCTCTTAATCACGTGAAAATCATAGCGGCGCTCGGGGTCATGGGATGCAACCTCAGAAAACGCCCCAGTGAAATGGAGCGCGCCATCCCGATATCGTATCGCCAAGGGCGGCTTGCCGGACGGGTCGCCGATCTCAGCCTGATCGTGCCACTGCGCCAATACCACGCCTACGCCTGTGGGAGGACGGAAGTCTCCGGGCACGAGAGTTGAGAAGCCATACCAGATATCTATGCCAAACGGGGCATTGTACCAGTCGCGCAATTCGGCCCGCAGGCCCTGCGACACCTGGTCGCCCGGGCGAACTTCAAAGCGACAGGCCTTTGTTCCGATGCGTACGACGTCGCCCTGAACCTGAGCGGAATAGCCCTTCACCAGCCGCCTGACGCTCCAACCCGACAGATCGCCGCTTTCAAAATCGAGCGTGACTGCGTCGGCACCCTTGGGATCGGTTTCAAGGGAACTGACAATATCGAGATGCTCCGCCAAGGTTCGCCCTGAAGCGGCAATCCGTTTGTCATCGGTCTCCAGCGTCGCCATTCGATTCCTTCGGGCATAAAACTCGGCAGATCCGGCCAGATCCGGCGGTCTGGCGGGTAGCTTCCGCCGTTTGGCCTGTCACTTAAGCGCTTGCGCGGCGTGGGGAAAGACCTGTGCCAAGATTTTGGGTTCAGCTGCAGAGAGGCGGTGCTATTCACAAATCAGCCCCCGCCGTCTATTGCTATCCGCACAGGAAGGATCGCTTCATTCTTGTGGCCCATCGACAAGCAGCGGGATTGTCTATGAATACCAGAGTCCAGCCGTCGGGCCATCCCCCACGCTTTCTGTTCTATAGTCACGATACGTTCGGGCTTGGCCATCTGCGGCGCTCACGCGCCATTGCCGAGGCGCTTGGCTCGGCGTTCCCAGGATCGTCGGCTCTGATCCTTACCGGCTCTCCTGTGGCGGGCCGCTTCACATTCCCCCCGGGGGTCGACCACATTCGAATGCCAGGCGTGGTAAAGACCACGGAAGCCGAATACGTTTCAGAATCACTCAACCTGGACATCGAGCAGACGACTGCGCTGCGCACCAGCGTGATCTTGGCGGCAGCCGAAACGTTCGACCCGGACCTCGTGATCGTCGACAAGGAACCGGCAGGCTTTCGCGGGGAACTGATCACCACACTGCAAGCACTCAAGCGAATGGGCCGGGCAAAGCTTGTGCTTGGTATTCGCGACGTTCTCGATTCACCAGAAGCCCTATCGACCGAGTGGGAACGCAAAGGTGCCCTGGAAGTCGCCGAAAAATTCTACGATCAGTTCTGGATCTATGGCGACCAAAGTGTCTATAATCCTTTGCAAAGCATTGAAATATCAGATGATTTCAAGCGTCGAATTCACTACACGGGGTATCTGCGGCGCGCAGCCCCTCTTGAATTGCCGGCAACCCAAATGCAGGACCCGTTCGTGCTGGTCACGCCAGGTGGCGGCGGGGATGGCGAGGCGCTGGTTGACTGGACATTGCGGGCCTACGAGAGCGATCCGGACCTCAAGCCGGCCGCGCTAATCGTCTACGGTCCTTTCCTGAACGGCGAACGGCGCGTCGCGTTCGACCAGCGGGTCGAGGCTCTGCAACCCCGCGTCACAGCCATCGGATTCGAGTCGCGCATCGAGGGCCTGATGCAGGACGCGATGGGTGTCGTGGCGATGGGCGGCTACAATACGTTTTGCGAGATATTGTCATTCGACTGTCGCGCCATAATCGCGCCGCGGACCGTACCCCGCATGGAGCAGCACATCCGAGCCTCTGTCGCAGAAAAACTCGGCCTGATCCGTATGCTCGACCGCAACAGGGATGGCGACGGCCCGGAGGTCATGGCCAAGGCGATCCGCGATCTGGCCGACCAGAAACCGCCTTCGGGCCTGGCTCCTCCCGGTTTCATGGATGGGTTGGAAAAGATCGTCGCCCTTTCGAAGTCCCTGATCAGCGCGACAGTTCGCGTATGAACAGCACTGCCCCTTCTGCGGGTAGGCTGGCAATCGTTCTCAAGGGCTGGCCCCGCTTGTCGGAAACGTTTATCGCCCAGGAGCTGGTGGCGCTGGAGCATCGGGGATTGCGTTTCGAAGTCTGGTCCATGCGACATCCGACCGACAAGAAGCGCCATGAACTTCACGACGCGCTGGAGGCCAAGGTTCGCTACCTGCCGGAATATCTCTACCAAGAGCCGCTGCGTGTCCTGAAAGGCATCGCACATGCGGTCCGGCTTCCGGGATTCAGGGGTGCCTTGCGGTTGTGGTTCAAGGATCTCCTTCGCGACCCGACACCGAACCGCGTAAGGCGCTTCGGCCAGGCAATGGTTCTTGCCCGGGAAGCGTCCGAAGACCTCCGATTCGTCTATGCTCATTTTCTGCACACTCCTTCGTCGGTTGCCCTCTATGCCAGCCAGATGCGCAGCGTCGCATGGGGGTTTTCCGCTCACGCCAAGGACATCTGGAAGTCGGCGGATTGGGAGAAGCGCGAAAAGCTTTCATTTTCAGAGTTCGGCACGACCTGTACCGCGCTCGGTGCCCGGCACCTGAAAGGATTGTCTGACCATCCAGACGACCTTGACCTTGCGTACCATGGCCTTGACCTTTCCCGCTTTCCCATGCCGCCCGCCGGCCGCCCGAACCTCGACGGCACAAGCGAGCCGGTAACGTTGATGTCTGTCGGTCGGCTTGTCGAGAAGAAGGGTTACGACCTTCTACTGGAGGCGCTCGCGCGGCTGCCTGATGCGCTGCAATGGCGATTCATCCATATCGGAGGTGGCGAGCTCGCTGAAAAGTTGAAGGCGCAGGCCGCCAGCCTCGGCATTGCCGACCGCATCGAGTGGCGCGGTGCTTGCAATCAGGCCGAAGTAATCGAGATGTTGCGAAGCGCTGACATCTTTGTGCTGCCAAGCCGTATTGCCAGCGACGGTGACCGTGACGGCCTGCCCAATGTGTTGATGGAGGCGGCAAGTCAGGAACTGCCGATCCTTTCGACCAATGTTTCATCGATCCCGGAGTTTATCGAAACGGGAAAACAGGGCGTCCTTGTTGAACCGCAACCGGCCTCGATAGCCGATGCGCTTGCCGACATGATTGGCCAACCTGAAATGCGTGCTGCTTACGCCAAAGCGGCGCGCGAGCGACTTGTATCGGACTTCGGCATGGAAGCCGGCATAGACAGGCTAGCGCAGCGCCTGAACACCGCACTCTCATAGCATACTGTCATGGCCGACATCGCCTTTTACGCCCCCATGAAGCCACCGGACGATCCCGTGCCGTCAGGAGATCGTACGATGGGTCGTGCTCTGCTGGCGGCTCTGGAATCGACGGGGCTTTGCGAGGTTCGACTGATAAGCCGGTTCCGCAGCCGGGATGGCAGGGGCGACGCTGCAGTGCAGCATAGCATGCTACAATCTGCACGGGCCGAGATTGACCGTCTGGCCACCCAAAAGCGACCCTCGGTTTGGATCACATATCACTCTTACTACAAGGCACCTGATCTACTCGGCGCCACCCTTGCCCGACACTGGGGTATTCCTTACGTATTGATCGAAGCGACGCGTGCATCGAGCCGGCTTTCGGGTCCCTACGCGCTGTTCGCAAGGGCCGCCGAAGCGGCATGTGACGCTGCTGACCTCATTTTCTATCTTACAGAATACGACAGGGAAGCTCTTGAGCGTGACCGAACAGCGGGTCAAAAACTTGTCCATCTGCAGCCATTTCTGAACCGGGAGACGCTTTCCCCTTCCCCGGTCCGGCCGAAGCACGACATAACCCGGTTACTCGCCTGTGCGATGTTTCGTTCCGGTGACAAGCTGGCCAGCTATAACACGCTGTCTAGTGCGCTTTCTCTTGTCCTGGCAGACAACTGGACACTGGCGATCATTGGCGATGGACCAGCGCGCGCGGAGGTGGAAGCATTGTTTTCCAGGTTTGGCGATCGGGTGACGTTCAGGGGCGCGCAAGATGCCGACCAGGTACGTGAGGCGTTCCGGACCAGCGATGCCCTCGTCTGGCCTGGGGTCGGCGAGGCTTTCGGCATGGTTTATCTGGAGGCCCAGGCTGAAGGCTGTCCAGCGCTGGCAGAAGATCGACCGGGAGTGCGCGACGTCGTCGAAGGCGGAGGCTGGCTGACACCGGCGGGCGACGTTTCGGCCTTCGCACAAGCGATCGACACGATTGTCGCGAACCGTGATGCGCGTCTTTTAGCGGGCCGACACGCACGCAAAGAGATCGAGGCACATCGTCTGCTTGGTACAGCACGTGTCACGCTGGGCGAGGCCCTCGAGCCGCTTATCAAGGATCGACTCAACTGATCGCCGCCCGCATTGCGCTGCTCCGTCACGGCCACACGGCATGGAACCGCGCTGGCCGCATCCAGGGACGGGTCGATGAACCTCTGGACGCGCAGGCGCGCCAACATCTTGCGGGCCTGCGGCTTCCGGACGGTTTCGATGCGGCATCACTGGTCGCCAGCCCTCTCGCAAGAGCCGTGGAAACGGCAAGGATAGTCGCCGGGCGCGCACCTGCCGTCGCGACCGAACTGATCGAAATGGATTGGGGTCATTGGGAAGGCCGTCGCGGCGTAGACTTGCTCGCGGACGCACATTCGGGCTATCGCCATATTGAGGATTGGGGATGGGACTTCAGGCCGCCCGGCGGCGAGACGCCGAGCGAAGTCTGGGATCGTGTTGGACCCTGGCTCGACGGGCTAGAGGGGCCGGCGGTGATCGTTTCCCATATCGGAATCATGCGCGTTGTTCTGGCTCGTGCCACCGGATGGGATTTTGCCGGAACTCCACCTTTTCAAGTCAAGCGCGATCGCCTCTACCGTATCGATGTTCACAGCAATGGCACGCTTGTCTTCGACAACCAGCCAATTCGTCTCGTTGAGGCAAGATCCGAATGAGACGCATAACCATCCTTGTCACCCATCTGCTGGGTACGGGCCACCTCAGCCGCTCGCTCATATTGGCGCGAGCACTGGGTGATGCCGGGTTCAGGCCGCAGCTCATCTCGGGAGGCATGGCCACGGGGCATCTCGACTCTTCCGGAATAGACTTCGTCCAGCTTCCGCCCGTTCGCTCTGACGGCGCACAGTTCACCCGCTTGCTCGACCAGTACGGCCACCCCGTAACGGCCGACCTGATGCAAGCTCGTACGCAGGCAATTCTCTCGGCCTTCCAGCGACAGCCGCCAAATCTCCTGATTACAGAGCTGTTTCCTTTTGGGCGCCGCATGCTGCGTACCGAGTTCGTGCACGCGCTATCGGCCGCAAAGGCAATGAGTGAGTTACCGCTGATCTTCTCGTCGGTGCGCGATATTCTGGCTCCGCCCTCAAGCAGCGCCAAGGCAGCGCAGACCGAAGAATGGCTGACCCAGTATTATGATGGCGTTCTGGTGCACTCGGATGCCGACGTTCTGCCGCTCGAAGCCAGTTGGCCGGTGACGCAGAAGATCAAGCAATTGCTTCACTACACTGGCTTCATGGCGGCCCCACCTGCCTCCTCGAGACAATCTGTGCGGGATGGAACCGGCGAAATCCTTGTGACGGCCGGGGGCGGACCTGTCGGGCGCAAATTGTTCGATACGGCCGCTCTTGCCGCTCGGTTGGGCGATCATCGGTGGAGGCTTCTTGTTGGCGGTGCCGATGCAGAAGCGTTCTGTGCACGTCTCAACCTTGCAGCAGATGGTGCGCCCGTTTGGGCGGAACCAGCCCGAGCCGACTATCGTCAGATGTTGACAAAATGCGCCGCCGCAGTTGGTCAATGCGGCTACAACACCGCCATCGACTGGCTTCAGGCGGGTGTACCAGGTGTCTTCGTGCCCTTTGCAGAAGCGGGCGAGGTCGAGCAGACGATGCGGGCGACGTCGCTGCAGAAGCGCTTTGGGTACGGCCTTATCGCCGAGGATGAACTGACCGCGGAGAATCTTGCCGCAGCGGCCCAATCGGCTGTCCGGCGCGGCCGGTTCGAGGCCCAAGGGCTGCAACTCGACGGGGCAACGCGCTCCGGTCGTATCCTGCTCGATTTCATGGCAAACCCTCGATGAGCGACCGGTTCTCCAATCTCGCTGCGGAGCTCGACATCTGGCGCACACAGAATTTGACTCTGCCGGTTTGGTGGCGCGACGACGACGCGACGACGCCCTCTCCTGCCCTTGAGCGCTTGCTTGACCTTGCAGCAAGGCTTGAGGCGCCCCTGCATCTGGCCGTCATCCCAGAGCCAGCGACCGAAGCTCTCGCTGCCACTCTCGCCAATAGAACCAATGTCTTTGCCCTTCCGCATGGCTGGCGACACCGCAACAATGCGCCGCCGGACCAGAAGAAAGCCGAGTTCGGCGCGCATCGTCCGGTATCAGAGATGCTCGATGAGATCGCCTTGGGTTGGCAGCGTATTCGTCACATGTTTGACGGCAAGGCGCTGCCCCTCTTCACGCCGCCATGGAACCGCATCGACCCTGCGCTTCTCACCAGACTGCCCGAGTCGGGTCTGGGCGCTGTCTCTACCTTCGGCCCCCGAAAAGTCGGTGCAGTCGGACGTGTTCTGCAGGTCAACACGCATCTTGATCCGATTGATTGGCATGGCGATGGCGGTCTTGTGGATCCGGCGAAACTCGATCTCCTAATCGCCAGCGATCTTGCGGACCGTCGGACCGGAAAAGCCGACAATACTGAACCCTACGGCCTGCTCACCCATCATCTGGTGCAGGATGAAGCAACCTGGGACTTCACGGCTTTGATACTCGAAATGCTGGCTAAAAGCGGCGCAGGTGAATGGTCGTCACCATTGGACCAACGCAAGTCACCCGTTTGAGAATCAAAGTTCAGGGCTTGTTCTTGGTCTTGATTTCGGGTGCAACGACACGATTCCAGACGGCTATCGCCGTTTCGTTTGCGACTCCCTCAACTCGCGCGTTTTCAAACCGGGGAGACCGGACGGGGGTGTGGCCCTGCTCGATTGCAAGGTCGAAGGCAGCGCGCGTCGCTATCGCCTGCGTGGCAAGCGACTTGTTTGCCTTTTCAAGCTTGGCTGAAAGATTGACTGTGGCGCCGATGACCGTCACCTCAAGCCTGTCACGATCGCCTACGGCGCCGAAAACAATGGGTCCGGCCGAAACCGAGATGCCTATGCCGTTGGTGGTCAGCATGGCGAGTTCGCGATCATCGTTCCAGGAGCCGAAGTCGTCGATCACAGCATCCATGGCGCGCAATGCGTCCGCAGCATAGCTTTTGGAGGGCCGGACCGCCCCGAATGTCGCCATGATGCCATCGCCCATGAACTTGTCGATGACGCCGCCATGCGCCTGGATGATCGGCACGACACGATGCTGATATGCGGCAAGGATGCGTATCGCCTCCGAGGGCTGCATGTGTTCGACAAGGCGTGAAAAACCGCGGATGTCGACATTCAGGATTGCCGCTTCGCGAAGCAGGCCCTCTCCAGCCGCGATGACATTTCGGCCGGACCGGATGTCTTCGACAATGCTGTTGTCGAAGAAGCGCGAAAGACTTTTTGCTGCCGCCGTTTCGGAGGTTGCGCGCACCAGGAGGTCGCGCCCGCGTGACAGAGACATGGCCAACACACCAGAGACCATCAAAATGGCGATGATCTTGTCGATCTCAGCGCCGATCAGAATAAGGTTGCCTGTCAGATAGGCGACGTAGTCGCGGGTGATCGTTGCATGTTCTGCCCCCGAGAACACGACATAGGCGATCATCAGAAGCCAGCCTAACGCTGCGGCGCCGCCCGCTGCCAGGACGAAACGCGGCTGAAAGCGCAACGCGCGCAGCGCGATGAACACGAAAACGTACATGATTGTCGGCGATTTCAGATAAAAGGCCGGCGGCTGCATGTACTGCACGTGAAAACTCCAGATCACAGCGTACAGAAGCAACATGTCGAACAAGATCGACACATAGACTGCCCAGTCCGGAATACGGCGTCGCAGGCACCAGGCGAGGCCCAGGCTGTTCACAAGGAGGTAGATGCCTATCGCATAGGGCGCCAGCGCGATCCCACCAGTTTCGGCCTTCGGCGACACCGCGTACAGAATGCCCCAGATGGAAACGATGAGGAGTTGCAGCAGCTTGACCAGGATCTCGCCACGGTTCTCCTGCTCCTCGATGGCCGCTGTAATCTGGTCCGGCAGCTTGCCGGTCACGCGTGGTCCCAACATCGGAAGCAACAGCCGCCTGTAGCGGATGGGCAGGGGCGTCACTTCTCACTCCGGCCAGGAATCTGGAAGCGCTGATCCTGCCGGGCCGCGAAGGAATTCGGGTAGACGGCCCTGGCCGCCTTCTCGATCTCAGCCTGGTCTATGTCGCTGCGCATGTGCATATGGTGGAACATGCCCCATTTCTTGACCCCCGCCTTGGTGCACAGTGCGCCGACTTGGTCCCAGGTTGAATGCCCAAAATTCACGTATCTTGGGTATTCCTCGGGCGTATAGGTCGTATCAAGAAGGGCAAGGTCCGCATTGTGGGCGAGGCGCAGCACCTCGGCATCCCCGGCACCGCCATCATGCTCGAAATCCGTCAGGTAGGCGAAACTCGCACCAGACGTCTCGACCCGATATCCAACTGCGCCATTTGGATGATTGAGCGCGCCTGTAACAAGCTCGACTCCGTCAAAGGGCTTCAGAACATCACCCGGCTTGAAATGGCGATATTCGACCTCGGCCCGCATGTAATCCTTGGTGATCGGAAAATAGGGTGGCCTGAAAATTCCATCGACCAATTGCTCAGGCGTCGAGCCATCAAGCATGTGTCCAGCCCAGATTCGCAGCCTGGCCTTGTTCCAGAAAGCCGGCAGAAAGTAGGGAAGGCCGATTATGTGGTCATAATGAACATGGCTGAAGAAAAGGTCGATTTCCGAGACGCCTTCTTCGAGCAGCGACTTGCCCAGCGGTATGATGCCGCTTCCGGCATCGAGTATGATGAGCCGCTCCGCTACCCGAACTTCGACGCATGAGGTATGGCCACCGTAGTCGAGTGCCTCCTCCCCAACCATCGGAAAGGTTCCGCGCGCGCCCCATATCTGGACGTCGATCGCTGCAGGTTTTGCCATTCAACTCAAGCTTTCGCGGCTCTTGCATTGGCCAGTTCACTGGTCGTGCGCGCAAGTCGTTCTGCAAGAGAGCGCATGACTTCGACGGTCACCTCGGGAAACTCCTTCATCAAATTCAGGAAGTCCTGCTTCCCGATACGCAAGGTGCTGACATCCGATACCGCCGTCACCGTGGCATTCCGGGGCATGTCGCGCAAGATCGCCATCTCGCCGACAATGTCATTGCGCTTGAGATTGGCGACTGTCGCGATCCCTGATGGGGTCTTGATCTTCACATCAGCCTCGCCCGATATCAGGATGAATGCCTCGTTGCCCTCATCGCCTTCCACGCAAAGATCCTGCCCGGGGGCAAAAAGCACACGACTAGAGGCCAGGGCCAGCAATTTGAGGCGTCTTGGCGCCACATTGGCGAAGAGTTCGACCTTCGCCAGAAGCAACGCGTCTTCTTCAAGGCTCATCAGACCCTCCCGTACGCGGCGTAAACGGGCAGCCTTGCCGCCTTGGGATAGCTGCCTGCTTCGTAGCCAAAGACTGCGTTCACGCTCAAAAAACTCATGTCACTGACTCATCCGAAATCAACTCGCCGCGCGAAAACTTCAAGACGCGGTCGAACATGGAGCCATGCGCTTCGATCGACGAAATCCACAGGACGCCAAATCGTTCATCCTTCGAACCAGCAATTTCCAGAATGCTGTGGATCACCTTTTCCACCGTCCGGTTGTCCAACGCGTTCAATCCTCTGTTGACGATGAGAAATTCAGGGCGTCTTAGCAATACTCGAGCGAGGCCGAGCTGCTGACGCTGCGATAGCGAAAGCCGGCGGCCGCCTGACCCGATTTCGTATTTCAGTCCACGCTCAAGCACGGCATAGGACAAATTCAGCTCTTCCAGAATGTCGCGCAGCAGTGCGCTTACCCGGTCGACTGCGCCCGCGCGTCCGTCGACAATACGACCGAAAAGAATGTTGTCTTGTAGCGAGGCGAACGGATTGATCTGATCGGCATCGTGAAACGAGAATTCGGCGGCAAGGTGCGGAGGCAGCTTTTCGCGAAACATCATGCGCGCCTTGACGATTGCTGTGCGCAGATCGTCATTGAGAAGGTCGAGGCGGTGACGAGGTTCGCAATAACTCAAAGCGACACGGGTGAATTTTTGCCGGTCTTCGCGCGAGACGTCTGCAAAGGGGACGCCTTCGGTCTTGCCAAGCGCCGCGCTGTAATCGGACAGCTTGGTTGGATCGATCAAGTCCAAGCGCTCGAGGATCTTCATGTTGTCGGAGACTTCGCCGAACAGATCGACGATCACGGCAGAAGCCTCTCGTCCAAGCTCGTACAATCCCTGGTCCAGCCCGTCGAGCTCCAGGAACGACCAGAGCTGGGAGGCGGTAGGGATCTCGTTTGGCAGGTATTCGGGCGAGGAAGCGGCACCAAAAACGAGATTCTGGAACAATGTCATTTGCGAATTGAAACGGGTCACGTCGAATGGCTCGACATCGGCGGCATTGTCGTCGTTGGTCAGGCGATCAAGGAAGATCCGCCGCGCATTGAGGAACATCTCCTCGCTATCGCCTTCGGTGTCATCTGCCAGTTTCGTGCGCAGTCCAAAGGCGTAAAAGTCCTCTTCGAGACTTACTACCTTGAGCACTTTTGTGATGCGCTCTGCAAGATCGGCACTATTGGATGCACCCGCTGACTCATAGTCGATCCAATCGGCACGCCGATCCATAAGGGGGTTGCCCGAAGCTTTCGCCTCCCTGATGATCAAGGGCGTCATCTCAACGCCGTCCGGCGCCGGCTTGAACGGAGCATGTCTGAGACCACTCAGCAGTGCGTCACGGGCCGTACCGTGGGCAAAGAAAGGTTCCGGGCCGACATAGCCGATGCGCCTTCCGGTCTGCCACTCGGGAATGCCGGCAAGTGGAGCCGATCCGATGTTGATTGTCCCAGCCGACGGCGCGATCAACCGCGCGATAAGGTCTCCGACGACTTCTGCGCCATCGCCGGTTGCGCCGATTGCTGCCACTTCCTCATTAAGCCCGATCGATACATCCAGTCCAGAAAGCAACGGCTTTCCTGACTCATCGGTGGCCGAAACCTGACGGAAGACAAGCGGTCCCTCGAGAGAAGGCACATGCTCCGGCTTCACAGCCTGTGAGATGGCGGGTGCCAACGGCGTCACGTCGAACGCGTTGACGACCTGAAGATATTTAACCTGTACGTCGAGGCGCTGATAATCCCAATCGATGAGTTCCTTCACCGGGCCGGGGAGATCCTTGTAGGCCGCAATGACGGCAACCAGCTGGCCGATGTCGAGGCTGCCTCGAATGGCCAGAATGCCGCCACCCAGATAAAAGACGAATGGCGTGAACTGAGCCAGGAAGTTGTTGATGAATTTCACCATGAACTTCCACTGGTAGAAATCAAACCGGATGAAAAAGATCTTTGCCAACCGGTCGGCAATGTCCGAACGCTCGAAATTGGTGCTGTCGTTCAACCTTATATCCGTGGCCCCGTCGACTATTTCACTGACTCGGCCGGAAAGGTCACGCGCCGTCAACTGCCTCTGCAAGGCCAATGCGCGCAGCCTGCCGCGGAGCTTCGGTATCAACCCCGTCTGCACGATGAGGATAGCGAGGGTCACCAACCCCAGGATCCAACTTTGCAGCATGATGAAGATGAGGGCAGCCAGCGCTTGGCCGATGAGGAATGCCGGCGTGGCGAACGCCTCGCCGATGAACCCGCCAAGAGGGTCGACTTCATCCTTGATCATGGTGGCGATCTCGGAGCTGCGGACCCTTCGATACTGCGGAAAGGGGAAGCGCAATACCCGATCGACGAGCTGATAGCGCAGGCGGCGCAGCATGCGCTCACCGAGCCGCCCCTTGTAGGTATTGATGTAAAGCTTGAACATGCCGTTGATCACGACATAGCCCAGGAAGGCCAGGCTGAGAGCAATGAGGGCGTTCATGCGATCGAGTTCGAACCCGCCAAACAGCGTGAACGAGCCTTCGCCGAAGGGATTGCCAATCTGGATCGGCAACACAGTCTGGGTAGCGTCAGGCGTATCGAAGCCCTTACCCTGGATAGGGCCGTTGACGATAAGCTTGGGAATGTCGAATGCCAGAAAGTACGTCGGCATCGAAAGTGCGACGATGCACAGTATCCAGATCTGCTGCTTGCTCGAGTGACTCCAGATATATTTGAAGAGGTTCCGCTCCATTCTGTCGCTCATATGAGTCCATCCAGTTTAGAGTTCGGATTCCGAGTTTTGCCGAGACTGCCCCACCGTTTCACGCCGATTATGGAACGCTGCTTTGACATCGTTTATTTGTATGGGTCCGCGGCGTCTCGCAAGCCATCGCCTAGAAAATTGTACGCCAGGACAACCAGGATGACCGGCAGCACGGGCCACAGCAGCCACGGGTAGAGCGCCACGGCATTTATGTTCTGGGCTTCGGTGAGGAGAACCCCCCAACTGGTGATCGGCGCCCTCAGGCCAAGCCCGAGGAAACTCAATGTCGTCTCACCAAGGATCATGGTTGGAATTGCAATCGTCGCCGTTGCGATCAGATGGGAGGCAAAGCCGGGTATCAGGTGACGCGACACGATCCGGTAGCTGCTTGCGCCCATAACCTGGGCGGCCGAGACGTAGTCTTCCTCGCGCAGCGCCAGAAGTTTCGAGCGCACGGTGCGCGCAAGACCCGTCCAGTCAAGGAGCCCCAGGATCACTGTAATGCCAAAATAGACGAATATCGGCGACCAGGTGATCGGCAAGATCGCCGCCAGTGCGAGCCAAAGCGGAATTGACGGAATCGACTGGATAACCTCGATAAGCCGCTGGCTTATGACATCGAAAAGGCCGCCGTAATATCCGGCCATGCCGCCTATCACGATCCCGAGTACCAGGCTGACACCGACCCCAAGGAGGCCGATGGTGAGCGAAATCCGCGCCCCATAGATTATGCGGCTCAGAACGTCTCGCCCGAGCCGGTCGGTTCCGAGCAGGAACAGCGTGCCCCCTTCCGCCGCGCATGCTATGTGGAAACTGGCTTCAAATGCGCCCCAGAACTCGTACTTGTCGCCGTTGCAGAACCAGCGGATCGTCTGGATCTTGTCGGGGTTCGGTACATATTCGCGCTTCAAATTCTCCATGTTCAGCTTGAAATCGTAGCCGTAGACAAAGGGCGCGCGCAGCTCCCCGTCATGGAAAAGATGAACGCTTTGCGGCGGCGCGTAAATGCTGCCTGGGTGGCGGGTATGAAGATTGTAGGGCGCCAGAATCTCAGACACCAGGATCGACAGATAAAGCACCCCAAGGAAGATCGCAGAAATCAGCGCCGGTTTGTGACGCCGGAACTTCCACCACATGAGGCGTAACTGCGATGCCTCGAACAGCGCTTTCTGTGCATCGGTGTAGTGATAGATCGCCTCCGGATCGAAGGGGGCGTCCGTTACAGTGTGCGGCAAGGGCGCGGTATTGCGGGGCAGTGTCATTTGCGAACCCCTCCGCTCAGGCGAATGCGCGGATCAAGATAGGCAAGCGCGATGTCGGAAATCAGAACGCCAACGACGGTCAGCAGCGACAGGAACATGAGGAACGATCCTGCCAGATACATGTCCTGGCTTTGCAGTGCCGAGATCAGCAATGGCCCGGTTGTTTCGAGTGACAGAACAATTGCAACAACTTCGGCGCCCGAGATAACCGCCGGCAGCAGCGAACCAATATCCGAGATGAAGAAATTGAGGGACATGCGCAGCGGGTATTTGACCAGCGCACGGAACGGATGAAGCCCCTTTGCACGGGCGGTCGTGACGTATTGCTTCTGTAGTTCGTCAAGCAGGTTGGCGCGAATGCGCCGGATCATGCCGGCGGTTCCAGACGTGCCGATGACCACCACTGGCACCCAAAGGTGATCGAGCACGGAGACGAACTTGTCCCACGACATCGGCTGCCCGACAAATTGCGGATCCATCAACCCGCCTATCGAGGTGCCGAACCAGACATTCGCCAGATACATCAACACCAGCGCGAGCAGGAAATTCGGTGTCGCCAGCCCAAGCAGCCCGAAAAACGTGAAGCCGTAGTCGCCCCAGCTATATTGTCTGGTGGCCGAGTAGATACCGATCGGAAACGCTATCAGCCAGGTGAATATGATGGTCGCGAAACTGACCAGGATCGTCAAATAGAGCCGGTCGCCCACCACAGCCGTCACGGGGAGTTCGTAGGCAAAGGAATAGCCGAAATCGCCGACGAACATTCCTGACACCCAGGTGAAATAGCGCTCCACCGGGGTTTTGTCGAAGCCATACTCATGCCGCAGATACTCGATCCGGGCAGTGTCGACCGCTTCCCCCTGCGCCTGCAGTTCGGCGATGTAACTTTCCAGATAGTCGCCAGGTGGAGCTTCGATAATGGCAAATATCAGCGCGCTGGTAATGACCAGCGTCGGGATCATCAAGAGGACACGGCGGAAGATGTAATAAAGCATGGGCCTAGACCGGGTCTTCTTGATGCAGAGGCATCACGGCGGCACCGGTCCGTGTGCCGCCGCACGTCTGTCGAGCGCGCGCCGAGTCACGTCCTCGCCCTGCACGGGCAAGAGTTTCGGGATGCAATGGATGCGTGACGTGCAGCGGCCAGATCATCGGTTAATTACCGCCCTCGCCGGCATTCTTCATCCAGAAGGCATCCATCTCGTAGACGCCGAAATAGCCGTATGGATCGAAGCTCGAAATTCCCTCGAGCGGAACGTTCATCAGGTTGTTGGACACGACGACAGGCACAAGCGTTGCCGTCACAATGCCGATCGAAAAAACTTCCTGGGC
>JBBSOT010000023.1:0-28695 GCA_038259455.1 Hyphomicrobiales bacterium | reverse complement strand
TCTCTCGTCGTCGGAATGGCAAGTGCGAATTCTCGGCCCGATTGTTCAGCCAGCGGCCCATTTCCCGGCGTTCCAGATTGCCCAGTTCGCGCATCGCTGCCGGGTAGGATTTGAGTCCGTCAGTAACGATTTTCTCAGCCTTGCCATGACGCTTCAAAGCTTTCTTCATGAAGCGCAGTGCCGCAGATTTGTCCCGCTTTTTGGTGACGTAGCTTTCCAAGACCTCGCCCTCGTGGTCGACGGCACGCCACAAGTAGACCATCTCTCCATTGAGCTTCACGTACATCTCGTCGAGGTGCCATTTCCAATGGCGGAAACCTTTCATCCGGCTCACCCGCTGCCGCCTGATGTCGCCAGCAAACATCGGGCCGAACCGGTTCCACCACAGCCGCACCGTCTCATGGCAGATGTCGATGCCGCGTTCGAACAGCAGATCCTCCACATTACGCAAGCTAAGCGGGAAGCGGACGTACATCATCACGACCAAGCGGATCACATCAGGTGAGGAATTGAAATATCGGAACGGGCTGGCTGGTTTGCGGAGTCGAGGCATGGCTTCTTTCCTAACCTAGAACCGCCGTTGTGCCAGCGGTGCGTTTGGTTTGACAGGACCTTATGCCACGTTGCTTCGCATTTTCGCGCGAATGACTTACCGCTGCAGCTAAGTAGGGAAGCATGGCTTGATTTGTGGCTGAGCTCAATTCGCGCGGCGGCGCCCCACAGCCATTGACCGCTGGCATGCTGCATGAGCCGATCAGGACTGGTAAGGCTATTGAAATAGCAAATCGGCGGACGATCTTAGATTGCCGTCTACATCTCACGCTCAAGCTTGCCTCCCGTTCGCTACTTTCTCATTCTCATTCCCTCCGTTTTTCAAGATATTTGAAAACTTTGCCTAAATTATGACGCCGAGCAATCTCTGTAAGCATCTTGCTTTGAGGATGTTAATTTCCACTGAGAGTTGATCCGGTATTTTCATCGAGAAGTGACCCGGGTGGAAGGTATGTCCCGTAGCGGCGGAAGCGCGAAAACAACAGATTCTGACCGGGCTTCCTTCACGGCTCGCTGCACTCGCCACCAGCCGACCGGAAGAGGTATAGCGTGGGTCACTTTTCGAATTTTTTTCCTACCAAAGCACTTTCAACAGTATGCGTGCAGGATTAGCTTTTAACGCACTTTGGGTCTGGCGTGGGTCGATGGCAAAAGTGCTAGTCCCATCCGCATCAAGATATTGAAACATATATACAAATAATCAACCGTCCCTCGCCTTCGTAATGATGGGGTCAGAGGTTCGAATCCTCTAAGCGGCACCATACCTTCCAGTAGGAAAAGCCGAAACTTGCTGCGGAAAGGCCGTTCGGCTGGTTCCGTCTTTGGGTCCTGCTTGGGGCGCCTTGGGTAGGAGCCCGCAGCGCCTATATAAATCTTAGCCTGTGAAGGTCCTGAAGTTCCACGCACAGAACGGCGGCTTTTGGGTCTGTGAAGTTGGACCCTCTATGACGTCTTTTGGGTGGAAAGCTTCAAGTCTTCTTTCGGGAGGTCGGCCTAGGAAAGCTGTCATTGAGCCGAGCGGCAGCCTCGGCGGCAACGCGCCCAAATGAAGCCGTAAGACGCTGCGCTCCAACTCCCCGGAAGCAGACATGACACGCCGCGTTTCGACTGGTATATCCGGCAGATGCACAGTATTGAACTCCAATGAAAACAGCACCAGCAATTGTCGTAATTGGCGCCTCGGCCGGAGGGGTTGATGCGCTGCTGAAGCTTGTCGCCGCCTTACCAACAGATTTACCGGCTGCGGTGTTTATCGTCCTCCACGTCGGAAGCCATAAGAGCGAACTTCCGGAGCTACTCGATCGGCTCGGCGGATTGCCCGCAGCGCACGCAGAGGACGGCGATTCGATTGAATCGGGGCGAATTTATGTAGCGCCGCCTGATCATCATATGGTGATCCAACGAGGGCGGATTTCGCTTACCAAGGGCCCACGCGAGAACTGGGCGCGCCCGGCGATCGACCCGCTGTTTCGCAGCGCCGCCGATGTTTATGGGCCAAACGTTATCGGCGCGATCCTAACCGGCGCACTGAACGACGGAACGGCGGGTCTTTATCAGGTCGCGCAAGCGGGTGGAGTCACGGTTGTCCAAGACCCCCTCGACGCCCACAACCCGAGTATGCCGGAAAGCGCGCTCACGCATGTCGCGGTGGATCACTGCCTTCCGCTGGTGAAAATCGGACCGTTGCTGGTCGGATTGATCGACGAACGATCCAATATGCCAACGCTTCCCGCCCCCACCATGAAGGAACAACCGCAACAGGATGAAGAAATGGCTGCCGAATTTACCGAGAATATGCCGGCTGCCGTCACCTGCCCCGATTGTGGCGGGGCTCTCCGGCGCCGGGAGCTTGGATCGCTGACGCAGTTTGCGTGCCACATCGGACACATCTATACAGCTGAAGTCATGATGGTGGCGCAGTTTGTAACGCTCGAACGGTTTATTGAATCGGCGATGCGATCGCTCGATGAACGGGCCGAGCTCTGTCGTCAAATGGCTGAGAAGGCGATCCCGGATGGTTTGGAGCAAAAAGGGTCCCCTTGGGATGCAGCAATGCGGGAGGCACATGAGCAGACCGAACCATTGCGTAAATTGCTGACGCGCGAATGGATACACCCTGCCGCAATCCGCGGCAGCGAAAATATGAATCCGTGACAGGTTAGATTATGATAGGCTAAGATATTGCAGACATTTGGCTTTGTTTGTTGGGGAGTTGTTATCAATGCCGAAGGCGAGCGACAACGGCATTGATCTAGGGGTAATTCGTCGCCCCCCAAAAAGGGATAACGCTCAAGGGCCAGTGGGAAGGACTAATTTTGGGTGATAGTCTTACCCTAGTCGTCGGGATCGGCGCATCTGCGGGCGGCCTCGACGCATACCGCTCGTTCTTTTCTGCAATGCCTGCGGACACCGGCATGGCGTTCGTGCTGGTCCAGCATCTGTCTCCCGACCATACGAGCATGTTGGCTGAACTCTTGGGCAAATCGACAACGATGATTGTGACCCAGGCGACTGATGGGGTCGCCATCAAGCCGAACTGCGTTTTGGTGATTCCGCCCGACGCCACGATGACGGTTAAGGGCGGACGTTTGAAGATCGTCAAGCCAGCCCCCCCACGTAACCTTCGGCGGCCGATCGACACCTTCTTCCAGTCGCTGGCGATCGATCAAGCCGAGAACGCAGTCTGTATTATCCTGTCCGGCACCGGTAGCGACGGCACACTGGGCGCGGCCTCGATCAAGGAACAGGGCGGGTTTACACTCGCCCAAGCGGAGTTCGATCATCATGCGATGTCTGGAATGCCGCAAAGCGCCGCCGCATCGGGCGAGGTCGATGATGTGCTTACAGTCGAAGAAATGCCCGACAGGCTGATCGCGTATCAGAAGCACCTGACCGGTGTTGCTGGGAACAAAGCCAGTGATGGGGTCCGCACCGACGCCGCATCGCATCTGTCTTCGATCATTCGCGCGTTGCGCGCCCGCAGTGGACATGATTTCAGTGGATATAAGGAAAAGACCCTCGTCCGACGGCTTCAGCGAAGAATGCAGGTGCTCCAGGTCGAGAAGCCTGAAGCCTATATCGAGCAGTATCTCGAACGACCAGAAGAACTCGACCACCTGTTCCGCGAACTGTTGATCGGCGTAACCCAATTTTTCCGAGATCCAGGCTCGTTCGACGCACTGAACGCGACGGTGTTGAAGGATCTTGTTTCCGGCAAGGGCGCCGACGAGTCGGTTCGCATTTGGGTTCCAGGCTGCGCGACCGGAGAGGAAGCCTACACCATCGCCATCTTGCTTCGCGAAGCGATGGAAAAAAAGCGTGCCAAGCCCATAATCCAGATTTTCGGGACCGACATCGATGATCGCGCAATCGCCTTCGCGAGGGCGGGCCGCTATCGCAAGCCGATCGCTGGAGTGTCGTCCGAGCGCTTTGAGCACTGGTTCACACAACAGGGTGACGATTGGTGTGTCAAGCCCGATATCCGTGAGATGTGCGTGTTCTCCGCACACAGCATCATCAAGGATCCGCCGTTCTCAAAGCTCGACCTGATTTCCTGCCGCAATCTGTTGATCTACATCGATGCCGCGATGCAGGACCGGGTTATGCGGACGTTTCACTACGCTCTTAAGCCGGGCGGGCGGCTGTTTCTGGGATCG
The DNA here is from genome assembly GCA_038259455.1 of Hyphomicrobiales bacterium. Lineage (GTDB taxonomy): Bacteria > Pseudomonadota > Alphaproteobacteria > Rhizobiales > Rhizobiaceae > CAMYMG01. The sequence continues at coordinate 24,487 of JBBSOT010000023.1, read as the reverse complement.
TCGGAATCGGTGACTCGCTCCACCAAGCTGTTCACCGCGACGGACAAAAAGCATCGCATCTTCGAGCGACGCCCGGTGGACGGCACGTCGCTGCCCGATTTGCCTTCCCGCGGTGCGCATCCTGGCATGCAAACCACGACCGATGATCGCCCTACCGCAGCCCATGACCATATCGACAAGGGAACGCGCCGGGTGATGGAGAAGTACAATCCACCACACCTCGTAGTCGATCGAGGCCACCAGATCGTGCGCTTCTCAGGCGGCGCGATGGGCGATTATCTCGAGCCCTCGCCAGGTGTGCCGAGTTTTGCCTTGTTCGATATCTTGCGCAAACCGCTGCGGTCGGTTGTGCGGACGGCTTTACAAGACGTGCAGGCGAGCAAGGCCCCGGTCCGGCACGAGAATGTTCGCGTCCGTGTCGGTGGGATCTCCAGGCTTGTCACGATCATCGCCGAGCCGATGGCCGATGAGGGCGCAGATGCTGGTTTCACCGTGCTCGCGTTTCAAGACTGCGGATCGGGCTCGCCAAAGAAAGCGCGTGGAAAAGAAGATCCCGATGCGATGCGGGCGGTCGAGCAGGAACTTCAGACGACCCGCGCCCAGCTTCAATCGTCCATCGATGAACTCGAAATTGCGAGTGAGGAGATGAAATCGTCAAACGAGGAATATCAGTCGGTCAATGAGGAGCTGCAATCCTCCAACGAAGAGCTCGAAACCTCCAAGGAGGAGATGCAGTCGATCAACGAGGAACTGCAAACCATCAATGTGGAGATGGCGAGCAAGAACGACATGCTGACGCGGGCCAACAGCGACATCAAGAATTTGCTCGATAGTACCGAAATTGCAACGCTGTTTCTTGACGATCAGCTCCGCGTCAAAAGCTTCACGCGCGGCGTAACTGACATCTTCCACGTTCGCGACTCCGATATCGGCCGCCCGATCGGCGAGATCGTCAACCTGCTCGATTACCCAAGTCTGCAACGTGACGCCAAGGCCGTGCTTCGCAAGCTCACTCTCTTTGAGCGGCAAGTCGCGCTCAAGGATGCAGAGATGAGCTTCGTTCTCCGCATCCGCCCGTATCGCACGATCGACAATGTCATCGACGGCGTGGTCCTGACCTTCATCGACATCACCGCGCGCGAGGCCAGCAATGCCGCTTTGCGTGAAAATCAGAATGATCTGCGCCGGTTGATCGATTCAGTGGCCGATGGCGTTTATTGCATCGACCGCGAGTGCGTGACGACGCTGTGCAATGCAGCATTCCTGCGAATGCTCGGCTTTGCGGATGAAAGCGATGTCATCGGCATGAAGCTTCATGAGCTTATCCACCATTCGCATCCCAATGGCTCGCCCTATCTTCGGTCGAAAAGTCCGATCTGTCGGACCGCGGGAACCGGTGAGTCGGCGCACCGCGATGACGAAGTATTTTACCGCACCGATGGAACCAGTTTCCCCGTTGAATACTGGTCTCGCCCGATCATGCGCGGCGGGGAACTAGACGGCGCGGTGTGTACCTTTATCGACATCAGTGATCGATTGAGGTCGCAATCTGCTTTGCGTGAAAGTGAGGCACGTTTCCGAGCTGCGGTCGAGGCGGTTGACGGCATTGTTTGGACCAACAATGCAGTTGGTGAGATGTCCGGCGACCAACCCGGCTGGGCAGCCCTGACGGGCCAGACCCCTGCCGAGTATGAAGGCTTGGGTTGGTCAAAGGCGGTACACCCCGACGATGCGCAGCCGACCTTGGAGGCCTGGAAAGCCGCGGTGGCCGCCAAAAGCCCGTTTGATTTCGAGCACCGCGTGCAACGACAGGATGGCGAATGGCGTCACTTCAGCGTTCACGCTGCGCCAAATTTCGATCAAGAAAACCGCATCAAAGAATGGGTGGGCGTGCATACGGACATTACCGTGCAAAAGGAACATGAGGAACTGCGCGAACTGCTCGTTCGAGAACTGGACCACCGCGTCAAAAACCTCTTCGCGGTCGTGGGCGGCGTGGTGACGCTGAGCGCGCGATCAGCGGCAACGCCGCAAGAGATGGCGAATACTGTCCAAGGTAGGCTTGGTGCGCTTGCCAGCGCCCATGTCCTGATCCGGCCGGTTGTCAGCAGCACGATTTCCGGTTCCCGTGCAGTGGGGCAAACTACCGTGCGCGAGCTGGTGGAAAAGATTCTCGCGCCTCATGCCGATCTTGCAAAGACCGATGGAGAAAAACGCGCCGAGATTGAGGGGCCGGAAGTTGCTATCGGCGGCGAAGCGGCGACAAGTCTTGCAATGGTGCTGCACGAGCTTGCGACGAACGCCGCCAAATATGGCGCTTTTTCCACTTCCAACGGCCGCCTTTATATCTTTTGGCGGGTGAACAAGCGCGAACTTGCGCTGACATGGAAAGAGCGCGGCGGGCCGACTATCGATGGCCCGCCCGAGCGTGAAGGTTTTGGCAGTCTGCTAGCGCGCCGGAGCGTAAATGGGCAACTTGGCGGAGAATTGGCGTTTGAGTGGGAGACCGAAGGTCTGACAGTTCGTCTGACTGCAAAGGTGGAACGCCTTGTTTGCTAGTTGGTTGATAGACTCTCGACAACTTTCCACGAAGGACGAGATCAAGTCATGCTGAAGTGCGCTCTCGTCCTTGTAGCCGAAGACGAACCATTCATTGCCATGGATCTCGCTTTGGCGATCGAGGACGCCGACGGTGAAGTCGCCGGGCCGGCCTCCAGCGTAAAAGAGGCGCTTGCGCTGATCGAGACCAGGCCGATCGAGGCCGCAATCCTCGACGTCAACCTGATAGACGGCGACATAACTCCGGTGGCAGAAACACTTTTTCGCCTGGGTATTCCCGTCATCCTTCAATCCGGCATCGGCCTTCCGAACGAACTTGCCGCGCGATTTCCCGATGCGGTGGTCCACATGAAGCCCTGTGTCCCCGCCAAGCTGGTTGCCCAGCTCGCAGACCTCATTGCGACGGGCAGGGCGGTCTGACGCGATGCGCGCCGCATCATAGGCCATATTGGGTGTTCGAGCCGAAGCTTGGCGTCGAAGGCTTATACCCAACAGAAGGGCTCCCACCCGATGAGGCCAGCAAAGTCATCAAGAGCCTGCGCATAGCGCACAACTGGCATGAAATCGACTTGCTTACCGTTTAAGCCTGCTTATTGCCTTAGTGTCGTGCGAAACTGATAGTCCGCTCCCGGCCCGAATTCCGGCACTTCAGCTCTGTCCAAGCAAACGGCAGGTTTCGGGAAATGAACTCACTGTCGGGAATGTCGCAAATTGGGTCGCTTGCTGACCGCCTGCTTTTATTTCCTGCCAAACCAGTTCGAATGCTGCAAAGGTCCCAAAGCCGCCGCTTTCCCAGTCTGTGAACGAAGGGCAGCTAAGGCGAACTGGCGCCTAAAAGCGGACTGTCAGGACTGTCCGACATTGCCGCCAATTCGGCATCCGTGAAGTGATGTCCGCTCGCGGGCGGTCGAAAGATGAACTCTGATGACCGAACTAAGCGGGACAAAAAATGTTACAAAAATGTCGGGGTACAAAGTGGGGTACATTCTCAGATAGATGTGATTAGAACATATATAATTCAGTATGTTAAACTTTTACATCGGCTCCCACCGTCTCCGCCAGTGATTTTTGCTCTTTAAATCAATGAGTTATATTTGAAGGGCTGACATTTCAACGCCAATCTTCGGCTCACTAATTGGGGCAGGACTCCACTGCATCAGCAATACCAGATATGCTTTGCTGCTAGACTGCTCTGGAGCCGTTACGCGCTCACTTCATTTTCGGCCAGCCACCGACCCAATTCACTTCCTTCACTAGCATCACGCGGCGCGAATTGATTTCGTCCGGATCACTTTCACGCGGTTTATTGACGTCAACCGCATGATAAATAATCCAGTGCCGCCCCTCTTCGTCTTGAACGAGCGAGTTGTGACCTGGTGCGATCCAGCGGCTGTCGGCTTCAAGTATCACACTGTTGGCGGCCCCTGATGTTTCGGCAAGCGTTTCAAAAGGACCAGTGGCATTTCGGGAGCGCGCCACCATAACCGCATAATGGGCGTTGGGGCCGCAGCAATTATCGCCTGAATAGAACAAGTAATAATAGCCGCCGTGCTTTGTCACCCAGGCACCTTCGACCAGGCGCTGGTAATTTGCAGGATCGTCATTTTTGATGACATCCATCAAGTCGACAGGCTTGCTTGCCTGCACGAAAGAGACGCGGTCGGCGGCCAGCTCTTGTACCTTTATCGGCCCGAATCCCGACCCCCAATAAAGGAGACGCTTTCCTGTAGTTGGGTCGTCGTAAGCCATCGGATCGATATTGACGAACCCGTCACCGCATTGCAGAGGCTTGCCTATATCGGTGAACGGGCCTTCCGGACTGGTTGCGGTGGCTACCGCCAAGCACAGTCCGCTTTTACCGTCGGTCAGCGCGATGTCCGGCTTTGCCGAGTAATAAAGATAATAACGGCCGCCGTGCAGCGAAACATGCGGAGCCCAGAAATCCTGCGTCTTGCTTGCCCATCCGGGCTTTTCCGGCAGCGCATCGCCGATGCGCTCCCACTTGGCGAGGTCACGCGAACGCGCAACTTGAATATTTTGCATCTTGCCATCGACTTCGCCTTGGGTGGCGTAGACATAATAATAGCCGTCGAGTGCTTTGAGTGCAGCCGGATCGGGAAAATTGGCGTCGATAACGGGGTTTAACATCGCCGCCGTCTGCGGCACTGGCTTGCCCGCGCAACCGCCTATTACGCTTACGCCAAGCACCATCGCCAATGCTTGCTTTTTCATGATTGCTCCTTCGTCGTTCCAAAACGCCAGATGATGATGTTGGAATAGCTCTGGCCGGGATGTAGTTCGATCAAGGGAAAATCTGGCTGGTTGGGCGCATCCGGAAATTGCTGAGGTTCGAGCGCAATCGCATCGCCCCTGCAATAAGGCTTGCCGGACTTTCCGCTTGTCGTGCCGTCAAAGAAATTGCCCGAGTAGAATTGCAGGCCTGGCTGATTCGAGGACAGCAACATGGTGCGGCCCGAACGGGAATCTTCGAGGTGTGCGATTGGCCGGGCCTCTGCCGCGATTTCATCACTAATGACCCAATTATGGTCATATCCATGACCGAAGCGAATTTGCGCGTCTTCGATGTTGCCTACATCTTTGCCGATGATCTTGGGCCTGCGAAAATCAAAGGGTGTGTCTTCGACATCCCGGAATTCGCCGGTTGGGATTAACTCTGCGTCAACGGGGAGAAAATGATCGCCGTGAATAGTCAGCAAGTGACTCATTGCACCATATTCCGCGCCCTCGCCGCCGAGATTCCAGTAGGCGTGATTGGACAGGTTGACCACGGTTGGAGTATCGGTGGTGGCACGATAATAGACGCTGAGCGCATTGTTATCGTCAACTAAATAGGTTGCGGTCACCATCAGCGTTCCAGGATAGCCCTGATCGCCATCGCGGCTAAGATATGTCAACGTAACTGAGTGATCAGTCTGCGCCGTCAAGGCCCAGTTGACCTTATCGAACCCTTGCTTTCCACCGTGAAGCGAATGAGCACCATCATTGGCGGGAACAAAGTAGTCTTTGCCATTTATGGAGAAGCGTGAATTTTTAAGCCGGTTGGCAACGCGGCCGACGGTCGAGCCAAAATATTGCGGCTTATGAACATAATCGTCCAGTGTTGCATAGCCGGTCGTGACATCTGCAAAATTGCCATCCCGGTCGGGGACGCGGACCGACTGGATCGACGCGCCATAAGTCATGATCCGGACCGACATCCCATGTTCATTTGCAAGCTCTATCAATTTAACAAACTCGCCATTTTCGAGCGTCCCAAACTCAGTTTCGTTTGAATTTCTAACTTGCAAAACTAAACCCTTTTCAATTGAGATGATTTATATGATAAAAGACTGAAGATGACAACGGGTCGGAGCGCGATTTCATCGCACGATTGTCCAGCAACAAAGCAGTGGAGACGAAATGAAAAGATTTGGCCTTTTGGCTTTCGGCCTGCTCTCGCTGTCGGTGCACGCGTCCGAGCCGGTCAAACCGCTTTTCGTCCCAGTTCTAACCGTCGATTTTCCCGATCCGTTTGTTTTGCGCAATGGCGACGAATTTCTGGCCTATGCCACCAACGCTACCAGCGACCGGGCCAATGTGCAGATGGCGCGGTCGACTAACTTGGTTGACTGGGCGCTAATTTCCACCGGCTCGAAACTGCACGATGCGATGCCACAATTGCCCGAATGGGTACGGCCTGGTCTGACTTGGGCACCTGAAGTCATCAAAACCGACAAAGGCTTCGTGCTGCACTTTACGGCGCGCGACAAGAAGAGCGACCTGCAATGTCTCGGCGCAGCTTTCAGCACGAATCCGCTCGGCCCCTTCACTTCTTCGGCGAAAGAACCGCTTTTGTGCCAGACCGATCTGGGGGGTACGATCGACTCGCATCCCTTTCGAGACAGTGACGGGCAGATGTATCTTTACTACAAGAACGACGGCAACAATCCGCAGTTCAAGAAGCCGACCGATATCTACGTGCAACGCCTAACCGCCGATGGGCTTGATGTAACGGGCGAGGCTGTGGCGCTAATAAGAAACGATACGCCGTGGGAGGCGCATGTTATAGAAGCCCCGACCATGGTCCGTCGTGACGGCAGCTACACTCTGTTCTTCTCGGCAAATCATTACGGCTGGGAAACGCATCAGCGGATTTCGCCATACTCAATAGGCTATGCGAATTGCAAAGGCCCAATGGGGCCGTGCACCGACGCGCCAAACAATCCTATATTGAACAGCTTCCGCGACAGAAAATCTGGTTGCCTAAGCGGGCCCGGACATCAGTCGATATTCGAAGTTGGCGGCAAGCAGTTCCTTTCATTCCATGCTTGGGCCGCAACCAGCGGATGCCGAAAATTTGATAGCAAGCGCTATATGTATATAGCGCCGTTGCTCTGGAAGGACGGCAAGCCGCAGGTCGGCATCAGTTTGAGACCGGGTTCGCCGGACAAGCACGCAAGATAAAGTCGGAATGCGTGGGCATATTTTCGGCCATTTGGCAGTAACTCAGGCGCATCTTCTCAAGCATTTCGCGCGCCATATCAGGATCGACTGCATCGACTGCCGGTTCAGTTTCCTCAGGCAGCACGCCTTGCCCCAATAGCACCGCAACCCAACTTGCAGTGCCAAACAGTTCTCGCCCCTCTCGAAACAAGCGGCCTTTGGATTGCCAGAGATCCAGTTTACCAGCGAGTCCATCGGGCATGTCCATAGTCCGGCAATCGTTCCAGAAATCACTGTCGTCGCGTCGCGTCGCCTTGTAATGCAATATGATGAAGTCGCGTGCGTCTTCGAACACCTCGGCCATCTGACGGTTATATTCGTCACGCTCGACAGGGTCGAAGCGACGGTCGGGAAAGAGCGCGACCAATTTGGCAATGCCGCTCTGGATGAAGTGGATGCTCGTGGATTCAAGCGGTTCGACAAATCCGCTCGACAGTCCGAGCGAAACGACATTGGCGTTCCACGCTTGGCATCGGCGTCCAGCGGTAAACGATAAATGCCGGGGTTGTCCGAGTATTTCGCCCTCGAGGTTTGCGAGCAACAGGCTTTCAGCATCACCACGCTCGATATGCGCACTTGAGTAAACAATCCCGTTGCCCAAGCGGTGCTGAAGCGGAATTCGCCACTGCCATCCCGCTGATCTTGCCGTGGACCTAGTAAAGGGATCTGGTGGTCCGGCGAGCTTACACGGCGCCGCAACTGCACGATCGCACGGCAGCCAGTGGCTCCAGTCTTCATAACCGGTGGCGAGTTTCTCTTCGATCAGAAGCCCGCGAAAGCCCGAGCAGTCGATGAAAAGCTCACCTTCAATGTTGCTGCCATTGGCTAGAGTGACTGAACTGACGTGCCCGTTACCGGAATCGAGTGAAGCATCGACGAGCTTGCCTTCGATTCGCGTCACTCCGTTTTTTTCAGCGTAGCGGCGAAGAAATTGCGCGTAGAGGCTGGCGTCGAAATGGAAGGCATAGGCCAGCTGCGACAGGGGCAAGCGTGCATCGCGGCCTGGCCTAGCAAAGCGGCCAAGCTGCGCCGCTGCCGCGCTCATCGACCAATTCTGAATCTCGGGCAGAGCCTGTCTTGAGGCTTCACGCAAATAAAGCTGGTGGAACGCAACGGCACGAAAATCTTGGCCATGCGGACCGAAAGGGTGAAAATAGCGTTCGCCTCTTGCACCCCAATCCACGAATTCGATCCCGAGTTTGAATGTACCTTGCGTGGCAGAAAGAAATTCATCCTCGTCGATGCCGAGCATGTTGTTGAAAGCAGTCAGGGGCGGGATGGTCGCCTCGCCAACCCCGATGGTTCCGATCTCGTCGGATTCAACGAGCACGATCTCGATCGATCGTTCCATTAACGCCGAAAATGCTGCCGCCGCCATCCAACCCGCTGTGCCGCCGCCGACAATTACGATTTTGCGGATTGCGTGGTCGCTCATGGCGGACACCTTCTAGCCGGCGGCGCGAGGCAAGTCGATTGCCTTGTGCCGCTCTGGCCAGAATATGTGACTACCGGTCCGATTAGAACCGAAACCGGACCCCGGCTGACATGACCGACTCTTCAAACCGCGTCACCATCGGGAAAATTTCCGGCTCGCTTGGCACGCCGCCCGGATAATTTATCCGGACGATGTCGGATTGGAACGGATCGTCGAGGATATTCGTCCAGTCGAAAAACACTGTGAAGTTATCTGTCAGCGCATAGCTGCTCGATAAATCGAGTCTTGATACCGAGTTACCGCGTCCCTGAAGCGTGAAGAAACCGTCGCGCTCTGCCCGGTCAGCTTCGGGGAAGCTGCTGCGGTGATTATACGCCAGGCGTAAGGAAAGCCCGCCGCGTTCGTACAAGCCTACAAGGTTATAAGTCCAACGCGACACATCAGGGATTCGTGTCCGGAGAGTCGCCGCATTTGGCGCTCCGGGGCCTGCCACACATTCGGTATCGGCGGTAGTCGGGCAGAAGAAGCCGAAGTCTGTCTTGGCATCGATATAAGTAACGTTGGCTTGTGCGCCGAAGCCACTCAGGGCGCCAGGCAGGAAGTCGAAGAAACCGGTGACCTGCGCTTCGAAGCCCTTGATCCTGGCATTGCGGGTGTTGATCGGTCCCGAAATGACCAATGTACGGCCGGTTTCCGGGTCTGGCTCAGGAAATTCAAAGGCGCGATTGGCTATGAAACCTTGCATGTCGCGGCGGAACACGCCCACTGAAGCAAAGCCGGTCCGCGAGAAGTAATATTCGAGGCTCGCGTCATAATTGTCCGAATCAAGCGGCTTGAGGAAAGGGTTGCCGCCGGAACCTGTCCGTATGCAGTCTGTCTGGCCCGGCGCACAAGGCGTTGCGGGCGCAAGTCGCAGCGCGGGATTAAGTTGGCCGAAACCTGGACGGGTACGTGTCTGAGTGAATGCAAAGCGTGCCTGTATTTCAGGTGAAAACTGGACCCGCAGGTTGGCGCTTGGCAGCCAGTCGGTATAGGCATTTTTGAAATTGATCGGGACTGGCCCAGCGGTTGTGAAGATGGTGCCCGACGTGTCTGTTTCAGTACGAACGACCCGAAGTCCGACCTGACCGTCGATCGTCGTTCCGCCAAGTTCGAATTCATAACCGGCATTGGCATAACCGGCGTACGATTTTTCATTGATATCGAATGACCGGCCGGGATCGACCGGCGGGCCATCGAGCGACCCCGCGCCGGTCTGCGTGATGTTGAACTGGCGAAGTTCGGTCAGATTGTCGTGCACACTGGCAAAGGTTGGGCCAAACCAGCTGACTGGGAACGGAGCGTTCTCGTCGCCGCGGAAGCCGCGGGGCTGAAGCACATAGTTGAGTGGCACGGCGCTGATCGGTATCCCGCGGTCGCGAAGATTCCAGTAAAAATCGCCGGCCTGTGACGATGCGTCGCGGTTGACGTAACGAACGCCCCAATCGAGCGCAGACAAGAAATCGATGCCAGTTGGTTCATATTCGAAATCCAGGCGAGCCTGCCAATCGTCGCCGCTGGCGGTCAGGTAATCTTCATAAAAGCCACGATAATTATAAATGGCCGGATCGGTCGGATCAATTCCGCGAACCTGGAAGGTTGGGCCCGAGCCGCCTGGTTTGCCGGTAAACCAGTCGACCGAGAAATCGTTTGTGTTGATTTCATAGTCAACGCTTTCCGTGCGCAGATCGAAGGTACTGTCGGTGCGAGCGATATCTGCAGTAATCCGCAACGCTCCTGCATCCCAGCGTCCACCAACGGCAAATTGGTAAGTGTTAGTATCGCGCTTGGTTGCGCCCTGGAATCCCCAGGTTTGGTTGCCACCGCAACAGGCTGTGGGCCGGTTGACTGTCCCGCTGATGATCTGGTTTCCGTCGAGCACAATATTCTCGTATGAAGCACCACCCCAGAGCGGCTGCGCCCACATACGATCGGTGGCCCGCTCGCGATAACCCTGCCAAAGGCCTTCAACATAGAACTCGAGATCGGGTGACGGGCGCCACTGGAGCGCACCATTTATCGACGGCCGCCATCTTTCTGCCTCGGCATATTGAATTTCGGGCCAATCAGGCGAGCGCGCACCGGCGAGGTCAGCAATAAAAAAGCCGTGACGGCGAGTGGAGTCGCGGTAGTGCATCCGCGTATAGGAAAAATTGATCAGCGCGCCGATCTCGCCGTCGCCGACATCCCAGCGATCGGATAGAAGGAGTTGAGCATTTGGTTCAAGGTCGCGCGACTTGTCAGGGTAAACACCCCAGACTGACCCGGCAATTTCAGAGTCCTTAAAATCAAAAGGTCTCCGCGAGCGCACGTTGATGAGACCGGCAATACCCGGCTCAACAAGATCTGCACTCGATGTCTTGAAAACGTCGATAGCACTGATCCCGCCTGCTGGAAAATCCTGCAAAGCCACCGACCGCGTCTCGGCGGTAAAGATCTCGCGGCCGTTGTAGGTTGTGGTGTAGTTGAAACGGTCTAGTCCGCGGACAAGTACGCGATTGGCTTCGCCGCCCCTTCGCTCCACTTGGATACCGGGAATACGCGCAGCGGTGTCAGAAACGGCAACGTCGGGAAGTTTGCCGATATCTTCGGCAACAATTGAATCGACGATCTTGTCCGAGCGCTGTTTTGTGCTCTGGGCTGACTGCAGGGAGGCGCGGATGCCGGTAACAATGATGGCGTCCTCTTCGCCATTAGCGGTGTCCTGCGCTCGTGCTGCATCCTGCGCGGAAGCTACGGTTGCAGACAAAGAAATCACAGCAAGCGAGGCCGTGCAGTGAGCGATGGTCCTGAAGCGCATATATGTTCCTACCCTTAAGCTTCGGCCGCATTCGCGGCTCTCTGATGTATTGTATAATAGATAGACCGAGAAATCGGCAAATCATTTATATGATTTATCTTATTAACAGATATTTTTTTGAGAATCTGTCACCATTCTGCCACGCTGCCGTCATCATGCCGCCAGACCGGGTTTCGCCAGCGATGGCGATCTTTGTTGGCCTCGCGCACTTTGGCTTCATCAATTTCAATACCTAGGCCCGGCCCCTCGGGAATGGGAAGAAAACCATTGACCGGTGTCAAAACATCCGGGTTTGCGCAAAAGCTGAGGAGATCGTGGGTCTCATTATAATGGATACCCAAAGACATTTCCTGAATGACCACATTTGGCGTACAGGCTGCCAGTTGGAGACAAGCGCCAAGCGCCAGGGGGCCAAGCGGGCAATGCGGCGCGACTGCAACGTCGTATGATTCTGCCATTGCAGCGATCTTGCGGCATTCGGTCAAGCCGCCTGCATGGCTAAGATCAGGCTGGATGATGTCAACGGCACCGCTCGCGAGGAATGGCTTGAAATCCCATCGCGAATATAGCCGTTCGCCAACCGCAATAGGGGTGCTTACGAATCCGGCCAACTGCGCCAGCGCTTCTGGATTTTCCGACAGTATAGGCTCCTCAATAAATAGCAGCCCGAGCGGTTCGAGCAACTTGGCAAGCTGCTTGGCCATCGGCCGGTGGACACGACCGTGAAAATCCACGCCCACATCAAGACCCTCGCTCTGCGCCGCACGAACACGTTCGATCACGTCATCGAATTTGGGAGCCGCAAGATAATCAATTTCCGAAGTGGCGTTCATTTTGACCGCCGAGAAACCTTGCCGCTTCCGTATCTGCGCCGCTGCTGCAATATCATCAGGCCGGTCACCGCCGATCCAGGCATACGCACGTATTTTATCGCGGACTTTGCCTCCCAGCATTTCCCAAGCGGGAATTCCGTAATGCTTGCCCTTTAAGTCCCATAACGCCTGGTCGAGCCCGGCGATGGCTGACATGAGCACCGGACCACCTCGATAGAAGCCGCCCCGGTAGGCGACCTGCCAAATATCCTCAATTTTTCTGGGGTCCGCACCGATAAATCGATCGCGCATAGCATCGAGCGCGCCATCGACAGCCTCGGCATGTCCTTCGAGGCTGGCCTCGCCCCATCCGACAGTGCCGTTGTCCGCCTCGATCCGGACAAATAGCCAGCGCGGCGGGACGTGGAAGGTTTCAATTCGGGCAATTTTCATAAAGGGAGGCTCGTTTCGATAACGACAAACGCTGATTGCACAATTATATGATAATACATACAATGCAACAGAAAGCAGGCTGTAGTGATACTGATTGCATCAAAAGCAAACTGAAATGAAGGAATGGAGCAGGTCGGTTGGTTTGGGGTCAAAACTACATCGCTGTCGATTGGGGCACGACCAACAGGCGTGCTTGGCTCATCAATAGCAATGGTAATATTGCCGCGCAATTTGCGGATGGGTTGGGGCTGATGTCGGTTCCTATCGGTGGTTTCGAGAACGCTGCCACAGATATCCGCCAAAAGCTTGGGTATTGGCCTATGCTGCTTGGCGGAATGGTGGGCTCGGACAAAGGGTGGAGGCCGACACCTTATGTTCATTGCCCAGCCGATTCGAAGGCGCTCGCTGATGAAATCATTTGGGTTGATGACCACTTTACGGGAATCATCCCCGGCATTTGTCAGTCTGCGGGGCACGCAGACGTAATGCGTGGAGAGGAGCTGCAAGCAATCGGAGCTGCAACGAGAGGTTTGGTTCCGCCTGACGCTTACGTTTGCCACCCTGGCACCCACACGAAATGGATACGCCTGAAGCAAGGCAAAATTGCCGGTTTTAGAACGACGATGACTGGCGAATTGTTTAATATTCTGCGAAACAACAGCATGCTTTCCGCCCAGATGCAGTCCGACGTGACCGACGGGGATTCGTTTCGATCTGGGCTGAAAGAGGGAATGAGCGGCGGTACTCTTTTGGCAGCATTGTTCACCGTTCGCGCCCGCCATTTGTTGTCGCAAGAACCATCCGACGGTACATCTTACGCCAGCGGCTTGCTCATTGGCAGCGACGTGCACGCTGGTTTGTCCCAAGCAATACCAGGCGAAAAGATTGCAATCATCGGCCGCGCCGATCTGGCTCATTTATATGCGATCGCATTAAAATCGGCTGGCTATGAAAGTCATATCATCGACGGCGATCAAGCTTTCCTGTCCGGGATCGCCTCCATCATCCAGAAATTCACTAAGGACGACATGTCTTGAACTCGCTTGCCGATACTTTCCAAAATTATCGAGCCGAGTGCCCGATTATCGCAATCCTTCGGGGCATCACTCCGGACGAAATCATCGCCGTCGGCGATGCACTGCTATCTGCGGGTATCCGAATCATTGAAATCCCGTTGAACTCACCCGATCCGTTCGAAAGCATCCGGCGCCTTTCCACGGCAGTAGGAGACAGCGCACTGGTTGGGGCGGGGACGGTCTTGAGCAGCGGCGATGTCGCCGAAGTAAGAAGAGCAGGCGGTCAGCTGGTTGTGTCACCCAACACCGACCCTTCGGTCATAGCCGCGACGCTGGACGCTTCGATGGTAGCAATCCCGGGTTACTTCACGCCGTCCGAAGCATTGGCCGCTATTCATGCGGGCGCGCATGCCATCAAATTGTTTCCGGCAGAGGCGGCAACGCCAGGAGTGCTCAAGGCTCAGCGTGCGGTGCTGCCAAGGCATGTGCCAGTGCTCATTGTGGGAGGCGTGACCGCAGATAATGTAGGCGAATGGCTAGATGCAGGTGCGGATGGTTTCGGGCTAGGCGGCGCACTCTATCGCCCAGGGCATTCGGCAGCGGACGTCAAACAAAATGCAGCTGTATTTATAAATACTCTCATGCAGCGAGTGCGGCGATGACTATCCGCATTGCGTTGGTAGGCTTTGGCAAAATAGCCAAGGACGAGCATCTACCCGCCATCGTCGCGAGCTCCGACTTCGAGCTCGTCACGATCGTTTCGCAAAGTCAGCCAAATGATGTGATGTGTGCTTACTTTCCAACAATTGGCGCTATGCTTGCTGCGCAGCCGGGTGGCATCGATGCAGTCGCCATCTGCACACCACCGGTCCCGCGCTTTGATATTGCCAGTGAGGCGATCTTGGCAGGGATACCCGTTCTCTTCGAAAAGCCTCCGACTGCGACCTTGGGCGAACTCGACGAACTGATTGGGCTCGCCGCCGTGCAAGGCGTGCCAATACACACTGCCTGGCATTCGCAATATGCCGCGGGTGTCGGGGCAGCAACACAAGCGCTTGCAGGAGAAAAGGTGGCAAGTTTGACAATGCGATGGCACGAGGATGTCCGCAAATATCACGCCGGGCAGGAATGGATATGGCAGCCCGGCGGATTTGGCGTATTCGACCCCGGGATCAACGGATTATCGATCCTGACACAGATTCTTCACGAACCTTTGCTCGTTCGCGATGCTTCAATGCTGTTTCCAGCCAACCGGCATACACCGATTTCGGCAGAAGTTACTTTTCACGGTCAGGACCGGAAAGCCATAATGGATTGGCATGGCGGGGTTGAGGAGGAGTGGTCGATCTGTATAGAGACGGAATCGGGCAAGACCGTGCAACTGACCGAAGGCGGAGCGAAGCTGGAAATTAATGGCGTGCCTAAACAGCTCGCTCCACACGACGAATATCGCTCCATCTATCAGGATTTTGCGGAAGTAGTGACGATTCGGCGCAGCAAAATCGACCGAGAGCCATTGCGTATCGTTGCCGACTGTTTTCTGGTTGGGGAACGGAAAATGGGTGAAGATTTTGTCTGAAATTCAATATTCCATTGGACGCAATCGGTTGTATGTCTGTCGGCAACGGGCTGGGAGACAATTCAGTGATTGAGCAGGTAGGATTGAACATATCATCGGCGATGGGCCGCAATCTGACCTATGGAATGCTCGACATGCTGGGCAAGGCAATTGTAACCGGTCAATATGATAACCAGGTTTTTCCCACCGAAGCTGAGCTTGCCAAAAAATATGAAGTTAGCCGGTCGGTAGTTCGCGAAGCCGTTAAGATGCTGGGCGCCAAAGGCTTACTAACCGCAAGGCCGCGCAAGGGAACAACGATCCAGTCGACCGATCGGTGGAACCTGTTTGATATCGACGTGCTGCGCTGGTTGCTTGACCGAAAGTTTTCGCTGAATGTACTGCGACAGTTTACAGAATTGCGCGAGGCCATCGAGCCG
Organism: Hyphomicrobiales bacterium; assembly: GCA_038259455.1. Classification (GTDB taxonomy): domain Bacteria; phylum Pseudomonadota; class Alphaproteobacteria; order Rhizobiales; family Rhizobiaceae; genus CAMYMG01. Next base: position 8,872 of record JBBSOT010000023.1, on the reverse strand, counting down.
GCCGCAGCCGCTCTTGCCGCAAGTGCGCACTCATCCGAAGGCCTCGCTGCCATAAAGGCCGGATTTACTCGCATGGAGGCAGCCGAGCGCGACGAAGACGACCCATTAGAGGCCGATATCGCCTTTCATATCGCTATCCTGCAGGCATCGGATAACCCGTTTTACGCACAGTTCCGTGACGTTGTCACCACAGCACTTCGCACCTCTATCCGTTTCACCAACCGGTTCAAGGGCCGTACCGCAAGCCTCCCGCAGCACAAGGCGGTACTTAACGCCATCGCCAATCGCAGACCGTCCGAAGCCAAAGCCGCAATGGCAGCACTGATTGCCGATGTGATGGCGCTGATCGCCGACGCCGAAAGAAGCGGATAGATGGACTGCTTTGCCGAAGTGCAGGCAATCCTCGGCGAAGGCCCCTGCTGGGTGGAGCGCGAGCACAGCGTTTACTGGACAGACATTAACCAGCCTTGCCTGTTCCGATGGAACGAAGCGAACGGCGTCACCCGGTTACCGGTGAGCGAGAAAATCTGCTCGATAGTGCCGCGGGCTTCGGGCGGATATATCGGCGCGGGATACAACGGGCTGCTGGCCATCGACGCGGATTTCAATGTGACGCCGATTGGCAATCCGGAAGCCCATCTGCCCGGCAATCGCTTCAATGACGGCAAGGTGGATCGCGTCGGGCGTTTCTGGGCCGGTACGATGGACCATAAGGAAGCGGTGGACAGCGGCGCATTGTATCGCGTCGATCTCGACTTAAGCTGGGCTACGATCGACACCGGATACCGCGTGACCAACGGCCCGGCGTTCAGCGTCGATGGTCGCACGATGTACCATACCGATAGCGCGGTACAGTGTGTTTATCGCTTTGCGCTCAGTGCCGATGGCAGTGCATCGGAACGCGAGGTTTTCCTGCAGTTCAAGCATGAGGACGGCTACCCAGACGGCATGACCGTCGATGCGGAAGGTTGCCTGTGGATCGCCTTCTGGGACGGCTGGTGTGTCCGCCGCTTCTCACCCCAAGGTAACCAATTGCTTGAAATTCCGGTTCCAGTAGCGAAGCCAACGAGCATCGCTTTCGGGGGCGCGGAGCTCGACCGGATATTTATCAGTTCTGCATCGCGCGATTTGACCGATTCAGAGCTGGCTGGCCAACCGAATGCCGGTGGACTGTTTTCGTTTCTTCCGGATGTTCGCGGAATCGCCGAACTGGCGTTCGCTGGCTGAACTGCTATATTCCCGACAGTAATTCGTTCACCCGTCGCTCCGCATCTGCAAGTGCGACATCAACCGGCTTGATGCCCGTGACTGCAGCTTCCAGCTCTTCGCCGATCAAGCCCTGAATTGCCGACTGCCGCTGAACGAAATCCGGCAATTGCTGTCCCGTGGCCGCCATTGCAGCGATGTCCTTGCGGTGCGGCTGCGCGGTGAAGGATGGCGCATCGAGCACCGCGCGGAAAGCCGGAAGATGGCCTGTGCGAACCCAGTCGCCGTTATATTGAGCGCTGAATGCAAGGAAACGGGCAATCGCGCGGCGCTCGGCAGGCGTGCGGTTATCGGCAGGAACCACCCAAGAATGGCCGTCGACAAATGCCGCGCTCTTCCCCCAAAGCCGAGGAAATGGCACAACGGCATAGCCTCCCAGCCGCGAACCCTTGGCCTTTGATGCTTCGTCATAGGGACCGATCATCCAAGTGCCCGTCGGGAAAATGCCGCCCTCGCCATTAACAAAGCTTGCAGTCGCACCGGGGAAATCCTGCGAGGTCGTTGTCAGCTTTTCGGCATTGAGCGTACGGTACAATTCGACTATCGCACGCGCCTCTGGCGTGTTCAGCCGGATGTGTCGGCTGTCGGAAAAAATAACTGCGTCTTGCGCCAACAAATAGGTGTAAAGATTGGCGACGAGATAATCGGGAGCGCTTACCTGCGCCTGAATGAGATAGGGTTTGCCCGTTGCCGCTTTGAACTTGCGCGCGTGCTCTAACAACTCGGCAGGCGAGTTGGGTAGCACCGGTTTGCCGCCTGACATCAGTCCAGCCTTAGCCATCAACGAAGTGTTAATGTGCCACAACCGTCCAATCGTATCCCAGGGCAACGCATAAAAGTGCCCATTCTTTATCGCACCGCGCTGTCCGGCGGGCGTTAGCGAACGAGTATCAATTTTGGCTTCGGCCAGCAGATCGTTCATCGGAGAAAGCAAGCCTCGTACCTGATAATCCGAGATCACTGACTGATGCATGGTTACAAGATCGGGCGGATCGCCTGCAGCGATCTGTGCCGCCAGCTGCGGATAGCCCGGCCAAGCCACGACATTTATCTTGACGTTGATGTCAGGATTATCCGCAACGAATTTGTTGAGCATTGTCGTTAAGATACCGCATTCGGTCTCGGCTTTGGCAACATCGACCGTTTTGCCATAGACCGCGCCGCACTCGCCGAAAAACCGCTGGATGACCAACGTTGGCCGGTCGTCAATTTGCCCGCAACTGCCAAGTATTAACGCCGCGAGTGTGGCCAATAGAAGTTTACAGCGTGTCATCGCGTCGCCGCCCCAGCCATGGCGCCGACAATCTGCTTCTGGAAAATAATGTAGACGATAAGGATCGGAATCGACGCAAACACCGCCTGCGCCATGAGGAACCCGAGGCCGCTCGTTTGCGCATAGTTCATTTGCGCCGATGCGAGGCCGACGGTCAGCGTATATTTGTCGCTGGTCGTAGCGGAAATAAGCGGCCACCAATAATCGTTCCACGACCCGAGGAACGTGAATACACCAAGCGTCGCTTGCGCGGGGAACGACAATGGCAGCAGCACCTTCCAGAAAATAGAGAGCCGAGATGCGCCGTCGAGCATCGCTGCCTCGTCCAGGTCTTTGGGGATGGCACGGAAATATTGGGTCATGAAGAACACCCCGAAAGGCGCTGCAAGCCCGGGCAACATCAGGCCAGGGTAGCTGTTATGCCAGCCAAGCATTGCAAACAGCTGGTGCCGCGGGAGGATCACCGCCTGTTCGGGGATGGCAAGACCAAGGAGCACAAACACGAACAGCGTGCGGCGGAAAGGAAACTCAAGCCTGGCAAAGCCGTAACCCGCGAGCGAGCAAAGTAGCAGCACCCCACCAGTCGTGCCAAGCGACACGATCAGGCTGTTAAGCAGCCAGCGCGGTAAGTCCGATCCAGTCACGATGTCGCGATAATTGTCGAGCGTATATGGCGCAGACAGCGCAGACGCACTGTCTCGCATAAGTTCAGTGTTGCTCTTCAGCGACAGCAGTAATGTCCATAGCAACGGTGCAACCATAATCGCGGCACCGATGAGCACGCCAACCAAAGCAGGCCACGGCAGACGGTTCCGGCCAGTCGCGGCGGTCACCGGCCCGGCTCCTCGTTGCGGTTGGCGAACCAATATTGCCCCAGCGTCAGCAGGAGAACCAGCACAAACAACACTTCGGCGGCGGCAACGGCATAACCAAGCTCCCACCGACCGAATGCAATTTCATAAATGTACAGCACGATGGGTCGTGAACTGCCACTTGGACCGCCCGAAGTGAGTAACTGCGCCTGACCGAAAATCTGTAACTGTGCTGCGGTTTGAAGCATAACTACTACCACTGTAGTGCGGCGGAGCGACGGCAGCGTAATATGGCGAAATGTCGTCCAGCGACTCGCGCGGTCGAGCGCTGCAGCCTCGTACATGTCCTGCGGGATTTGCTGAAGGCCGGCAAGAAACAGCATCATTGGGAGCCCCAGACCCCACCAGATCGTGGTGATCGCAATCGCAGGCACAGTCAAATCCGGATGGCTGAGAAACGGGATTGGTTCTAGCCCCACCGCCGCCAGCACTTTTGCAATTAGCCCGGCATCGGGCGTTAGGACAAATCGCCAGATCAAGGTGACAATGGTCACCGACAGCACCGAGGACGAGAAAAACAACCCACGAAAAATCGCCGCTGACCGTGTTGCACGGTTGAGCGCCAAAGCAAGCAGCATGGTGATGATCGTCAATGCAGGCACGATCATCAATGCTAGCATGAAGGTCGTTCCCATCGCCTGATAGAAAATCGGATCGTCGAACAGCCGGACATAATTGTCGGGACCGATCCATTCACGTGCCCCGAACAGGTCAGCTTTGTGAAAACTGATCCACACTCCCATGATGAACGGCAGAATCAGCAGAAAGCTGTAAGCCGAAACAAAGGGCAGAACGAAGGCATAGCCGCCGAACCGGTCGCGCGCTGTCACGCAGGCAAGCCCGAATGATAGCCTGTGCCGTCCTGGGCGAACAGATGCGCGCTTCGTCCTTCGATCAGCAGGCCGACTCGGTCGCCCATTTTCAATCTGCTGTCGCCCCTGTCGACGGCTGTAATTTCCGATCCGTCCGAGAGCCGCGCATACACCAAAGTTCGGTCGCCAAGCCGTTCGACGATGGTTGCTTCACCGTCCAGCGTTCCTGACCCTTCGGCCGTAATCGTGACGCATTCGGGCCGAAGACCAAGTTCGAGATTTTCGTTCTTGCCGATCGCGGCGCATATTATCTGTGTTGCAACCTTAGTACCGCCAGCGAGTTGTACGGTGGCGTTTGAGCCGCTGCCAGGGTCGAGCGTCACGGGCAGCATGGTCATCGCAGGAGATCCGACAAAACGCGCAACGAAACGGTTAGCGGGGCGGTCGTATATCTCCATGGGCGAGCCAACTTGCTGTATTCTTCGGTCGTTGATCACCACGATCCGGTCAGCCAGGGTCATCGCCTCGGCTTGGTCATGGGTAACCATAATGACTGCTGCATCGACCCGCTGGCGAAGCTGGGCAAGCTCGACCCTGGTTCGGTTGCGAAGCGCCGCGTCAAGATTGGACAATGGTTCATCAAGCAGAAACAGCTTGGGCACTTTGACAATGGCCCGCCCGATTGCGACGCGCTGTCGCTGGCCGCCTGAAAGCTGGCCGGGTTTGCGGTCAAGGAGCTGGTCGATCTCCAGCGTTGACGCGACTTTTTCAATGCGGTCCGATATTTCCGGCTCGGCGACTTTGGCGTTGCGGAGCCCGAAGGCCATATTCTCACGCACGGTCATATGTGGATAAAGTGCATATTGTTGAAAAACGAGCGAGACACCGCGATCGCCGGGAGCAAGCTGGTCGATCCTCGTGCCGTCCAGCCATACTTCGCCGCTATTGGCGGTTTCAAGGCCTGCAATAATGCGCAGCAGCGTCGATTTGCCACTGCCCGATGGTCCCAAGAAGGCGACGAACTCCTTGGGCTCCATTTCGAGCGACACACCATCGAGCACAGCGGTGCTCCCATAGGTCTTATGAACATCAATCAGCGAAAGACTGGCCAAATCCGCTCCTCATTTTATCTTATTTATATGATGTATTGCCCAAGTGCGGTCGCTCGTCAATAACCGGCTGACGTTGCATCGATCAATCCCTCTATGACATGGTTTTGCCGGACGCTGCTGATCTGCTCGACGATCCGCCTTGTGAACCGCCCTTTCAGGACAATTGGCAAGCTCTCCTCGAACGCTAGGGTCATCTGCAAATCATGATGGTCAGCGTTTGTTGCGCCCGGGCCATCAACCCCGATGACAAGTACCGGCCTCGCGCTGTCCGACACATTGGCCGTTCCGCGATGAATGGTAAGTGCCGAACGCGCCGAAATCGTCCCGCGCTGGGCAAGCTTGGGGACCTTGCGCGCTTCGTAACGCGGCCAGCGGGCCGGGTCGGGGAACATGCCTTGCGGACATTCATCAACGATATCCCACTGCGTCCCTAGCGCAATTTCGAACGGGCCCATTTCCGATGTCGTATCAACCGCAGTCAGATTAAACGCCAACGAGCTGAGGCGGCGATCTCTGATCGTTTCTGCCGGCGCGGCGAAGTCACGGTGCCAAGGCTGCAATGTCGCGCCGGGATACGGAATATCAAACCCAACTTCGACAATCTTCCAGTCAGGCCCCAGCACGGCTTCGTTCACCGCAAGAAACCAAGGGTGCGACGCAATCTCGGTAAAGCCATCGACGTTTTCAGGAGCAACTTCGACATACCAGCGCTGCGGACCACGGGGAAGCGCGCCATTTTCGACTTGGCGTGCTTTGGTAAACAGGGTTTCGATGCTTGCGCGCATGCGTTCGATCAGCGCGACATTATAGATTCCAGTTTCGGCAATAAAGCCATCGCCGTACAATGCCCCTATAATATCGGCTGGCTCATACTGCGAAATGTGTCCATTTCCTGTTGCCATCCCGGCGTTCCTTATTTATCAGACAAATCATATTTAACCTGATCAACAGCTGGATGCCAAGGACTATCTGGAAAGTGATGACTGCCAATCTAACATTTGAAATCGACGCCATTGTTTCAGGCGAAGGGACTGCGCTAACCGTTACACGCGGCGAAAAATCCCGATCGTACAAGATCGAAGGCGGCACTCATCAAGACTATCACAAATTCTATTCGGCACTGGCCGATGACTTCGGAACACGTCCGCCACATGTGTATCAGGGGCCAACAAAAGACGATGGTTCCGATATTCACTGGATGCCGCTAATCGTCGAAAACATCGATTCACGGACGTCCGCTGGTTATGGCGACCCCGCAGTTCTCAAGATCGATGACGGCTATGTATTGGTGGCGACTTCGAATGATGCGCTGGACGCCTTTCCAATTCTGTATTCAACCGACCTCATCAGCTGGACACACAAGGGTTTCGTATTTCCTGAAGGCGAGGCCCCGGCCTGGACTGCACATGGCCGCCATGTCGGAGATTTCTGGGCCCCTGAAATGGCTAAGGTCGGCGATGAGTATTGGCTGGTCTACACCGCGCGTCAAAAGAGTAACGCGCTCGCAATTGGTCTTGCCAAGAGCGACAGCCCTTTTGGTCCATGGATCGATAACGGCCAGCCACTGGTTAGCGGATTCGCCGTAAATACCACGGGTCTTCCCGATAATGCAGGGCCGGGTCTATTGAGCGGCGGCGTTATCGACTCTCATATTTTTATCGACGCCGACGGTGGACGCTATCTTTTCTGGAAACGTGACTCGAACGGCATCTGGCCGCGTCCCCTAGCCAGCTTGCTGCGCCAAAAGCCCGAACTGATCGAACAACTATATGCATCAGAGGCAGACCGAATGACGGCGCAGTTTGCGGCAGCGGTTTTGCCTTGGGCGCAAAATCGTCGCCCAATGGAACGCTTTTTCTTCATGCAGCCGCTGATAGAGACAACGCTGGATAACTGGCAGAAAGTAGCGCCGATACTTGCCGGTGTTCCGGAGGCTGCGATGATTACCGACGCAATGACAACCCCGATCCATGCGCAATGCATTTCGGCCGAAGGAGAATTGGTCGGTACCGATCATGTGGTGCTGATCAATGACCAGGAATGGGAGGGCCATCTAATCGAGGGGCCTTGGGTTACCCTGCAGAATGGTCGTTATTGGCTTTTCTATGCCGGCAATGATTTCGGCACACCTGCATATGGCATCGGTGTCGCCGTCGCAGACCATCCGCTCGGGCCATATGTCAAACAAACGGAACCGCTTCTGAAATCAACTCCCAATTGGTGGGCACCTGGCCACGCGTCTGTGGCGCCGGGGCTGGACGAAAAACCGCAATTATTCTTCCATGCATTTTTCCCCAATACAGGCGGATATAATACATTCCGAGCGCTGCTAACAACGAGCCTGACATTTGATCATCAAATCGTGCGCGTTGTGTAGAGAGATCGACAGTTGAACTGTGTTCTTTCATCGATGCGCAAATCAACGGGACCGGGCATTATATTCGATGCCGGGGAAAAAGGGGCAGGCCATTCCATAACGGCAGCTAATCGCTAGCGCTGCCTCAAGAGCGGACATACCGAACTGTCCGACATTGCCGCCAATTCGGCATCCGTGAAGTGATGTCCGCTCGCGGGCGGTCGAAAGATGAACTCTGATGACCGAATTTAGCGGACCAAAAGCCTGTTGGGAAAATGTCGGGGTACAAAGTGGGGTACATTCTCAGATAGATGTGATCAGAACATATATAATTCAGTATGTTAAGCCTTTAAATCGGCTCTCACCGTCTCCGCCAATGCCTTTTCTTATATAAATCAATGAGTTATCCGTGATAGGCTGGCATTTCAACGCCGATCTTCGGCTCGTTAAAAGTCGTGGGGCAGGGCTCTAAGCCTGGCCGCTGGAAGTGTGACCGCATCCGCCGACAAAGCGGCCATTCACCCCGTCGCACCACCTGCTCCTTAGCTGCCGTGTGTTCATGTGACGATCGCCGGCCTCTGACGGCAGCAAAGACCGGCAGATAGTCAAATTTCGGTGCGCTCTGACAGGGTCAGAGCATCTTCGACGGCCACGCCCAAATACCTGACCGTGTTTTCGATGTTCGTATGTCCGAGGAGTATCTGCACGGCTCGCAGGTTCCATGTAGCCTTATAGATCAGTGAGGGCTTGGTCCGCCGCATGGAGTGTGTGCCGTACTTCCGCTTGACCAAGCCGACAGTTGCCACCCATTCGTCGACCAGACGGGCATATTTCCGGGTGCTCAGGTGTCCAAGATAGTCGATCCAGCTTGGAAATACGAAGTCGCGGATCGTTCCGCCACGCCGGTCAAGCCATTACGTCAAGCTCTTGCCCGCTTCATCCACATCGTCTCAATCCGACTTTGGATGCGTGAATCCGTCAAAAGGTCCTAAGACGCGGCATGCCTTGCCATTCGGGAACATCTTGATCCATTCGTCCGGATAGCCGTTCTCTCGCAACCAAGAATCGAAATCCAAAGTCTCGACGTCGCCGTCGAATGGTTTGGGAAAACCAAAAGCATGGCCGTTGGGCGGATCAAGGAGGTAGCGGGGCATCGTCGGATGCATAGCATCCGAGTGAGG
>JBBSOT010000022.1:0-29487 GCA_038259455.1 Hyphomicrobiales bacterium | reverse complement strand
GGCATCGAAGCAATGCGTTCGACGGCGCTGCTTATCTGCGGCCTTATGGGACTTGTATTGTTCTTCGTCGTAGATGCGTGGCGCCCGTCATCGCGTCTCTTTCCGACCAGACCCTTCAGTTGGCGCTCGCCGGTTGGCAGCGGCATGACGATGGTGCTGGCCTTCTCGATAGGAACCTGCTCGTTCACCATCTACGGGCCGCTCATCATGACGACCCTACACGACATTCCGATCCTCACCGCCGGATACATTATTGCCGCCGAATCGATCGCTTGGTCAGTCCTTTCGATTCTGGTCGCCAACGCACCCCCGCACCGCGAGCGCCTGATCATCGTCGCGGGCGCTGTGATGATCGCCGGCGGTATCGCCGGTTTCGCCTATGCGATGCCAGAAGGCTCAATTCCGCTGATCCTGGCCTGCGCAATCCTGCAGGGCGGTGGCTTCGGCATTGCATGGCCGTTTGTCACGAGAGTGATCGTAGCCGTGGCAGATCCATCAGAGAGCACCATCGCCTCATCCGCAGTGCCAACCATGCAACGCATCGGTTACGCGGTGGGCGCCGCCCTGTGCGGCATCATTGCCAATGCCAGCGGTTTCTCACAGGGACTTTCGCCGGAGACAGCGGCCAGTGTGGCGCGTTGGCTGTTTCTGGCGTTTCTTCCGCTTGCCGTGCTGGGCGTGGTTTCCGCAGCAGCGATCGCACGGACTGCCGGAAAACAGCCGCAGTAGCCGGCCAGGCGTCCCCTTCAGCAAAGTTCCTTGATGAGCGTGCAGGAATAGTCGTTGAATCCGAAGCGGCGATAGGCCGTCAGGGCGACTTCATTTCCGGCAAGGACGGTGAGCCGCAGCCGTTTCCCACCGGCGGCGCGTGTCATGCGTTCAGCTTCCGCCAGCAATGCCTGCCCTACACCTCGTCCCCGAAATCGCGACCCGACGACGATATCCTCGACACGGCCATGGAGACTTAGCTCGTCGCGTACATAGCTGTAATCCGATCGGATGCCCCAGACCATCATGCCGGCCACATCACCATCCATGTCCGCAATGTGGGCAAAGGTTCCGTCATTGCCGGCGAGCGCTTCGGCCATTTCGCTCGCTCCAAGCTCCGCAGCTGTTCTGCCGGTCTTGCGATCGCCGGAAATTTCGAATTCGTGCCGGTTCAGTTCATCGAGCAGATCAACGACCGCTGAACGATCAGCTTCGGCATAGGGACGAATGACGAGTGTCAAGACAACCAACGCTGCGACGATGCGCCGTAAGTCCGCATGGGTGCGTCTTCCTCAGTGATCCATCGCCTTGACGATTTCCTCCGTCATCTTCTTGGCGTCCCCCAAGAGCATCATCGTGCCGTCCTTGTAGAACAGCGTGTTGTCGATGCCGGCATAGCCGGAGCCAAGGGAGCGCTTGACGAACAGGCAGGTGCGCGCCTTGTCGACATCGAGGATCGGCATGCCGTAGATCGGTGATGACTTGTCGTCGCGCGCCGACGGGTTGGTGACGTCATTGGCGCCGATGACATAGGCGACATCGGCCTGCGCAAATTCAGAGTTGATGTCCTCAAGTTCGAACACCTCATCATAGGGCACATTGGCTTCAGCCAGCAGCACGTTCATGTGGCCTGGCATGCGGCCGGCCACCGGATGGATGGCATATTTCACCTCGACACCGTTGGCCTTGAGCTTGTCGGCAAGTTCGCGCAAGGCATGCTGCGCCTGCGCCACCGCCATGCCATAGCCAGGCACGATGATGACTTTTTGTGCATTCGCCATGAGATAGGCGGCATCTTCCGCCGAGCCCTGCTTGACTGTCCGCTCGATGCCGTCGTCGGCAGTGGCAGCCGTTTCGCCGCCGAATCCGCCGAGGATGACGGAGATAAAGGAGCGGTTCATGCCCTTGCACATGATGTAGGACAAGATCGCGCCGGAAGAGCCGACCAGTGCGCCGGTGATGATAAGTGCCAGATTGCCGAGCGTGAAGCCAAGGGCAGCGGCGGCCCAGCCGGAATAGGAGTTGAGCATCGACACGACAACCGGCATGTCGGCGCCGCCGATCGGAATGATCAGAAGCACGCCGAGCACCAGCGACGCGGCGACGATCAGCCAGAATACGGTCAGGCTCTCGGTGGTCACCAGAAGGACAATAAGCACCACCAGGGCGAGCCCCAGGCCGGCATTCACGACATGGCGCATCGGCAGCATGATCGGCTTTCCGGACATGCGCCCGTCGAGCTTCAGGAATGCGATCACCGAGCCGGTGAAGGTGATAGCGCCGATGGCGACGCCCAGCGACATCTCGACCAACGCCTGGCCGTGAATGTCCGAGACCGTGCCGATGCCAAAGCTCTCGGGTGCATACATGGCAGCCGCTGCGACCATGACCGCAGCGAGACCGACCAGCGAATGGAAGGCGGCGACAAGCTGCGGCATCGATGTCATGGCGATCGAGCGCGCCGCATAAGCGCCAATGCTACCCCCGATGGCGAGGCCTATCACGATCAGCGCGAACCCGCCGGCACTCGGTGTCGCCAGCGCCAGCGTGGTGACAATGGCGATGGCCATGCCAACCATGCCGTACATGTTGCCCTGACGGCTGGTTGTCGGATGTGACAGACCACGCAGCGCCATGATGAACAGGACGCCAGAGACGAGGTAGAGGAAGGAAGCGAAATTGGCGTTCACGTCACTTTTCCTTCTTCTTGTACATCGCCAGCATGCGCTGGGTGACGAGGAAGCCGCCAAAGATATTGACAGAGGCAAGCACCAGAGCAACGAAACCGAAACTGGTTGCGAGGCCGGATGCTGAAATGCCTACCGCGAGCAGCGCGCCCACGACGATGACCGAGGAGATGGCGTTGGTGACAGCCATCAGCGGGGTATGCAGGGCCGGCGTGACCGACCACACCACATAATAACCGACGAAGATGGCCAGAACGAAAATTGCAAAGCGGAACACGAATGGGTCGATGACGCCGCCCGACAGCGCATGCGCGGTGTCGCCCGCAGCGTCAGCGGCGCCAGGAGCGTTGACCAGATCCTGAACGCCCAACCGCACGGCGGCTGTTGCCTTGTCCAGCTGGTCGAGAGCCTGTTCGAGTGCGGTCTGTTCCATCACGCGGTCCCCTTAGACTTCGGTGCGGCAGGTTTCTTCGCAGCAGCAGCTTTCTTGGCGGCTGGCTTCTTGGGCGCAGCCTTTTTAGGCGCGACATCAAGACCAGGCTCAGTTCCTTTGGCCGCCTTGGCTGTCTGCTTGTCGGCGGGCGCAGCGGCCTTAACCTTCACCGGCTGTTCCTTGGCAAAACTCGGATGCACAACCTTGCCGGAATCAGTCAGCATTGTAGCCTTGACCAGTTCGTCGTCGCGGTTGATCGCCAGTTTCTTGGCTTCCTTGTCGACCATCGTCTCCAGGAAGGCGAAAAGGTTCTTCGCGTAGAGCAGCGATGCCGAGGCAGCAACGCGGCCAGGCACATTGAGATGGCCGACGATCTTGACGTCGTTCTTGGTCGTGACCACCTGCCCTGCCACCGCGCCCTCGACGTTGCCGCCGCGCTCGACGGCGAGGTCGACGATCACCGACCCGGGCTTCATGGAACCGACCATGGCAGCCGAGACCAGCTTCGGCGCCGGACGCCCCGGAATAAGCGCGGTTGTGATGACAATGTCCTGCTTGGCGATATGCTCGGCGGTCAGTGCGGCCTGCTTGGCCTGATATTCCTTCGACATTTCCTTGGCATAGCCGCCCGCCGTTTCGGCTGCCTTGAACTCCTCGTCCTCGACAGCCAGAAACTTGGCGCCAAGCGAAGCCACCTGCTCCTTGGCGGCAGGACGCACATCGGTAGCCGTCACCACCGCACCCATGCGGCGCGCCGTGGCAATGGCCTGAAGGCCGGCGACCCCGACTCCCATCACAAAAACCTTGGCGGCAGGAACCGTGCCCGCAGCCGTCATCATCATCGGCAAGGCGCGGTCATACTCAGACGCACCGTCGATCACCGCCTGATAGCCGGCGAGGTTCGCTTGCGATGACAGGACGTCCATCACCTGGGCACGGCTGATGCGCGGCATGAACTCCATCGCGAAAGCCGTGATTCCGGCCTTGGCCATGGCCGACACTGCCGCATCGTTGCCATAGGGGTCCATGGTTGCAATCACCGCGGCTCCCGACTTGTAGCCCTTCAACTCTGCATCGGAGGGGCGGCGAACCTTGAGAATCACATCTGCTTTGCCGGCGTCGCTTGCCTTGCCGATGCTAGCACCGGCCTTGGTGAATTCATCATCGGTGATGCGCGAAGCGTGACCCGCACCCTGTTCCACGACCACCCCGAAACCCAGCGCCGTCAGCCGCTTCACCGTATCGGGGGAAGCAGCCACGCGAGGTTCGTTGGCATCGGTTTCCTTCGGGATGAATATCGTCTGTCCCACCGCAAAATTCCTTTCGGCTGGAACCGGTCCAGCTTGCAGTCCCTGCCTTTACGGCCGGGCCTCAGTCGAGATGACCTTGTGGCTAGGGTCGTGCTCCTAGCGCAGGATGTACCAGCCGACAGCGCAGATGGCGATCAGCAGCACGGTTGCCGAGAAAAACCCGGCGCTCGTAAAGAAGCCGAAAGCCATGGCGATCAGCAGCGCCCCACAGAACAATGAACCATACTTTGCGAGCGCGAGAAAGCCGGCATAGGTCTTTTGATGTTCGGGATAGTCCATCTGCGCCCCAGTTTCGAGCGGTCCAGTCGGCGAGTTGTCGGCCATTAAAATACCTCCAGAAAGCATTAAAGGGCACATAGCGAAAACCGCCGCTCAGGGCAATGGCAGGATGGGTGCCAACGCTGCGACACTCGCACCTTAACGGGACTTCAGTCAGGGAACGCGCATTTCTCAGCCAGCTAGACTGCAAGTTGACTATCTTTCGAGCCCACGAACTTGCTCGGCCAGGCCGCGCAGAATCTCCTTGTCGTGTTCAATCGCCAAGGCAGCCTCGGCACGCGCCAGCGCCAAGGTCGAGTGGCGGATGGCATTGTCGCGGAACGGTTTGCCTTCCAGTCTGCCGAGTGACAGCAGAGCCTTTTGCAGCCTTATGTGAATTTCGATGATCGCCGCCCCGTCACGCCCGATCGGCGTGAAGATATCGTCGAACAGGTCGTTGAGTTCGACGGGTCGAACACGCAGACGCGGATAGATAACTTCAGCATCCTCGTCGTCCTCAGTATGGCCGGACCAGATGGACAGAACACGGACTGCCCGGCCGATGACATCGATTGCAGTACCGGGATCGTTGAGTGCCGCCGACAGGGCCCTCGACGCAATTTCGCTCATCACGCACAGGCCGAACCGCGGATCCTGATCGAAGGAGCGCTCGTCTCCGATCGTGAATGCCTTGACCACGCCCTCGACAGCCTCTTCGTCGAGACCGTCGCAAAATGCCAGCGGTCTGCTCGGATCGATAAACGTCCCGGGAAGCGCGATGACGCTGACCGTGCCTTCCGCTGCTTCCGCCAGCTCAGACAACGCGCCTGCATCGACGTGCTGTACGTATCCGATCGTCTGTCCAAAGACCGGAATGACACTGTCCGATACCGGTTGGTTGTCGACCGACAAGCGTAGGCCGCCCAGATAGGGGAGTTCTATGCGGTCGCGCATTGCCTTCAAGGTAACGTTCTCAACCTTTTCCGTGGTTTCACCGACGCGGCCCAACCGCGACAAATGATCGATCCAGCGCAGCAGCGTGATCACGATGATCACGATCACGCCTATGGTGACGATGAACACAACCACGCGCCCGCCGTTGCCATACGCACCGGTGCTCAGAACGATGATCCCGACGACGCTGAACAAGAAGGAACCGATGAACGTGGCGAGTGCGTTCTGCGCTGTGGAATCTTCCATGAGGAGTTTGGTAGCGCGCGGCGATACATTATTGGTCGCTGCCGTAAATGCCGCCACCATGGTGGACAGCGAGAAGATGGTGACCGCCAGCATGCTCGAAGCGATAATACCGAGCACATTATCGACTGCATCAGCGCCGATCTTTGTCTCAAGGTCGTCGGGAATGTAAGGCTTGGCCAGAATAGCAATGAAAGCAGTACCGACGGCCAGGATTGAAAACAGTGATGCTCTGAACCAAAGCTTGCGCACAAACTGCGTAAGCACCCATTGCAAACGAGATTGCATCATCAGGCAAGCCAGCGCTTGCGGCGCTTGTAATGCTTTATGTCCTTGAAAGACTTGCGCCCGTCGCCGGAAATGCCGAGGTAAAATTCCTTCACGTCCTCGTTCTCCCTGAGCGCCGAAGCTTCCCCATCTAGGACGACCCGTCCGGATTCAAGGATGTAGCCGTATTTCGCGTAGCGCAACGCGGTATTGGTATTCTGCTCTGCGAGCAGGAAGGAAACGCCCTGCTCCTCGTTCAGTTTCCTGACGATGCCAAAAATTTCCTCGACCAGTTGCGGCGCCAGCCCCATCGACGGCTCGTCAAGGAGAATCATTTTCGGCCTGGACATCAGCGCCCGACCGATTGCAATCATCTGCTGCTCGCCGCCCGACGTATAGCCTGCCTGGCTCGACCTGCGGAGCTTCAGTCGGGGGAAATATCCGTAAACGAGGTCAAGGTCGCGCTGTATGGCCGCCTTGCCGTCGCGCCGCGTATATGCACCCGTCATCAGATTGTCCTCGACGGAGAGGTGCCCGAAACAGTGACGGCCTTCCATCACCTGGATGCAGCCGCGCCGGACCAGATTGTCGGGAGAAAGGGACTGGACTTCTTCTCCCTCGAAAATGATCGTCCCCTTGGTCACGTCGCCGCGCTCGGCGCGCAACAGGTTGGAGATTGCCTTGAGCGTTGTTGTCTTGCCGGCGCCATTGGCACCGAGCAAGGCCGTGATCCCTCCGGTGGGAACAGTCAGCGACACGCCTTTCAGCACCAGGATGACGCGGTCGTAGATCACTTCGATATTGTTGACCGACAGGATCGGGCCAACCGAATCTGTCTGGGAGCCGGGCTCGGGCATGCTGTCTCCAGTCACGGCACCAGTGGGTCCGCTTCGCAAGGTGTCCTCTCCCCGCCGGGGAGAGGACGGTAAAACTACATCTTGCAGTCTTCGTTGATCGGCCAGGGAGCATTGGCCTCGGCGTACTTTTTAGCCTCCGCCTCGACCAGCGGGGCGATTACACCCTGATCTGCCTGAAGCAGGTCGGACACCTTCACGAATTTCGCCCCGTCCCATTCAAGCATCCAGCCGCCGGCATGGCCGGAGTGGTCTGCGCAGGAGGTCGAGAAGGGCGCAATCATCCCCGTCATGCCGATCTCGGCAAGCTTGGCATCGTTGATCTTGAGATTTTCAAAGCCCCAGCGCAGCTGCTCCGCATTGACCACCTTGGTGTTGAAGTGCTCTTGCGCCGCCTTGATCGCCTCGACCGTGAACATGGAGATCAGGACGCCACGCTGATAAAAGACCCAGTCGAACTCACCTTCGCCGATCTCGGTCTTCTTGGGGTCAAGTACGTATTTCTTGATGTCCTGCATGACCGGCGAATCCGAGACCGGAACGCTCCAGGAGATCGAGCGGTAGCCTTTGCCAGCTTCGCCGACGCTTTTCATGTCGCCGTCGTGGCCAGACCACCAGATGCCGACGAACTTATCCATCGGGAACCGGGTCTTTGCCGCCTCGGTAAGCGCCCCTGCGTTCATCGCGCCCCATCCCCACATGACGACAAAGTCGGGCTTTTCGCGGCGGATCTGCAGCCATTGCGCCGACTGGTTCTGCATTTCCTTGAGACCGACCGGGATCGGCAGCAATGTGAAGCCGTGTTTTTCGGCCAGCACCTCAAGCAGTGGTATAGGCTCCTTGCCGTACGGATGATCGAGATGCAGCAGGACGATCTTTTTCCCCTTCAGATTGTCGAGATTGCCATCCGAAATATTGGTCAGGATCATCGAGGCGCCGTCCCAGTAGGAAGCCGGCGGATTGAAGGCCCATTGGAAAACCTTGCCATCGGCCATCGGCGAAAAGCCATAGCCCGGTGCCAGGATCGGAATCTTGTCGACATTGGATTTCGGAAGCACCTGCAGCGTGATGCCGGTCGACCAGGGTTGCGTCACGATACCGGTCGCCTTGGTCTTCTCGTAGCACTCGACGCCTTTTTCCGTCGAATAGCCGGTCTCGCATTCCTCGTAGCCGAGCTTGACCCCGTTGACGCCGCCATCACGCTCGTTGAGCATCATCATGTAATCGCGCTGCCCATTCATAAGCGGGATTCCAGTCGCCGCGAACGGGCCCGTCCGGTAAGACAGGTTGGGCAGGCTGACGCTGTCTTGCGACATCGCCGGCACCGCCGACAGCATGCACGCCGCTGCCAGCGCGGCCGGCAGCAAGAAGGTGGTCCTCAGTCTTTTCATGTCACTTCCTCCACTTGTCGTTTCTTTTATCCGGACCGGGCGGATCACCCCGAACCTGCGGCCCTCCCGGCCGCATCGCTCATCAATGCGGAAATGGCCACATGATGAGCTTCTCCCTGACGATTTGCCAGAAGCGCGCAAGCCCATGCGGCTCGATGACAAGTATGGCGATGATCAGCGCCCCGACGATCATGGTATTGAGGTGCTCGACCATCGCCGAACTGATCGGCACGCCGAACGTGGCTGGCAGCGTGTTAAGAATGACTGGTAGCGCCACGATAAGGATCGCACCGAGAAAATTGCCAAGCACAGAACCAAGCCCACCAATGATGGCAATGAAAAGCACGCGAAATGACAGCCCGATGTCGAAGGCAATCGGTTCTGCAGCACCCCGCCACAGGAAAACGAAAAGCGCACCGGACACACCGACAACATAGGATGAAACGGCGAAGGCGGAGAGCTTCGCTTTCATAAGGTTTATGCCGACGAGTTCCGCTGCGATGTCCATGTCGCGGACCGCTTTCCACATGCGGCCGATGCGCCCGCGCGTGATGTTGATCGCGGCAATGGTGATCAGCGTAACAATGCCGAGTACAAAGTAATACTGTACGATGGCCAGCGCGTTGGGGCCAAAGACCGGCGTACCGAACATCTCGACAGTCGGCACCTGAATGGAGCCTGATGAGCTGTAGTTGCAAAGCCACGCCCATTTCTCAAACAGCCATATGAGAAAGAACTGCGCGGCGAGCGTGGCAATGGCGAGGTAGAAACCCTTGATGCGCAGTGACGGCAGTCCGAAGGCGACACCAATGGCTGCCGAGAAGAAGCCCGACAGCAGGATCGCGACCAGCACATTCATCTCGGGAAAGATTGTGATCAACTTGAAGCACGCATAGGCGCCCACACCCATGAAAGCGCCCGTGCCGAGCGACAATTGCCCGGCATAGCCGGTCAGGATGTTGAGGCCGAGCGCGGCCAGCGAATAGATGAGTACCGGGGTGAGAAGCGCCTTGAAGGTGAATTCACTCGCCGTCAGCGGGAAAATGACGAAGGCGAACAGAAGAATGACCCCGAGCAGCCAGGCGTCCTGGCGCACCGGGAAAAGCGCATGGTCGGCGGCGTAGGATGTCTTGAACTGGCCGGCGGTGCGGTAAAGCATCTATACCCTCTCGATGATGCGTTCGCCGAACAGGCCCTGTGGGCGGAACAGCAGCACGATCAACGCCAGGACGAAGGCGAACCAGGTCTCGGTATTGCCGCCCAGCAGCGGCTGCCCCCAGTAGATCTCGAAAAGCTTCTCCAGGATGCCGATGGCCAATCCGCCGACGATCGCTCCGGTCACCGATTCAAGACCGCCGAGCATCAGCACAGGCAGCGCCTTGTAGGCGATGACTTCGAGCGCGAAGGAGACCCCGGCGCGCGCGCCCCAGACGATGCCTGTCGCCAGCGCGATGACGCCGGCGATGAACCAGACAATCACCCAGATGGTCGACAGCGATATCCCGACCGACAATGCCGCCTGGTGGTCGTCACCGAGCGCCCGGATTGCGCGGCCGATCCGCGACTTGTTGAGAAAGAGCAGCAGCACCCCGACCAGCACGCCGGCGCCAATACCAGCCGTAAGGTCTTTTTGCTCTATCAGAAGGAAGCCGCCAAACGGCTCGAACTCGAAGCTGCCGGTGGGGATGTACAATGCCTCGGTGATCATCACCTTGTTCTCGCCGCCGAAAATGATCTCGCCGAAGCCGATCAGGAACAAGGTGATGCCAATGGTTGCCATGAACAGGATCATGTCGGGCTGGTTGATGAGCGGTCGCAGAACCACGCGCTCAACCGCAACTGCCAGGAGATACATGACGAAGAGCGTCAGCGGGAGCGCAAGTAGCGCAGGCACGCCCTTCTCGTGCAGCCCGACCAGCGTCAGTGCTGCAAACACCACCATGATGCCCTGCGCGAAATTGAAGATCCGCGAGGACTTGTAGATCAAAACGAAGCCAAGCGCGATCAATGCGTAGAGCACGCCGGCGACCAGCCCCTCCCACAACACCTGGAGGAAAAAATCGGGTGCGGCGACCATGTCGGCGAATGGCTTGACGAAAACCGAATTCACAAAATCCATGGTCGCTGCCCTTTCGCCGGGTCCGGTTTCTTTCCTATCCCAAAAGGTTGGGGAACAAGCCTAGCACGCCGACAATAATCAGGTAGAGCGCGACGATAAAGTTCAGCAGCCGCGGCATGAGAAGGATGAGGACACCAGCGATCAGGGATATCAACGGTGTAAGGGCAATGTCAGAGAGGACCATTCGAGTTTCCTTTGGTTTCTAGTGAGCAACGCCGAGATAGGCTTCAATGACACGCCTGTCGGCTTTGACGGCGTCGGGCGTGCCGTCGGCGATCTTTTCACCGTAGTCAAGAACGACAACCCGGTCCGAGAGATCCATGACCACGCCCATGTCGTGTTCGATGAGCGCGATGGTGGTGCCACGCTGCCGGTTCACGTCAATAATGAAGCGGCTCATGTCCTCCTTCTCTTCCAGATTCATTCCGGCCATCGGCTCATCAAGCAGCAGCAGTGAGGGCTCCATGGCCAATGCGCGGCCGAGTTCGACGCGCTTCTGCAGGCCATAGGGCAGCTTTCCGACCGGCGTTCTGCGGATGTGCTGGATCTCGAGGAAATCAATAATCTCCTCAACCTTCTGTCGGTGTTCTATTTCCTCGGCGAGCGCCGGCCCGTGCCATAGCATCTGCCAGAAGAGGTTTCGCTTCATGTGGACGGAACGCCCGGTCATGATGTTATCGAGCGTTGACATGCCCTTGAACAGGGCAACGTTCTGAAAGGTGCGCGCTATCCCCTGGCGCACGGCATAGTGCGGCTTCATGCCTTTGCGCAACTGGCCGTCGAACCAGATCTCGCCTCGCTGGGGTGTGTAAAAGCCGTTGATGACGTTCAGCATCGATGTCTTGCCAGCACCGTTCGGGCCGATGATGGCCCGGATTTCGCCCTTTCTCACGTCGAACGAGATGTCCGTGATCGCCTTCACGCCGCCGAACGACAGCGAAACGTTGCGAACGTCCATCAATCGCTCGGCAGAAGCACTATCGGCCTCTTGAGCCACAGTCGCCTCTACCTGGCCGGCAAGAGCGTTCACGCCGCCACCTCGTGCAGCGGTTCGGGTGCGGGATAGGTCTTTGCATCCATAATCTTGACGGTCGCCCGGACCGTACCCTTTCGCCCGTCCTCGTAGGTCATTTCGGTCTCGACGTATTTTTCGGTCGCCTCATCGTAGAGCGCTTCGATCAATATGCCGTAGCGCTCGGCCACGAATGCGCGGCGCACTTTCAGCGTGCGTGTCAGTTCGCCGTCATCGGCATCGAGTTCCTTGTGCAGAACCAGGAAGCGCTTGATCTGTGCACCAGCCATCATCGGTTCGCGCGACAGCCGCAGATTGGTGGCATCGATATGGCCGGCGATAATCTTTGCCACCTCCGGGTGACCTGCCAGGTCCTGGTAGGAGGCATAGGCGATATTGTTGCGCTCGGCCCAGTTGCCGACTGCCTGCAAGTCGATGTTGATGAAAACGGCGCAGAAGTCTCGGCCATCGCCAAACGCTACAGCCTCCTTGATGTCGGGAAAGAATTTGAGCGTGTTCTCGATATATTTCGGGGCGACGAGTTCACCCGTCGTCAGCTTGCCGACATCCTTCGCACGATCGATGATCTTCAGTTGACCGTCCTTGTCGAAGAAGCCGGCGTCTCCCGTCTTTACGTAGCCATCGGAGGTCATCGTTTCGGCCGTTGTCTCGTCCTGATTGAAATAGCCGGAAAACATGCCTGGAGAGCGGAACTGTACCTCGCCGCTTTCGGATATGCGGATATCGACATTCGGGGCGGCCGGACCGACCGCGTCCGAACGCACAGCGCCATCTTTCTGGGCCGTTACATAGAGAAAGGCTTCCGTTTGGCCGTAGAGTTGCTTGAGGTTGATGCCAAGAGACCGGAAGAACGAAAAAAGATCCTGTCCGATCGCCTCGCCAGCCGTATAGGCAACGCGAATATTTGAGAAGCCGAGCACATTCTTCAGCGGGCGGTATATCACTATTGCGCCAAGCGCATAGGACAGCCGCCCCGTCAGCGGCACAGCGCGTCCTTCGAGGATCGCCTCGCCATAGCGCTTCGCTACATCGATAAAGTAGCTGTAGAGCTTGCGCTTGAGCCAGCTTGCGTCGTCCATGCGAATGGTGACACTGGTCAACAGTCCTTCGAATATACGCGGCGGCGCGAAGTAGAAAGTCGGACCGATTTCGCGCAAATCCTGTGCAACCGTCTGTGCGCTTTCGGGGCAGCTCATGCAGAAGCCGGAAACATAGCCCTGAGCGTAGTTGAGATAGTGGTCGCCAACCCAGGCGAGCGGCAGGTAGGCCAGCACGCTATCCTTCTCGCTCAGCCTGTCGAATGCTGCCGTGTCCCGCGCCGCGGCAACGGCGCGTCGGGCCTGCAGCATGACGCCCTTTGAACGGCCAGTGGTGCCGGACGTGTACAGCATGACGCAAATCTCATCGCCACTGGCTCCTGCAATGCCGGCGCGCCAGCGTTCCGCCATAGCGGGCTCGGCGGAGACCAGTGCAGCGCCCGCCGCCTGGACGTCGGCAAAGGCGTGCAATCCTTCCATCTGATAGTCGGCAAGCCCACGAGGCTCGTCATAGATGACGGTCTTCAGAGCCGGAATCCGTTCGGCGCAGGCCTCGATCTTGTCGACCTGCTCCTGATCCTGAACCACAGCGAAACGCACCCCCGCATGATCGAGCACGTAGGCCATTTCGTCGGCGACCGCATCGGCATAAACCGGCACCGGCACGGCGCCTAGCGACTGCGCGGCGGCAAATGTCCAGTAGAGACGGGGCCGATTGGAGCCAATGACCGCGATCTTGTCGCCGCGACCCAGGCCCAGCGCTTCAAGTCCGAGCGCCAACGACCGCACCTGCTCAAGCTGGTCGGTCCAAGTCCAGCTCTGCCATATGCCGAAATCCTTGTGACGCATGGCCGGGCGATCACCGAACCGCTCGGCATTGCGCAAAAGATATTTCGGAAACGTGTCCAGTTCGCCGGCCGAAACCGCCGCTGTCATTTTACTGCTCCTCCCGATCCGCTTGGTCAGCGGTTATTGCGACATAATGCCTGCAGGAGGACCGCGCGCAACCCCATCGTTGGGATGAGGCGCAAGACGGCACGTTAGCGATCAAGCGGCCTTGTGATAGTACTTGGCAGTGGGCAGAACCGTCAGCGGAGCAAGTTCGCCGCTAGCAGGTGGAGAAAACAGCATCCGCCGTTCCATAGGGGTCGATTTGAAGAACGGAAAGCGCGCGAAATACTGCTCCTGGTTTTCCCGCGTGTTGATCCGGTGCAGCACGACACGGTTGTACACACCCGGGTATTCGCGCGGTTCGCTGATCCTCTCGGACGGATACATGCGCTTGTAGAAGCCGGAATGATCCTCGCGCACGGTCGACAGGCCATAGGGAACGTCGAAGTGGAAGCAGGCCATTGTCGCAATGCGCAACGTCACGAAAGGCAAATGCGGATAAATGCGGGTCCAGTCAGGATCCGACGCGAAGCGCCCGGGACAAACGAAGGTGTCTCCTGCATCCAGCATGGGATAGACGATATCGCCAAACGCCTTGGTGGACGGTGACCATGGCATCGACCGCGTCACATGGTGGATACGCAAGGTACTGACCAGTCGCTGATCGACATAAACACCGAAGCGGTAAGCGTTGGGTGTTTCATCCAGATCATCGTGGATAGTATGGGTTTCGCTGTCCGGCACCATATCGTTTGAGCGGTAGGCCTTGTAGCGCAGACGGTAGATGTCCTCGAGATCTTCGCCCTTGTCGCAGCGCCGGTACTCGGTCCGCTCAAGCAACGTCTGGACGTTTTTCACAAAGGAAGAGGCAGTCGGTGAGGCACTTACACGTGATGGGGTGACCTTAGGAAACGCCGCCAACTTACCCGTCATTCTTAAACCCCAACCCGGACTTTCAAAGCCAAGTTACGGAATAAGAAGCATATGTAAAGTTTTAATTTAATTTTCTTATATTTACCTAGTGTTAACCTTAACGTCTGGAAATTTCAGTGTTCTTTGGGTTCGAGCAGTAGCTGACGGGCGGTTGAGTCAACCGCCGGCGGCAGCGGCAATGGCCGCCCGCTTGGCCACCCGGATATCCTTGGCAAAGGGCCAGACAGTGCCTGTCATTGTCTGGATACCGGCTGCTGACAGAGCAGAACCAAAGAGGAAGCCCTGGACCAGATCCGGCTTTACCTGAACAGCCAGGATCTTCAACTGCTCGAAAGTTTCGACACCCTCGATCGTGATCGCAAGGCCAAGCGGCCGCGACAGGTTCACGATGCCCTTCAGAAGCTCCAGCGATCGCCCATTCTGACCAACGTCAATGAGGAAGCTACGGTCGATCTTGACCTTGTCCAATGGCAGTTTGTGCAGATAGCTCAAGCTCGAATAGCCTGTACCGAAATCGTCAAGCGCAATCCGGACGCCCAACTGCTTCAGTTCCTCGATATACTGTCGCGTCAGGGATTTGTCGTCGAGAAGCGCCGTCTCTGTAACCTCTATTTCGAGCCGGTGAGGAGCGAGTCCGGTCGAGGTCAGTGCACGCTGGACCTTGTCGACGACCTCCCGGTTGCGGAAATCCTTGGCCGACAGATTGACCGAAACCGTCATTTCCTCAGGCCAGCGGACACACTCTGCGCAAGCGGCTTGCAACACGAAAGTGCTGATCTCCGAGACGATGCCCATTTCTTCCGCCAGCGGGATGAAGACGGCCGGCGAGATCGGACCCAGGTCGCGATGCTCCCAGCGGCAAAGTGCCTCGCAACTCGCAATGCGCATTGTGTGCATTGCCACGATCGGTTGATAGACAACGCGCAATGCCTTGGCCTCGATGGCGGCCCGCAGGTCCGCTTTCATCAGCTGCCTGTTGCGGAAAGCGGCATCCATCTGCGCTTCAAACAACCGCCAGTCGTTCTTGCCAAGTTCCTTTGCCTTGTAGAGCGCCACGTCCGCCTTGACGATCATGGCATCTACGTCAGCATCCTTCGCGAGCGAAAGTACGGCACCGCCGCTCGCCTGGATACGAAGTGAATGGCCGGCAACATCGATTTCGCCCTGAAGTCCGGCAAAGATCTGATCGAGAATTCCCGACAGATGAGCCTCATCCTCGATCTTGTCGATGAAGATCATGAACTCATCGCCGCCGAACCTGCTGACTTTGACGGTATCGCTCGCAAACGCAGCAAGCCGCTCGGCGACAGCGTAGATCAGCCCATCGCCGACCGGATGCCCGAGCGTATCGTTGACGCTCTTGAAGTCATCCAGGTCGAGTACGGCGAGGCCGCATTGACGGTCGCGGTCGCCAGCAAGCATGGCCTCTGCGACGATCTCGTGGAAATAGGCGCGATTGGGCAATCCGGTAAGGTTGTCGAAGCGGGCCATCGACCGGATCTTTTCCTCGGCCTCGACACGCTGCGAGACATCCTCGAAGGTGATGACGCCGAGTTCCTGGCTGCCCTCGCGCGCCGAGAATTCGTAATGCTGTCCATTCGAAAACGAGACAAGGACCTTGCGGTCCCTGCCTTCGCGAAGTGCACTGCTCAGTTGTGCCTCGACATACCGACAGTCCTTTGCCGATAGAAGGCCGCCGGCCACACCACGCATCAACAGCGAGTGGATAGATCGGCCAAGCAAGGCGTCAGGGGATTTCAACAACATCAACTGCGCAGCTTCGGCATTGGCGACCGCGACACGGCCATCAGGTCCAAGCATGATCAGCCCATGCGACATGGTATTCAGCGCCCGATTGAATCGCTGCGCAATCCGCGTTGCCTTCTTCTCTTCAAAGATTGCCGTGAAGAGAACGTCACGAACCGTGTCCGCGAACTTGCGGATAGTGAAGAGAAACTGCGCCGACAAAAGTCCAAGTACAATGTGATAAGGATCGCCGCGCAGCATGAATGCCAACGAAATCGGCCATGTCAGGGCAATGATCAGAATGATGACCATCCGCGGCGAGCCGTAGTTTCTGCCGGCGATGGCGGTTGCGGTGGCGAGCGCGGTGCATACCGCAGCCAGTTCGGCAAAGCCGTCGCCATCGAAATAGATAGCCACGAAGCAGAACGCACCAAGCGCGACGGCATGCACCGAGCCATACAGGATATAGGTGTTTTCGCGACGTCGCGCCTCCTCGCGGCTCGTCGCCGGCGGAAGGCGATTGTGCCTGCCGAAGCTCAAAATCCGGAAAACGCCTATGACGACAAGCGCGGCAGCGATGAACAAATAGGCAGGATTGCCAGTTTTCCAAAAAACAAGGGCAATCACCAGGGTCTGGGAAGCAATACCGACAGCAAGCGTCGCCCCGTCACGAAACAGGGTCTCTACAAAAGGAATGTAGACATCGACCGGTAGGTCTTGTTTTCTGTTTGCAGTCACGACGGCTTCCGCTGTGGGATTAGATTGATGCCACAATCGCCTTAAGAAAGGCTTAGAAAGCCCTTTTCAACTCCGGTGCAAAATCGCTAAACCTCAAGAAAAACAAGCAAACGGCTCGTCAGGTAAACAAGAAGTATCCATCATTCAGCAGCTTGAAGAGCCGGCTTTTGCGTTACGCCATTCAGACGATCTAGCAGCCGCAGTCGCTCACCTTGGGCCTTGTCCTTGCTTGCCAGCTTGACGTGGCCGTAGCCCCGAACCAGCGACGGAACAGAGGCGAGCGCTGCCGCTGAATCGATTTTTTCGAGCGCAAGCGAAGCTTCAATCAGGTCCAGATCTCTTTCATACTGCGCAAGAAGTGCTCGTTCCATGCGTCTTTCGGCACTGTAGCCGAAAACATCCAAAGCCGTGCCACGCAGTCCCTTGAGTGCCGCAAGAACCTTGAAAGCCTTCATCATCCAGGGTCCGAAACGAGATTTGCGCGGCTCGCCGCCAGTCCCCTTTCGGCCCATAATCGGCGGCGCAAGGTGGAATTCCAGGCGATCCCACGAAGCAAATTGCCCCGCAAGCTGCTTGGCGAACGAACCGTCCGTGTAAAGACGGGCAACTTCGTATTCGTCCTTGATCGCCATCAGCTTGAAGAGGTTCCTTGCTGTCGCCTCGGCAACGGCTGTCGAACCGGGTGCTGCGTCGGTTTCTGCACGGCGCATCGCGGCAACGCGTTCGCGATAGCGCCGCGCATAGGCATCGTTCTGATACCGAGCCAGGAACTCTGACCGGCGCCCTATGATCTCGTCGAGCGTCTGGGCGATTGGGGCGGAATCTCCATTGCTGCTCTGCCTGGCCACCAGATCACGAACGAATTCCGGCTGATGCGCCGCGCGCCGGCCCCAGCGGAAGGCAGCGACGTTCATGGCAACTGCCTGGCCGTTGAGTTCTATAGCCTTTTCCACCGACTCGGTTGAAAGCGGCAGGCCACCATGCTGGCAGGCGATCCCGAGCATGAACATGTTTGCGCCCACCGAATTTCCGAACAGGGCAGTGGCTGTGCGGGTGGCGTCGAAGAAGTGGGATCGATCATCTCCCGCTGCTGCCCGGATCGCCTTCTTGAGCCTCTCTACAGGCAGTGAGAAATCAGCCGACCGGGTAAACTCTCCGGGCATCACCTCAGCCGTATTCGCGAGGAAAATCGTATGGTTTTCCCGCACCGCTGCAAGCACCTTCTTGGCACCCGAAACGACTAGGTCGCAGCCCAGGATAAGGTCTGCCTTGCCCGCGGAAATACGGATCGCGTGAATGTCCTCCGGCGTCCGGGCAATGCGCACATGGCTGAACACAGAGCCGCCCTTTTGTGCGAGTCCGGCCATGTCGATCATCCCGCAACCCTTGCCCTCGAGATGTGCCGCCATGCCAAGCACGGCGCCAATCGTGACGACGCCTGTGCCGCCAACCCCGTCGATGATCGATGCCCATCCATCCCTGTCGAGCGGGAATTGCTCCGGTTCGGGCACGCCATCCAGCGGATCCGATTGGCCGGCAGCGCCGTCGGCCTTGCGGATCTTCGCCCCGTGAACCGTAACGAAGGAAGGGCAAAAGCCGTTGACGCAGGAAAAGTCCTTGTTGCAACTCGACTGGTCGATCATCCGCTTGCGACCGAACTCGGTTTCGACCGGCTGCACCGAGACGCAATTCGACTTGACCCCGCAGTCACCGCAACCTTCGCAGACGAGTTCGTTGATGATCACCCGCTTGTCCGGATCGGGGTAGGTTCCGCGCTTTCGTTTTCGACGCTTTTCGGCAGCACAGGTCTGGTCGTAGAGCAGAACCGTCACGCCCTTGATGTCTCGAAGCTCACGCTGCACGACTTCCAGATCGTCTCGATGGTGGAAGGTGGCTCGGGCCGGGAATTGATTGCGGTCACCGTATTTGCCCGGTTCGTCGGTTACCACCGCGATGCGTTCAACACCCTCCGCGCGCACCTGCCGCGCGATCATGTCAACGGTGAGATTGCCTTCATGAGGCTGGCCACCGGTCATCGCCACCGCGTCGTTGTAGAGGATCTTGTAGGTGATGTTGGCGTCGGTCGAGAGCGCGAACCGCAATGCCAGGACGCCAGAGTGATTATACGTGCCATCACCCAGGTTCTGGAAGATGTGGTCGCGCGTCGTGAATGGCGCCTGACCGATCCATTGCGCACCCTCGCCACCCATCTGGGTAAAGCCGATGGTCGAGCGGTCCATCCAAAGCGCCATGAAATGGCAACCGATCCCGGCCCCCGCGATCGAACCGTCCGGAACCTTTGTCGATGAATTGTGCGGACAGCCCGAACAAAAGAAGGGTGTGCGCGAACCGATATCGACAGTATCGGACAGCATCGCCTGATACTGCTTGAGCCTGTTCACGTTGGAAGAAATCTCCTCCGACGGGCCGATCACTTTCAGCACCCGCTCGCCGAGCGCGATAGCGATGTCGTTGGGATCGAGTGCGCCTTTGGCAGGGAACAGCCAGTCCCCGCGCTCGTTCTTCTTGCCGATCACGGTCGGCTGCATGACGCTTCCATAAAGGTCTTCGCGCACCTGCACTTCGATCAGCGAGCGCTTTTCCTCGACGACGATGATCATTTCGAGGCCGGCAGCGAATTCCTTGATGTGTTCGATGTCGAGAGGCCAGGGGCAACCGACCTTGAACAGCCGAACGCCAATCTGGTTGGCGCGTGCCTCGTCAATGCCGATATCCTCGAGTGCCTGGCGAACGTCGAGATAGCTCTTGCCAACGGTAATGATGCCGATCTTCGCGCTGGCGCCGCCCGAATAGATCATGCGGTTGAGCCCATTGGCGCGGATGAAGGCAGAAGCCGCCGCACGCTTGTACTCATGCAGTCGCGCCTCCTGCCCGAGAAAGTCGATCTCGTGGCGGATGTTGAGCCCGCCAGGCGGCATGTCGAACTCAGGAATGACGATGTTCAGGCGCTCGAGGGATGCATCTACCGAAGCAGTCGATTCGATATTGTCCTTGACGCATTTGATCGCCGCCCAGGTGCCGGCAAACCGCGACAGGGCAAAGCCATAAAGGCCGTAATCGATCAGCTCCTGCACCCCGCCCGGATTGAGGATTGGAACCATCGTGTCTACAAACAGAAATTCGGTGGCATGGGCATTGGTCGAGGATTCGGCCGTGTGGTCGTCACCCATAAGTGCCAGCACCCCGCCATGCTTCGAGGAGCCGGCAAGGTTGGCGTGGCGGAACACGTCGCCTGAGCGGTCAACGCCAGGTCCTTTCCCGTACCAGACCGAGAAGACACCGTCGTGCTTGCCCTCGCCGAGCAGTTCCGATTGCTGGGAGCCCCAGCATGCGGTTGCTGCCAGTTCCTCGTTGAGTCCCGGCTGGAAAACGATGCCCGACCCTGCGAGCTGCTTCTTGGCACGCCAAAGCTGCTGGTCGAGCCCGCCAAGCGGTGATCCGCGATAGCCGGAGACAAAGCCTGCTGTGTCCAGGCCAGCCAGTCGGTCGCGTTCGCGCTGCATCAGAAGCATGCGCACGACAGCCTGCGAGCCGGAAAGGAAAATGCGTTGCTTTTGCAAATCGAACTTGTCGTCGAGAGCAACGTCGTGGAGCGTCATAGGCAGTTCCTCTGCGCAAGCCACCCCTGCCCTTGCGGTCGAACCTGGGGTCGCATCGTTGCAGTGTTTCCCCGCTTGCCGGCCACGTCAAACAAAAACCGGCACCATCCTGCAATGCGCAATCGAAGCACGACGGTGCCCGTTACAACGCAATAAGCAGTCGCGATTATTCCCTGAAGAGCAAGATCGTGAAGGGGTCCGGCAGCCTTTGGCACCGGGATTACCAGCAGACAAGTCCAAATCAGGTCGGTGAAGGACACTTGCCTGCTTCGCCTTCCCCAAGCTTGCCGTCGGGGTGGCCCACCATATCCGGATTCAGATCATAGACCGGCCCGATCACAAGCGGCCGGTCAGGAAGGATCGACTGATCGAGGTTGGACGTCATGGTCAGTTCAATCGTCTGCATCACGGACGCTTCTGAATCCTCGATGCGAATGGCGACCGCATAGGGTCGATCCCTCATCACACAGGAAAGCGGAGGACTGGTAAGCGTCTGATGGGGCAGCTTCGGCCAAAGCTTCTGGCGCACCTCAATCGGCGCGCCGCCCGATGGATCTTCGAAATCGACCACCGCTAAATGGCCCTCATCGAACGGCTTTAGTGCGTCCAGCGTGATGACATAGGTGGCGATGCCTAGCCTGTAGTTGAACTCGAACAACTTGCCGGACACCCTGAAATAGTCACCCTCGCCGCCACTGTCGCGGCAGCCGGCGATAGTCGCCAGGAAACCAAGAGCGATCAGGACCTTTTTCCAGCCGGCGAGGTCAGGCACCTTTGGAACCCCCCTTTGTCGCCTTGCCCCGATGATAGTGGCGTCTTGCCTTCTGGCGGTTTCCACACACTGCCATGTCGCACCAAACCCGGCTGCCATTGCGACTGTTGTCCAGAAACAGCCAGTTGCAATTGGGGCACACTTTCACCCTGCTCACACCGAATTTCGACAAAAGCGACAATGCCGAAACGGCCAGAGCCGCCTCGAATTCAAAAGGGTGCAACGGGTCGCCGAATGGCATGCCGGGTAGGCTTAACGCGCCCTTCGTTTCCTCCAGACCTGCCGCGCAGGCGCGCAGAAGCCCAGGAATGTGCGCGGCTTCGATGCTGCCCGACCTCGCAGCGGCGCGGAACAGCATGTCGGCGCTTTCGCGAATGGCGAGCACGCGCGGCACTGATTGCGCGAAATCAGTGACCACAAGCGCTCGACCACCGAGTTCTTGCGCTCGAAAGGCCGACGCAGCGAGTGCAAAGCGGGATAACTCTGCGGGATCGTTGAAACGATCGAAGCAACGCTCGGCGTCGCCCCGATGAACGACGGTATTGGTCGTATCGAAAATCAGTGTGCCGCCAGAAAACCGGTGCTTGGTCCAGGAAACTGTCATACTCAATTATAACTTCCATAACGCGTTTGACAAGTTAGGTACTCACGATCAATCTGGACGGATTAGCGGTCTGCCGCCGCTCCGGGATCGGGCATGCACTACTTTCTGCAGCAACTGTTGAACGGTCTCCATTCAGGCGCTCTCTATGCGTTGCTGGCCTTCGGTTACGCGCTCACCAATGGCATGCTCAAGCGAACAAATCTCGCGCATGGCCCGCTATTCGCCTTTGCCGGCCAACTCCTGATCCTGCTCGCTGTCTTTGGATGGCACGTCCTGTGGCTTGCCCTCCCGGCAACGATAGGCTTCGGCGTGATTGGAGCCCTGGCCTATTCTGCGTTGGCGGCGGCGATCCTCACGCGAACCGTCTATCAGCCTCTCGCAGGACGTTCTGCCAACGCAATTGTCGTGGCCACGCTCGGCGTGTCACTGGTTCTCATGGAACTCGGCCGCCTGGCCGCTGGCACACGCGATTTCTGGCTCCCGCCGATGCTCGCAAACGCGGTGACCTTTGCTGTCTCGGATCAGGGCTTTCAGGTGACGCTCACTGCCATCCAGCTCATCGACTGCACCATAGCGACGGTCACCATCGCACTCGCGAGTCTCGTTCTGATGCGCTCGAAATTCGGACGAAGCTGGCGCGCTGTCTGCGACGACCGGCTGGCCGCAGCCATGTGCGGCATGGACGTGCGGCGGGTTTTCAGCGGCACGGTGCTTTGCGCGACGCTGCTGGCGGCGCTCGCCGGCATCATGGCAGCGCTCTACTACGGCAATATCAGCTTCGATACGGGGCTGATATTCGGTTTGAAGGTGTTGTTCGTCACGGCGGTCGGCGGCTATCGGAACCCGGTCCGGGCGGCCATCGGCGCTGCGTGTTTCGGCATCGCTGAATCGCTTTGGTCCGGATATTTTCCGATCGAATGGCGTGATGCGTGGATGTTCGGCCTGCTGGTTGCCATGCTGGTGCTTCGGCAGCATGAGCCCGCTGGCGATCCCCGTCCGCGAGGCGCGTAGGGTTGCAATCGCTGCTCTTCCGCAACGGTATGCAACTACTGGCTTGACGGCACCCACGAAATGTTGACGTAGACCGTCCGCACAGTCATACCGACAGTCGCGGCATGCCAGAAGAAACTTGGGAAAACCGGCAGTTCCGCCAGATCCGGGAGGAAAAGATGGCAGGGCTTCTCGCTCTATCCAGTGTTGTTGATCGCATCAATGGAGCGGTCGCCAGATGGGTCTCGTGGCTGATCCTTGTCGCGATCCTCGTGAGTGCGATCAATGCAGTGATCCGCAAGTCATTCAACGTATCCTCGAACGCCTGGCTCGAATTGCAGTGGTATCTGTTCGGCGCGGCATTCTTGCTGGCCGCCGCCTACACTCTCAGGCAAAACGAGCATATTCGCATCGATATCATCTATGGAATGTGGTCGCGGCGCGTTCAGCACTGGATCGACCTTTTCGGGCATGTCTTCTTCCTCATGCCCTTCGTCACGCTGATGATCTTCTATTTTGTGCCTTACGTGTCCTTGTCGTTGCGCACAGGGGAGGTCTCAAGCAATACCGGGGGGCTCATACTGTGGCCGGCCAAAATGCTGCTGCTGATCGGCTTCTGCCAGCTCGGCGCTCAGGGGATTTCTGAGATCATCAAGAAGATCGCGGTCATGACTGGCCGTATGGACGACCCGACGCCTTTTGTCTCGGCACATGAACAAGCCGAATTGGAAGCCAAGGCGCTGGCCGGAGATCTCCGTCCATGATGGAGTTCATCGCGCATAACATGGCGCCCATCATGTTCCTGTCGCTGATCGTATTCATGCTGCTCGGCTACCCGGTAGCATTTTCGCTCGCGGCAAATGGCCTTTTGTTCTTCTTCATTGGCGTTGAACTCGCCCCGTATTCCAACGAAATCACGCTCTCATGGCCACTGCTCTATGCGCTTCCCGAGCGCTTCTGGGGCATCATGTCGAATGATACGTTGCTGGCTATTCCCTTCTTCACCTTCATGGGCATCGTCCTCGAACGCTCCGGCATGGCCGAAGACCTGCTCGATACGATCGGCCAGTTGTTCGGGCCGATACGCGGTGGTCTGGCCTATGCGGTGATCCTTGTCGGCGCATTGCTGGCCGCGACGACAGGCGTGGTTGCCGCCTCGGTCATCGCCATGGGTCTTATCTCGCTGCCGATCATGTTGCGCTATGGCTACGACCGTCGCGTCGCAACCGGCGTCATCGCCGCATCAGGGACACTCGCCCAGATCATTCCCCCGTCGCTCGTGCTGATCGTTCTTGCTGACCAGCTCGGACGTTCCGTCGGCGATATGTATAAGGGTGCCCTGATACCAGGCCTGGTCCTGACAGGGCTTTATCTCGGCTATGTCGTCCTGATGTCGATCATTCGACCGAAATCGATGCCGGCTCTCCCGAAAGAGGCGCGTACACTCGGTTCGGGCGTATCGTCGCTGTTTGTCGCTTTGGCAGTCACCATAGCCGTTGCCTATGGCGCCACGCACTATCTGAACATCTGGGCTGGCAACAATGCCGGAATCTGGGGTGCAGCGACCGGTGTGCTTGTCATTTACGCAGCGGCGGTCGCCGACAAGGCGCTCGGCGTTGGTCTGATGTCCAGGCTTACCCAGCAGGTCATCATTGTCCTCATCCCGCCACTGGCACTGATCTTCCTGGTCTTGGGCACCATCTTTCTGGGCATCGCCACGCCGACCGAAGGCGGAGCCATGGGGGCGGTCGGTGCCTTGATCATGGCAGCCGGCAAGCGGCGACTGTCATTTGACGTTATCCGCCAGGCGCTAGCCTCGACGACACGCCTGTCATCCTTCGTGCTGTTCATCCTGATCGGCGCGCGGGTGTTTTCGCTGACCTTTTACGGCGTCAACGGCCATGTCTGGGTCGAGCATCTGCTGACTTCCCTGCCCGGCGGCAATGTCGGCTTCCTGATTGCCGTGAACATCCTGGTATTCTTTCTCGCCTTCTTCCTCGATTTCTTCGAGCTGGCGTTCATCATTGTGCCGCTTCTGGCGCCGGCTGCAGACAAGCTCGGTATCGATCTGATCTGGTTCGGCGTTCTGCTTGGCGTCAACATGCAGACCAGCTTCATGCACCCGCCCTTCGGGTTCGCGCTGTTCTATCTTCGATCCGTGGCGGCGCGGGTCCCCTATCTGGATCGTGTCACGGGCAAGAACATCCAACCGATAACCACCGGACAAATCTATTGGGGTGCGGTTCCGTTCGTGTGCATCCAGGTCATCATGATCGGACTGGTTATCGCCTTCCCGCAGATGGTGATGCATTATAAGGGCAAGGTCGTCGACCCGGGCAGCATCGACATTGTTGTGCCGCCCTTCGGTGGTGGCGATGGTGGTTTGGGCGGCGGGCTGGGCCTGGGCGCTCCGTCATTCGGCGATGCCCCACCTGCAGCCCCGGCGGCTCCGCCTCCGGTCGACATGTCGCAACCGCCAAGCTTCAACTAGTCATCAGTCTGCCAACGAAAAGGCCCCCGGAAAATCTTCCGGGGGCCTTTTGTCTGGACAGGACTGAGGGTCTACAGCTTTCCGTTGCGCTGCTGGATCATCATGAACGTGTCGTAATTGTATTCCGCAACCTGGGTCCACAAATAATACTCGTTGCGGAACGCCTTGATCGACGACCAGATCTTCTTGAACGGCTCGTTGATCGCTTCCATCTCGGCATAGACCGTGGTGGCTGCGTCGAAAGAGGCTTGCAGGATCTCCTGGCTGAACGGACGAAGCTGCGTGCCGTTGGCTACCAGCGACTTGATGGCAGTCGGGTTCTTGAAGTCATACTTCTGCAGCATGTCCGCATCGGTCGCCTGGGCCGCGCTGCGCAGCAGCGACTGATCGGCTGGCGGCAGGGCCTCGTACTGATCCTTGTTGAAGAAGAAGTGGACCGTCGGGCCGCCTTCCCACCAACCCGGATAGTAGTAATACGGCGCGACCTTGTAGAAGCCGAGCTTTTCGTCGTCGTAGGGACCGACCCATTCGGCCGCGTCGATGGTGCCCTTCTCCAGCGCCGGATAGACATCGCCTCCGGGGATCTGCTGCGGCACGACGCCGAGTTTCTCCAGAACCTTGCCGGCAAATCCGCCAACGCGGAACTTCAGGCCCTTGAGGTCGGCCACGGTGTTGATCTCCTTGCGGAACCAGCCACCCATCTGCACGCCCGTATTGCCGCCGGGCAGGCCATAGAGGTTCTTTGTCGCCAGGAACTCATTGTAGAGATCGATGCCGCCACCATGATAGGCCCAGGCATTGATGCCGCGCGCGTTCAGCGAGAAGGGCACGGCCGCAGCCAGAGCAAAGGTCGGATCCTGACCGAAATTGTAGTAGCCAACGGTATGGCAGGCCTCGACAGTTCCGGCCGAGACCGCGTCTGCCGCCGGGGCGCCGCCCGGTACAAGCTCGCCTGCCGCAAATACCTGGATCTGGAAATTGCCGTCAGTCGCTTCGGAAAGCATCTTCGACAGAACCTCGGCGCCGCCGTAGATCGTGTCCAGAGACTTCGGAAAAGATGACGTCATCCGCCACGTGACCTTGGGGTTAGACTGGGCAATAGCCGGTGCCGCGAGCGTGGTCGCGGCAGCCGCTCCCGCTCCGGCCAATCCGGCCTTGGTAATAAATGAACGACGATCCATGAAAACTCCTCCTCTGGAACTGTGAATACCCGGCGCATAAGGGATCCGCTGCGCCAGCATGGCAGGCATCAATGCATGCCCAAAGCGGCGAAGTCTAGCGTTGAATTCCGGTAAAAAGCCGATCGACCGATCGAAATAGCTGATCAAAATGCAGCCTTGCAACTTTGGTCTAAGGTAACGCCGGCTTGCAACGAGGCAAGCAAAACCACTCTCTTGGAACGGTCTTCGAAATAGCCTAAATATGCGGCAGAGATGGCCAGCCGGTCAGACAGGAAATCCGAATGCGCCAACCCCTCGTCGCTGTGTCGACTGACGTCCGCCGCTTTGACAATTACACGTGGCACGCCGCGCCTCAGCAATATCTCGAGGCGGCAATTTCTGCTGCCGGGGTCTTTCCTCTGCTGGTCCCCTCCTTCGGAAACCGTCTCGACTTCGACGGGCTCCTGGCGTCCGTGGACGGCGTCATGCTGACCGGCTCGAAGTCAAACGTGAATCCCGAGCTCTATGGCGGCGACGTGAGCGAGGCCAACGGCCCCTACGATCCGGACCGTGATGCAACGACCCTGCCCCTGATCCGCCGGGCGATCGAGCGCGGCGTGCCGCTCCTCGCCATATGCCGCGGCATCCAGGAACTGAACGTCGCGCTGGGCGGCACGCTCGCCACTGAAATTCAGGAACGCGAGGGTTCACTTGACCATCGGGCTCCTGTTTCAGAAAATCAGGACGAACGCTTCGCCATAAGGCAGACTATATCGATCAAGCCGGACACTTGCCTGGCGGGCGTTTTCGGCGCCGGCGAGATCATGGTCAACTCGGTGCACCGCCAAGGCGTCGATCGGCTGGGCGAACGACTTCAGGTCGAGGCCGTCGCAGACGACGGTACGGTAGAGGCGGTTTCGGTGAAAAAGTCCCGCGCCTTTGCCGTTGGCGTCCAATGGCATCCGGAATACTGGGCGAAATCCGACGGCAATTCCGCGAAGATTTTCAAGGCTTTCGGCGACGCCGTCCGCGCGCACGCATTGGCCAGGACCGGCCTCAGCGCGGCAGCCGAATAGCTAACGCCTTTTGGGCTTCGCGTCCGCAGTCTCCGGCACGGCGGTAATGGCGCTCCCTTTCGAGAACCAGCTCTCGAGATTGTCGGCGACGAGGTCTGCCATGGCGTTGCGGGTATGAACCGATGCCGACCCGACATGCGGCAGCAGCGTCGCATTGGGCAGATCAAGAAGCGCCTTGGGCACACGGGGTTCGTCGGCAAAGACGTCGAGGCCGGCAGCCAGGATGGTACCGTCGGCAAGTGCGGTCGCGAGAGCCTCCTCGTCTACCGTGGTTCCTCGCCCGATATTGATGAACACGCCATCCGGGCCGAGTGCCTTGAGCACCGCTTTATCGACGGCCTTCAGCGTCGAGGCCCCGCCAGGGACGACCGAGATCAAGGTGTCGACGGCTTCGGCCAGCGATAGCAGCGTCGGGTGATAGTCATAGGCAAGACCCTCTACCTGCCGGCGGTTGTGATATGCGACGCTCAGGCCACAGGCTTCCAACCGCTTGGCAATGGCCTGGCCGATGCGACCCATGCCAAAGATGCCGGCGCGTCTGCCGCGAAGCGTTGCGCCGGTCAGCCGATAGGCACCGTCGCGTTCCCAGCTTCCGGCACGCAAATAGGCTTCGGCGCGCGGCAGTTCGCGCACCGTGTTGATGAGCAGGCCGAGCGCGGTGTCGGCGACTTCCTCGGTCAGCACATCCGGTGTGTTGGTGACCATGACGCCACGGCTGGCGGCGTGGCGAGCGTCAACGGCGTCGTAGCCGACGCCGAAGCTGGCGATGATCTCCAGATTGGGCAGCTTATCGATCAGCGCGGCGTTGACACCACCGAAGGCGGCGATGCCGCGGACGCTCTTTGCCGTCTCCGGCGTGACCATTGCCGGATCGCCCTTCTCCATCCTGACAACCGAAAAGGTCCCGGGTATGCGAATGGCCGCGTGGTCGGACAGGGCCCCAACGGCGAGGATGGTGATGTCATGCAGGTCGGTCGAAGTCATGCGCGCTCCACTGGCTTTCCGGTCGATTGCCGGACATGCAGTTCCGGCTTGATGAGTTCCTGGGACGCCTGCACCGACTGGCCGTTCAGCCTGTCGAGCAGCGCCCTGGCGGCACGGCGGCCAACTTCACGCTGGCCGTTCCAGACGGTTGTCAGCGCTGGCGTGGCAATCGCCGCTTCCTCCAGATCGTCGTAGCCCGTGACCGAAATGTCCACCCCGGGCACCAGACCGGCCCGCGCAATCCCGTTCATGAGGCCGATCGCAACGAGGTCGTTCCAGCAACAGGCTGCTGTCGGCCGGTCCTTCAGCGCCAGGAATTGTCCCGCCGCCTCGAAGCCCGCCTGCTTGGTACGCGGACCCTCGATGCGCCACGACGGCTTGACCTCCAGGCCTGCAGCGGCCATCGCCGAAACGTACCCATGATAGCGGTCTCGGCCGGTCGACGTCTGGTCTGTGCCACCGACCATGGCAATCCGCTTGTGTCCCAGCGAGATCAGATGGTTGGTAGCCAAGCCGGTACCGTAGGAATCGTCTCCACGGAACACGGGAACCTGGGCGCCGGCGACCGTGCGGGCGATCAGCACTGCCGGCAAGCCGTTCTCCTCGGCCATGATGATGTCTTCCGGCGGCGTTCCGATGGCCGGCGACATGATCACCCCGTCGGCGCCGAGTTGCAGCAGAGTGTCGACGAAAGTCCGTTGCTTTTCGAGCTGGTCGTAGTGATTGGATAGAATGAAGGTTTGCCGGCTGCGGTCGAGCTCGCTCTCGATGGAGCGCAATATCTCTGCGAAAAAGGGGTTCATGATGTCGTGCACCACAACACCGACGATTCCCGAGCGCGACGTGCGAAGACTGGCCGCACGGCGGTTGTAGATATAGCCGATGGCGCGCGCATGGTCCTTGATACG
>JBBSOT010000021.1:0-29734 GCA_038259455.1 Hyphomicrobiales bacterium | reverse complement strand
CCACTCTTCCGGCGTATGATGGACGTCATGCGCGCCGTGCCCGAGGTGGTCATCGCGCTGTTGCTGATCTTCGTGCTCGGCGGCGGGCCTGTTCCGGCCATGATCGCCATCACTTTCCACACAGCCGGCGCGCTAGGCAAGCTGTTCTCCGAGGTCAATGAGAACGCCGACCTGAAGCCCGTTGAAGGGCTCGCCTCGGTGGGCGCGACCTGGCTGCAACGCATGTGGCTCGGCGTCATCCCACAGGTCGCACCGAACTACCTTTCCTATGCACTGTTGCGCCTCGAAATCAACGTGCGCGCCTCGGCGATCCTGGGTTTCGTCGGTGCGGGAGGCATCGGCGCAGAACTGCGCGTCGCAATAAGCTGGGGAACCGGCCGATATGATGCCGCGGCCGCGATCTTCGTGCTGCTTTTCATCACCATCGTGGCGATCGACCAGGTGTCGAGCCACTACCGCAACCGCCTGACGGGAGCGCAGTGATGGCGATCGCCACATCCGCCCTGGAGACATCCGCGGTTCGCAACGAGGTCGAACGGCTCTTCGCGCGCAAGCGCCTCGTCTCCTTCGGTGTGCCCGCGCTGATCCTCGCCTATCTGGTCTATGTTTTCGTCGCCTTCGACATTGCAGCGCTCGCCGACCGCGCCAGGCTGGACAATGCAAAGATCCTTGTTGCCGACGCCTACGGCCACAAGGTCCATGTGACACGCGACGAGCGGGCAGGCGGCGGCGTGACCGTTGCCATCGAAGGCGAAAACAAGGGAACCTACACCACCGATGCCTGGCCGGATTGGGTCAGGGCCGAAGGCGTATCGACCGTCGTCTCGCTGGACAATGGCGCCTGGGCGCGCTTCGATCCGGACGGCGTGCGATTCCAGGCTCCCGACTTCGGCCTGCTTGAGATCATTCGGGGACCGGACGGCATCGAAATCATTTCTCCCGTTGAACCACTGCCCGACTGGATCAACGCCTCGCCGACACGCGTTTCGGTAACGCGGCCGGAAGGACGTGTGACGCTGACGCGCAACCGTACCGAGGTCTTCCGCTACTTCACCGGCTGGGAGCTCTTCTTCTTCACTCTGGACAGTCCATTCCACAACCGATCCTGGTCCGAACTGGCGGCGATCGCGATTTCGGGAGACCGTGTCCGCCCCGAGCAAACGAACATTTCAGCGATGTTGTCGGATTTCTGGAACAACGCGATGTGGCGGCACGGCGATGTCGCCTGGGCGATCTTCGAGACGATCCTGATGGCGTTCCTGGGCACCATGGGCGCGGCGCTGGTCGCTTTCCCCCTTGGTTTCGCCGCGGCTCACAACTTCACGCCGAGCCGATTGATCAGGTTCGGGTCGCGAAGACTGTTCGACTTCCTGCGCGGGGTCGACGGGCTCATCTGGACCATCGTGCTGTCGCGCGCCTTCGGTCCGGGCCCGCTCACCGGTTCTCTCGCGATGCTGCTGACCGACACCGGAACCTTCGGCAAGCTGTTTTCGGAAGCGCTGGAGAATGTCGACCGCAGGCAGATCGATGGGCTCCGCTCGACTGGTGCCAACGCTTTGCAAAGGATGCGCTTTGGCGTCATTCCGCAGGTGGCTCCAGTCATCATCAGCCAGGTGCTCTACTATCTTGAGTCCAACACGCGCAGCGCAACCGTTATCGGCGCGATCGTCGGCGGCGGTATCGGGCTGTTGCTGACCCAGGCGATCCAGACCCAGAAGGATTGGGAGGAAGTGACCTATTACATCATGCTCACCCTGCTCATGGTGACCATGATGGACATGCTCAGCGGCTGGCTGCGCGGCAAGCTGATCGGCCGGTCGCCGAGCGGCTTTCCCCACTGACGCAATTGCTCGCCGCATCGCGAGTGTTGACGACCGAAGCTCGGGCCGCGGTGGTTCACGTCGCGGCTGTGCGCGCTATAGTTTCCCTCGTAGTGCCAAGACGGAGGGAGCACCATGCACGGACCCAATAACGGACCGAACCCGGGAATCAAGCATCCGATGCCGATGCACAAGCGCGTCGGATTCCTCAGACCTCTGGTCACCGCCGAGAATATCGAGATCGGCGACTTCACCCATTATGACGATCCGGACGGACCCGATCTGTTCCAGGAAAAGTGCGTTCTGCATCACTACGACTTCATCGGCGATAGGCTGATTATCGGCAAATTCTGCGCCATCGCGGAAGGCTCGCGCTTCATCATGAACGGTGCGAACCATGCGATGTCGGGTTTTTCAACATACCCGTTCAACATCTTCGGGCACGGTTGGGAGGAAGGCTTCGACCCGGTTACTTGGCAACGCGAGCATCGCGGCGACACCGTGTTGGGCAACGATGTCTGGATCGGCATGGATGCCGTGATACTGCCCGGAATGAAGATCGGTCACGGCGCTATCGTGGCCGCCAAGTCCGTGGTGACACACGATGTCGCACCCTACGCTATCGTGGCCGGAAACGCGGCCAAACTGGTCAAGATGCGCTTCAACGAACAGGTCGTGGAGAGACTTCTCAACGCTGCCTGGTGGGATTGGCCTGTTGACAAGATCACCCGCAACCTCAATGCCATTCGCGGCGCCGATATCGATGCGCTGGAGGCAGCGGTTTGAACGATTCTAGCGGAACGGTCAGTGTGGGAATCTTTGCCGGGCCATGGGCATTCATTCGCGGTGTTCCCGCCATGAAGTTCCTGCCGCCAGAAGGCCCACCCGAAATAGCGTTTGCTGGCCGCTCGAATGTCGGCAAATCTTCCCTGATCAATGCTCTGGTTGGCCGAAGCGGGTTGGCGCGTACGTCCAACACGCCTGGCCGCACGCAGGAACTCAATTATTTCGTGCCAGATGGTTATTCCGGGTCGGAAGGAGACATGCCGCCGATAGCGCTAGTAGACATGCCGGGCTACGGTTACGCGTCAGCGCCTAAAGAGAAGGTCGACGAGTGGACGAAGCTCGTGTTCGACTACCTCAAAGGCCGTGTCACGCTGAAACGCGTCTATGTGCTGATCGACTCGCGCCACGGGATCAAAAAGAACGATGACGAGGTACTCGGTCTGCTGGACAAGGCAGCCGTTTCTTACCAGATAGTGCTGACGAAAACCGATAAGATCAAGGTGCCGGCGGTTCCGAAACTGATCGAAGAAACGCTCGAAAAGATCAAAAGGCGCCCGGCAGCTTTTCCGGAGGTCATTGCGACATCATCAGAAAAGAACGAGGGCCTGGCTGAACTGAGATCCGCTATCGCGCTGGCTGCCAATGGCGGCTAGGCGGCCGCAGGCTTGAACGTAAGAGCCAGACCGTTAAGGCAGTGACGCTTGCCGGTAGGCGCGGGACCGTCGTCAAATATGTGCCCGAAGTGACCGCCGCATCTGCTGCAATGGACTTCAGTGCGGGTTGAGAAGAAAGAATTGTCTTCCTTCGTGCCGATGGCACCGGGCAACGATTCCCAAAAGCTGGGCCATCCAGTACCCGAATCATATTTGGCCTTGGACGAATAGGCGGCCAGATCACAGCCGGCGCAATGGAAAATGCCTGCGCGCTTCTCGTCGTTTAGAGGACTGGTTCCAGCCCGCTCCGTATTTTCCTCGCGAAGCACGGCATATTGAGCATCGGTCAAGATTGCACGCCACTCTGCTTCAGTCTTGACGACCTCAAATTCCTCTGCCTGCGCCACGACCGGCAAGGATAGGCGCCACAGCACCGTGGTGCCCAACAAACCTGAGACCGCAGCGGTCGCTGTGCTGATAAAGCTTCGGCGATTCATCGAATGCTCCTTTTTTTCAATCCTAGTCGTTTGGCGGCCCGATACAAATCAACTGACCTTGACCGAAATGGCTCACCTTAGACCGATGCGCCCCGCACCGGGTCCGCTTCGAATGCGGTCGGGACGGGGCGCGAGGAGTGCGCGACATCAAGGGACGAAAGATCTCGCGCAACAACAGGCCTGAGACGGCCCGCAGAAATTACATCTTAGGCAGAAGAACCTTGTCGATGACATGAATGACGCCGTTCGACTGCTCGACGTTGGCGATCGTCACATTGGCAACGTTGCCGTTCTCGTCTGTCAGCGTGATCTTGTCGCCTTCATACTTGGCGGTCCAGGTGCAGCCGCCGACCGTCGGCACCGGATGGGCGCCCTTATCGTCGTCGACCATCTTCTGGATGTCCGCCGACATCGCCTTGGCGCCGACCACGTGGCAGGTCAGTATCTTGGTGAGCTGATCCTTGTTCTCGGGCTTCAGAAGCGTCTCAACAGTACCCTCCGGCAAGGCAGCGAATGCCTCGTTGGTCGGTGCAAAAACGGTGAAGGGTCCGGGGCCGGAGAGTGTCTCAACCAGGCCAGCTGCCTGGACGGCGGCGACTAGCGTCGTGTGATCCTTCGAATTGACAGCGTTCTCGACAATGTTCTTGTCGGCATACATGGCAGCACCGCCGACCATCGGATTTTCGGCATAGGCTGCGGTGGCGAGTGCGGAAAGAGCGACAGCGCCGGCGAGGATCGTTGAGGTGAATTTACGCATGTTTGGTCTCCTTGTTGGCTTTCCCTCTTGAAGGGGCACAGGGAGATACGGGGAGGTCTCAAACTAAGTTTCGGCCACCTGAGAAAGAATCGAGACCTCCTTAGTAGATTTGCGCCGCGCCGACGGTCCGTTAGAGGCGGAAGCTCGCGCCACCATCATTGCAAGTGACGAACGAACTGTAGGTCTAGATTGTCTTGAGGTCGCCCGCAGCCACGACAGGACCAGTCGGCTGGCCGGTCGGCGACCCGCCGGCGGGCTCCATGCTGATGGCGAAGACTGCACCGGACTCGATATGGCTGCGCATCGCATCATCCACCGCCAGATGAACATTGGTCCCGGATGGGATGATGCCGAGCGACACTGGAGCTTGTTGACCGGCGATGACCCAGAGCTCGAAATCCCTTCCCTCAGCACGCTCGCCGGTGACATGTGACAGGCCAACATCACGTGTCTGGGCGTCATAAACGACGAAATAATGAACGTTGCTATCTTTAGGAGCGAGCGAGGCGACCAAACGCATTTCCGGCTCCATAACCGGCGGGTTGATGAGCGGCAGTGCCACATACAGTGCCAACGCAGCCAGCGCCGTGACAGCCAGCCCCCGCCAGAACGCCAGGCTCGACAGAAGGCCCGGTGCAACTTCGGCACTCGGTTGCTTAACGGCAGAGGGTGAAGCCGTAAACAGACGTCTGTCGAGCGCCGCCTTGACAGAAGCAGGTGCTTCCACCTCGGGATAGGCATCGGCAAGCGGAGAAAAGTCTGCTTCCCAGCGTTCGACCAAGAGGGCGAAGGCGCGATCTTTTTCGATACGACCGGATGCAGCCTTTCGGTCGCCGGCCGGCAGCACGCCCAATACGTACTCGGCGGCGAGTATGTCGTCGCTCCCGCTTTCCGGTCCGTTGTCGTCTACCGCGCTCATCGCTCGAGACATTCCCTCAGTTTCATCAGGCTACGTCGCAGCCAAGTACGCATGGTGTTCAACGGAACCCCATGTCGCTCGGCAAGTTCGGCGTAGCTCTCGCCCTTTAGATAGGCGCCGCGAACCGCCGCCGATCGGTCCGAATCCAATTCATCAAGGCACCGGTTGATCTGCTCTGCTTCACCGCCTGCCACCGCCATTGCTTCCGGCCCCGGCGCCGGATCGGCGAGGTCCATGGCATTATCTATGTCAACCGCAGGCGCGCGCCGCGCCCGAATCCGATCAATCGCATGATTGCGCGCTATGGCCACCAACCACGAGATCGGACTTAATTCGGATACTGCAAATCGATCTGCCTTCGTCCAGATCTTGACGAACACTTCCTGAAGCGCTTCCTCAGCCTCCGCCCGGTCATTCAAGACACGCAGACAAACGCCAAAAAGTTTCGCGTTGGTTTGCCGGTAAAGCTGATCAAACGCTGTTCGATCCCTGATCGAGACCCTGACGATGAGCTTCGTGATATCCTGCGGTGTCATTGACACCAAACTACGTTCTTGAAACCAATTTGCAAAGGGCGGATTGTCGAACTCCGGCCGCTCCCGTGCGCTTCTGTGGAGCGGGCCCAATATGGCTGATGACAGCCGTCGGTCTCGACACTCGGGAGAACTATTTGCTCGCTGTCCGATTTCCGGCTAAGACCCGCGCCATCCATTGCAGCAATTCGGGAAACACCGATCATGACGGATAAGGCCGCTACGGCTGCGGAACAGGCGCGCCTGCTTTCAGCGGCCCTTCCCTATATGCAGCGATACGAAAACAAGACGGTCGTGGTCAAATATGGTGGCCACGCCATGGGCGATGCAGCCTTGGGCCAAGCCTTCGCCCGTGACATCGCATTGCTGAAACAGTCGGGCGTCAACCCGATTGTTGTCCACGGCGGCGGCCCACAGATCGGCGCCATGCTTGCGAAAATGGGAATCGAGTCCAAATTCGAGGGCGGGCTTCGGGTTACAGACCAAAAGACAGTCGAGATTGTCGAGATGGTCCTGGCCGGCTCTATCAACAAAGAGATCGTGGCGCTCATAAACGCCGAGGGTGAATGGGCGATCGGACTTTGCGGCAAGGACGGCAACATGGTTTTTGCCGAGAAG
This sequence comes from Hyphomicrobiales bacterium, assembly GCA_038259455.1. Classification (GTDB taxonomy): domain Bacteria; phylum Pseudomonadota; class Alphaproteobacteria; order Rhizobiales; family Rhizobiaceae; genus CAMYMG01. The sequence goes on along the minus strand of JBBSOT010000021.1, from coordinate 23,151 downwards.
GCGAAAAAGACCATAACCGATCCCGATTCCCGCATAGAGCGGGTCCTCGATCTTGGCTATGTCGGAGAACCCGTCGAAGTCGATCGTACGTTGCTCGACTTACTCGCCCGGTCCGAAATGATACCAGTTCTTGCGCCAGTTGCGCCCGGGCGTGACGGTCATACCTACAACATTAATGCCGACACCTTTGCGGGCGCGATAGCCGGCGCGCTCGGCGCTTCGCGGCTGCTGTTTCTTACCGATGTGCCAGGTGTGCTAGACAGCGAAAAGAAGCTCATCGATGAATTGACCGTCGCCGAAGCGAGAGCTCTGATCAAGGATGGTACGATTTCAGGCGGCATGATTCCGAAAGTCGAAACCTGCATCGAAGCCATCGACCGCGGCGTCGAGGGTGTGGTCATCCTCAATGGCAAAACGCCTCATGCGGTCCTTCTTGAGTTGTTCACCGAGCACGGTGCCGGGACACTGATTGTCCCTTAGTGCGCCTCAGCCGACGGCTAACAGGACCAGAATACCACCGACGATAAAGGCACACCCAGCAACTTCAAGCCTGCTGATACGCTCCTTGAAGAAGAACACGGTTGCGGCGAATGTGAACAGCATCTCGATCTGAGCCAAGGATTTTACGATGGCTGCTTGCTGCAGTGTCATGGCGGTGAACCAGCCGAAAGACGCCGACGCGCCCACAAAGCCCGTAAAGAGGGCCGGCTTCCAGGCTCTTGTAATGTGGCCTATCTCGGCGCGGTCTTTCAAAAGCATCCAAGTCAGCATGATCACCGTCTGAAACGTGATGACAAAGGCCAGCGTCACTCCACCCTGCATAAGGAAGTTTGGACCTCCTAGTGAAAGCGATGCAGCCCGGTAGGCGACCGCCGAAATGCCAAAGGCTGTACCGGACGCCAGACCGATCAGGGCATTGCGGCTGACCGTCGACATAAACATGGTTCGGAGATTGACAGCCATATGGGCAACGGAAATCAGCATCACGCCGAACACACTTATGGCAATGGCGAGGATTGCTCCGACACTGGCTTTCTCACCCAAGAAGATCAGCCCGAAGAGCGCGGCCTGTGCAGGCTCTGTTCGCGAATAGGCCGTACCCACCGCAAAGTTGCGAAATGAGAAGAGGTGGATGAGCAAAAAGGTTGCGGCTATCTGTCCGAGTGCCCCGAGAAAACCCCAGAAGAAGAACCCAGTATTCAGGGTCGGCAGAGGATAGCCAATCGCAAAATGAAGAATGGCCACAAATAGCAGTGCAAACGGAAAGCCGAAGCCAAAGCGGACGAAGGTCGCCCCTGTTGTCCCCATGACTGCCTTCAAATGCTTCTGGGAGGCCGAACGCAGATTCTGCAGGAACGCAGCGACTATGGTGATTGGGATCCAGAGTTCCATTGAGTTCTTTCAGACTGAATCGGGCGCTCTTAACATGCGCTGCCGGATCCCGCGACGAACTAATCGAATAGACGTCTAAGTTAGACTCTTCCCAGCCTCTGCGACTATGGCCGACGCAGCGCGTTCCACGACCTTGGTATCGCGGCCTGGCAGGGGTCAGGAGTCTCGGGACAGGCAGTATCGAACCGGCATCTCTGTTTCAGGTATCAGGCAGCGGCAGAAATTCCGTCTTCGAAGATTGCGAGGTTGCGGCCGCGTCTCTTTGCTTCATAGAGCCGCTTGTCGGCTGCACGCATTAGTTCGGAGATTGTCGCATCGTCTGGACATGGAACGCCGCCAACGCTCACGGTCAATGGGACGGGTCCATCGTCACCAGGCCGGAACGTGATGGCTTCAGCCTCCCGACGGATGCGCTCTGCGACAATAGTCGCCTCTTGGTCGCTCGCTCCCGCGAGGAAGGCTCCAAACTCCTCACCGCCAATGCGTCCCAGGACGTCGCACTCGCGGATGGCTCGAGTGATCGCTGCTGCTATCTCGAGCAGGGCAGCATCACCCGTCAGGTGTCCGAAATTGTCATTGATCTTCTTAAAGTGGTCAGCGTCGATAATGAGGAGCGCGCCCCGCGCCGGCGTTTGCCGCGAACTGTCAAGCGCTGCGAAAAAACTCTCACGATTGAGCATGCCTGTCATGTCGTCGCGACTTGACTTCTCTTCGAGACGCCGGTGGGCTGCGGCCAGCTCGGCATGCGTGCTGGCCAAATCACGATGTGCCTTCTTGAGATGCTCGGCCTGCGCAAACGCAAAAGCGCTTGCTGGCCATGCAATAAGCAAAGGGCAAATGGTCAAGACAAGCAAGGAGTCGACATCGATCTTCCCGACAAAAGCTTGAACCACTGCATAGGCAAGCAGGAGGGAAACCATCAGCGACGAAAATGCCGTCAAAGCAGATTTCAGAAATATTCTTCGCATGCACGGCTCCAGTGGCGGCCTAAATGACAGGACCCTCTGAACGACCTATTTCCGAGCTGACTAAAATTTTATCGGAAAACACTTTCGTTGTTGATATCCACCCATTTGCTGAATTCGTGGCATAGTAGGGCAATGACCGAGCTCCCCGATCCGATTCTATTCGCCGATGTCGATGACTGGGTGTTCGACCTGGACAACACTCTTTATCCGCACCATTCGAACCTGTTTTCGCAAATTGACCTAAGGATGACGTCCTACGTGTCCGATTTGTTGCGGCTGTCGCGCGAAGAGGCTCGAAAAGTCCAAAAAGAGCTCTATCGCGAATATGGCACCACATTGCGGGGGCTGATGCAGCGACACGCCATTGATCCGGACGATTTCCTCGAAAAAGTCCATGACATCGACTATTCTTGGCTTGTTCCGGATCCGGTTCTTGGAGCAGCCATCCGACAGCTTCCCGGACGCAAATTCATCTTCACCAACGGCAACCGCAAGCATGCGGAAAACACTGCGCGTCAACTCGGCATCCTCGATCATTTCGACGAAATATTCGATATCGTGTCTGCCGAACTCATGCCCAAGCCCGAACGTCGGACCTATGAGTTATTTGCTGAACGCCATGGTATCGACCCGGGCCACGCCGTGATGTTTGAAGACCTTGCCCGCAACCTAGCAGTACCCAAGGCCCTGGGCATGAAAACTGTGCTCATCGTGCCGAGAAACTTTGAGCCAACCTTTTCGGAAATCTGGGAGCGGGACAAAGCATACGAAGACGACGTCGACTTCGTGACGGACGATCTCGCAGGGTTTCTAACTGCGACCATGAACGCGACGACCTGACTCGCGTTAAAACGATTCGGCGCGGATAGACGCTCCAGGCCACCACATTCTGACTGGATCAACTGCCCGGTTGGCTTGCTGAACCGAGAGAACCCGATTCAAGATCGTAAAAGCGGCTGATAATTCCCCATGCTTCGTCAGCGGAGTCGACCAGATCTATGATGTCCTGGTCGCCAGGCGAGATCGTTCCCTGCTCGGCGAGATAGTCAAGATCGATCGCGCGCTTCCAGAACTCCTTGCCGAACAATATTACTGGAACACGTTCCATGCGCCCTGTCTGGATCAGGGTCAGTGTCTCGAAGAACTCGTCCATCGTGCCAAAGCCGCCGGGGAACACTGCAACCGCCTTGGCGCGCATCACAAAATGCATCTTGCGAATGGCAAAGTAGTGAAAATTGAAGCACAATTCGGGAGTAACGTATGGATTGGGAGCCTGCTCATGGGGCAGGACAATGTTGAGGCCAATTGACGGCGCGCCAACATCATCGGCACCTCGATTTCCTGCCTCCATAACACCCGGGCCACCACCCGTCACAACGACGAATTCGCGATAGTACAAGGTCGCCGAGTGTTCTGAGCAGAGCCGGGCGAATAAACGCGCCTCTTCGTAATAGCGGCTGTTGGCCTCGAGATTCTTCTTTTGTGTTACATTCTTTGCGGCCCAGGCTTCGCCACCCGGCTCGGGAAGGCGCGCGCCGCCAAACAGAATGACGGTGGAGCGGATACCACGCTCGGCCAGTATCATTTCCGGCTTGAGCAATTCGAGTTGCAGACGGACAGCGCGCAATTCGCGGCGGGTCATAAATTCCGGGTCGTTCCAGGCAAGCCGATAAGTCGGAGCAGTGGTCTGAGGGGTCTCCGGCACCATTCGTGCGTGCTCGAGATCCTCGTCAGAGTGCGGCAAGGGAGTCCACCCCGATTGGTCCTTGGAATTCATGCTGATCTTCTTGTCCATTTATCCGGGTCGTCCCGTTACGTAGCCGCAATTGACCGCCAGAATGGCTTGACATAGGGTCCGCGCGATCTGACGCCAGCTTAGCGCTCGCAGCCTTAACAGCCTATATCGTGGAGTAGAATTCATGTCTAAGCCGGACCTCTCGCACCTGGAATCGGTGATTGAAGGTGCTTTCGAAGCCCGGGATGCAATTTCAACTGCAACGAGAGGCGAGAAACGCGACGCGGTCGACACGGCACTTGATCTTCTGGACAAGGGCGAGGCCCGCGTCGCCGAGCGTATGGCCGATGGCAGTTGGAAAGTGAACCAGTGGCTGAAGAAAGCGGTCCTGCTGTCGTTCCGACTCAACGCAATGGAAGTCATTGAAGGTGGCCCCGGAGGCGCCGTCTGGTGGGACAAGGTGCCGTCCAAATTCGATGGCTGGAGCGCGAACGAGTTCGAAAAGTCAGGCTTGCGCGCCGTGCCATCAGCAATCGTTCGACGCTCTGCCTTCGTCGCGCCGGGTGTCGTGCTGATGCCGTCTTTCGTCAACCTTGGGGCCTATGTCGACAGTGGAACGATGGTCGATACATGGGCCTCCGTAGGTTCCTGCGCCCAGATCGGCAAGAATGTCCACTTGTCGGGCGGCGTGGGTATTGGCGGTGTGCTGGAACCGATGCAGGCCGGGCCGACAATCATTGAAGATAATTGTTTCATCGGCGCCCGCTCCGAAGTCGTGGAGGGTTGCATTGTGCGCGAAGGATCTGTGCTCGGAATGGGCGTCTTCATCGGGAAATCAACCAAGATCGTGGATCGGGCAACCGGCGAAATCAGCTTTGGCGAGGTTCCCGCCAATTCGGTCGTCGTGGCCGGTTCGCTGCCTGGCAAACCGTTTCCCAATGGTGAACCCGGACCAGGGCTCTACTGCGCGGTCATCGTCAAGCGGGTTGACGCACAGACGAGGTCCAAGACCTCGATCAACGAGCTTTTGAGAACCTGATATTTGGATTTAATCCATAGAATGCCTATATCGCACGACGTTGCTGCCACCGTGGCTCAGGAGTTGAACAAGATGAAATGCAGGCGTTCCGTTCCGAACGACAAGGGGCAAAAGCGCCTTGCCTGACAAAGATCAATTGTTCTGGCTCTTCTTCAAGTTTTCGGGCCGCGTCAGCCGTTCTGCATATTTCCTTGCGGGGCTTCAACTGGCGATTGTCCAAGCGTTTCTCCTGTATCGTTTTACGCTTGTTCCGCAAGAAAGCACGGCGGGTCAGATGTGGGCCATCGCGTTCTGGCTGGTCGTGATCGTGTCCGTTTGGTCGAGCGTAGCCCTCGGCGTCAAGCGGCTGCACGATATGGGCCGTCCAGGTCTCCTGGCTGCAGCATTGTTCGTTCCTGTCGTCTCTTTGATAGCCTTCATTGCGCTTTGCCTTATACCCGGTGAAACGGGGCCGAACCGTTACGGTGAGCTGCCTAACAGGCCGGCGCGGATTACTTGAATTGGGCGCGACGGGCGCAGACATTCCCGGCATGAATTACCGGCGGCTGGACCCGGAAAAGATCATTGGGACTGCGGCAAAGCTTGAGCAGCGGATCAGCGAGCGGTTCCCCGAGGCCGGGCTGCGAAATGTCGCCACTGAGTTGGTGTCCCTGTCACGCGACCTGGCCAAGTCGGCTGAAGCATTGCAGACACCGATATGGTGGGTTCGCATTCTGATCGGCCTCGCCATCATAGCAGGCGGTGTCGTCTTCCTGTTCGTGGGTACCATCCTTTCATTTGACCGCATCTCGACCGGTGCGTTCGACTTCGTTCAAGGGATCGAAGCATCGCTGAATACGCTACTCCTTGCAGGGTTGGGATTTCTTGCGTTGGCGAGAAGTGAGGAGCGCATCAAGCGCAAGCGAGTGTTTGTCGAACTGCACGCGTTGCGTTCGCTGATCCATGTCGTAGACATGCACCAGTTGACCAAGGATCCGGCAGCACTATCCGGCGAATTCAAACCAACGGCCAATTCGCCAGCTCGGATCACCAACAGTCAGGATCTCGCTCGCTATCTCGACTATTGCTCTGAGATGTTGTCAATCACCGGCAAATTGGCAGCGCTCTTCGCGCAATCGGTCAATGACGATGTCGTCGTAGACGCGGTCAATGACATTGAAGATCTTGGCTCCAACCTTTCGCGAAAGATCTGGCAAAAGATTACCATGATCGAGGGTTCCAGCGCCCGCGAGAATCGGATTTCCCGTCCCAGTTGACGCTGCTGATGACATTGCCTGCGCTTTGGAATATCCCGGCGACATGAGCTTCGCATCTGACCCCGTCGAGAACCTGGCAATTCTTATCCGCTGCGCCTCAGTCACACCGCAGGAAGGCGGTGCACTGGCCGAACTCGAAAAAATGCTCAAGCCGCTGGGCTTCTCGGTGGAGCGGCCGGTATTCTCAGAACCGGGAACGCCCGACATAGAGAATCTCTATGCGCGCCGTTCGGGAAACGGCCCGCATCTCATGTTTGCCGGTCATACCGATGTCGTGCCAGTCGGCGATGAGACTGCCTGGTCGCATCCGCCATTTGCGGCAGCGCTACAAGATGGTGAGATGTTCGGTCGCGGCGCGGTCGACATGAAGGGCGGGATCGCGTGTTTCGTGGCCGCCATTGCCCGTTACGTGCAGGCCAGTGGCTCGATTCCAGGATCTCTGTCACTGCTGATAACTGGTGACGAGGAAGGCCCTGCCATAAACGGCACCACCAAGCTGCTGGAGTGGGCAACGGCTAAAGGCGAACGCTGGGACGCCGCAATCGTTGGCGAGCCGACCAATCCAACCTCTCTTGGCGAGATGATAAAGATCGGGCGACGCGGTTCGATATCCGGGGCGGTGACCGTGCACGGTCGGCAAGGTCACGTGGCCTACCCCCATCTGGCCGATAATCCGGTAAACGGCCTGATTGCGATTGTCGGGGCTCTGCTTGAACCGGCCTTCGACAACGGCACTGAGAACTTCCAGTCGACCAATCTTGAGATCACTTCCATCGATGTAGGCAATAGCGCGACGAACGTGATCCCGGCGAAAGCGACTGCCCTCTTCAATGTCCGCTTCAACGACAAATGGAGTGCAACGACGTTGCGCGCGGAGATCTGCGCGAGGGTCGAGATGGCTAGTCACTCCGCACAAAATCGCGATGGAAAGAAAGGGCCGATAGCGTACGACATCTCCTGGCGGGATCGTCCCAGCGAGGTTTTTTTGACCAGCAATCAGAAGCTTATCGAAACGCTCAGCGGCTCGATAGAAGCAATCACGGGAAGCAAGCCCATAATGTCCACCTCCGGCGGCACTTCGGACGCCCGATTTATCAAGGATTTTTGCCCGGTGGTCGAATTCGGACTCGTCGGGAAAACCATGCACATGGTGGACGAAAGGGTTCAGATCGCTGATCTTGAGGCGCTGACGCGCATCTACGAGCGTTTTCTTGAGGATTGGTTCGGTTAAAGCGACATGCCTTCATTTGAGGATGTCCAGAAATATCTGAATGGCGCAGTGCGGATGATGCTTGGCAAGTCTGATGGCTTGCGCATGCTTGACTGTTCGATCGACGGTTTCTGGAACTCCTTCTTCGCGATGGTCGTGGCACTTCCCGCACTCATGATCGGTTGGGTCAGCCTCGCAAACGACTTGCAACAGGCGTCAGAGTCTATCGGGAGCAGATTCTCTATTCTCTTACGGATTGCGCTTATCGATGTCGCCACATGGACTGGACCCATTTTTCTCCTTGCGCTGATCATAGGCAGAACGCCCATTGCGAGCCGCTTCGTCGCGATCGTTGTCTCAGGCAATTGGGCTTCTGCCGTGATCGTCTGGTTCATGCTGCCAGCGGCCCTGCTCAGGTTGATGATCCCGCAGGCTCAGGAAGCCGCGTCGATCCTGTCATTGCTGCTTTTTGCAATCTCAATGCTAATGACGTGGCGCGTGACAAACGTCGCAATCGGCAAGGGTCCGGCAATTGCCTCGGTGGTCTTCGTTGCCATGCTTTTTGCGTCAATGGCGATCATGTTCACGATGCAAGCGGCACTTGGGTTGAGCGGTTTCGATCAACCTTCGACCGGATAGTCAACGCTCACCAGGTAAAGGCCGTCCGGTGGAGCGACCGCACCGCAGGCAGATCTGTTCTTGGCCTCAAGAGCTGCCGCAACGTCAGCAGATGACCAGGCACCTTCGCCGACGCGTTTCAGAGTGCCAACCATCGATCGAACCTGATTGTGCAGGAAGGATCGGGCAGAGGCCCTAACCTCGATTACATTCCCGGTCTGCGTGACGTCCAGCCGATCCAGCGTTCTCAATGGGCTCTTGGCCTGACACTGGACCGAGCGGAATGTCGTAAAATCATGCCTGCCAACGAGCCGTTGCGCAGCAAGGTGCATGGCCTCGGCGGAAAGCGCCTTCGCTACCCACCAGACCCGATGTTTCTCAAGCGCCGGCGACGCTCTCCTGTTGAGAATCCGATAGAGATAGTGGCGTCCCGTGGCCGAAAATCTGGCATCGAAACGTCCTGAAACTGGCTTGGCCGCCAGAATGATGACGGATTCTTGCTTGATCCTTAGATGCGCGTTGATTGCATCGCGGACGGTATCGGCCGGCCAGTCCCTGGTCAGGTCCAGGTGAGCGACCTGACCTGTAGCGTGCACCCCGGCATCAGTGCGCCCTGCGCCCCGAAGCGAAATCTCTTCACCACAAAACCCGAAAACCGCTTGTTCTATGGCCTGCTGTACCGAAGGCTGACCGCTTTGTCGTTGCCATCCGGCATAGGGCGTCCCGTCATATTCGATTTCAAGGCGATAGCGGGGCATCCAGTCCGTTACGCGGCCATCTCGGCGCCGAAAGCCGAGGCGTAAACCAGCCGTCCAGCCTTGGGCGCCTCGTTCCAGGCGATAGCCTGCAGCGCATCGCACTGATAGTCGCTCTCAAAACCAGATGCACGATCATGAGTGTATCCGAAACGTCCGTAGTAGGCCGGTTCGCCGAGCACGATAGCGAGGGATTCACCGGACTGCTTCAGCCTCAGATGCGCTTCGCGCACCAAGGCACCACCAATGCCGGAGCCATGCATGGCAGGCTCGACTGCAAGCGGCGCAAGCGCGACTGCCGGAAACTCTAGACCGTTCCGTTCAACATAAAGGCGTGAAAAGAGGATATGGCCGACAACCTGTCCCTCTTCCTCGGCGACCAACTCGACAACCGCATTACCGCCAGAGACGAGAGCATCAACCAGCCCGGCTTCCGCCTGCTGGCCAAATGCGTGCTCCTCGACAAGGCGTATCGCTTCGCGGTCACGCGGAGTTGCGGTTCTTATCGACATCATGCTCATAACAATCGTGTCCCTTGACCAATCTTCGCACCGCGCAGAAACTCGTCAGACTTAGCCGGTTTGCCACCGGCGCGCTGCAACTCAACGATACGGACGGCACCTTCTCCACAGGCGACGGTCAAGCGGTCGTCCAGTATTGCCCCAGCCAGACCGCTGCCATCGGTAATGGTAGTCCGAAGGATTTTCAGCCGTTCACGACCGTTGCCGAGTTCAATCTCGCACCATCCACCTGGAAATGGCGAAAGGCCACGGACGTGATTGTGAACCTCAGTAGAAGATCGACTCCAGTCAATCCTCGTCTCTGCCTTGGCAATTTTCCTTGCATAGGTCGCGCCCTGCTCGTCCTGAGGATTGAGCGGCAAGTTGCCATCTTCAAGCATGTTGATCGCCTTAACCATCAGATGGGCGCCGACTTGCATTAGCCTGTCATGAAGTGCCCCGGCTGTCTCGTTTGGACCGATCACTACGCGATCGCAAAGAGCGACCGGGCCGGTGTCGAGCCCTTCCTGCATCTTCATGATCATCATGCCGGTCTCATAGTCGCCAGCCATTATCGCTCGTTGTATCGGGGCTGCACCGCGCCAACGCGGCAAGAGAGAAGCGTGCCCATTGTATGCGCCAAGACGCGTTGCATCCAGGATTGGGCGAGGCAGCAGAAGTCCATAGGCCACCACGACTGCAACGTCCGCGTCCAGTGCTGCAAAAGCTTCCTGCTCGCTGCCTTGTTTCAAGTTCGCCGGGGAGAAGACGTCGATGCCCAGCCGTTGTGCCGCTTGCTGCACGGGCGATGGCGTGAGATCGAGACCGCGCCGGCCGGCTGGCCTTGGTGGTTGCGTATAGACCGCCACGACCTGATGGCGCGACGCCACGAGTGCCTCGAGAGTCGGCACGGAAAAGTGCGGCGTCCCCATAAAGATGATGCGCAGTGGCATGGCTGGCTCCCGGAGATCGGGCGGACCGCCCTAGCCTACCATCTTGGTTGGCTGACGATCTCTCGCCAGCTTCTTGAACTTCTTTACCACCATATCGCGCTTGAGCTTGGATATGTGGTCGATAAAGAGGACGCCGTCCAGATGGTCGATTTCGTGCTGCAAGCAGGTTGCAAGCAGGCCATCGGCTTCGATCTCCTGCACCTTGCCTTCGCGGTCGAGATAGCTGACACGCACAGATGCCGGACGCTCGACCTCAGCATAGTAGTCGGGGATGGACAGGCATCCCTCTTCATAGACCGAAAGCGCATTGCTCCTGTCCAGCACCTGCGGATTGATGAACAATTGCGGCGCGGGCGTCTCGTCTTCCTTGGCTAGATCGATGACAAGCAGGCGCAGCGGTTCGCCAACCTGGATCGCTGCCAGTCCAATGCCCGGCGCATCATACATCGTAGCCAACATATCGTCTGCGAGCTTCAAGAGCTGCGCATCAACACGCTCGACGGGTGCCGAAACGGTCCGGAGCACGGGATCCGGCAGGATGATGAGTGGTTTGATCGTCATCGCCCTCAACTATGATTTCCCCATTATTGCGTCAACTAGGGTCAGGACCCATTAATAGGGTTGGATTGGTATGAGCCGATTTGGTTGGATCCGAAGCGGAAGCCCGCCGGAAACCTTCCGGTTTGCATGGGCTTGCAACGACGTAACCGGGCAGCTCGGCCATATCCCCAAGAGCGGAACTCCTGCATCTCATTGCCGTTGGCCGCGCCATTTCAACCGCATCAATGGTCCTGGCCCTGGTCTGCTTCGGTCCATTAGAAACATGTTCCTGTTTTGATCTGCGCGCACATCACGAATCGGCTATGATCGTGGAATGAATGACATTTCCGCGCTTCTTGAAGAGCCTGTTCTGCGCCTTGGCGCGACAACCATCACGCTAGGTCAGACGCTGCTTATCGGGTTGATTTTTGTGGTTGGCCTGCTTGTTCTGTTGGCTGTAGCTCTGTGGCGCGCAACGGGGGCTCGCTCTGCCGCTGCTGCGGAGGCTGCCGAACTTGCCCGCGACGCCCAGTCCCGAATGGAGGGCATCTTGCAATCTCAGGCAGAGATGCAGGGGAGGCTTGGAGCGGTAGCAGAGGTGTTTGGCGCAAGGCAGGCAGAACTGACGCAGTCTATCGGCCAGAGACTTGATGCCATGACCGGACGTCTTGGTCAGACCATGACCGAGCAGACCAAATCTACGCACGAGAGCCTTGCCAAGCTGCAGGAGCGATTGGCTGTCATCGACACGGCGCAAAACAACATCCAGTCTTTGGCCGGCCAGGTCGTTCAGTTGCAGGCGATCCTCTCGAACAAGCAAACACGAGGCGCTTTCGGCCAATCGCGAATGGAGGCGATCATTGCCGATGGCCTGCCGTTGGGTGCCTACGAGTTTCAGGCGACGCTATCTAACGGCAACCGGCCGGACTGCCTCATCAAGATGCCAAACGATTCGCCATCCTTGGTAATTGACGCGAAATTTCCCCTTGAGGCTTGGAACGCGATCCGGACCGCGGCCGAACTTGACAATCCGGGTGAGCAGCCAAAGTTTGCGGCGCAGTCGTTTCGTCGCGACATTGAAGTCCACCTGAAGGCGATTTCGGAGAAATACCTGATTTCCGGCGAGACGCAGGATACGGCGTTCATGTTTGTGCCATCTGAGTCGATCTTCGCCGAGATCCACGAGAATTTCGAGGCGATTGTCCACAAGGCGCACCGCGCCCGTGTCGTCATCGTTTCGCCTTCGCTACTCATGCTCTCGATCCAGGTGATACAGGCCATTCTAAAGGATGCACGGATGCGCGAGCAGGCTCATCTGATCCAGGGGGAAGTGGTTCGGCTAATGGAGGATGTTGGTCGGCTAGACGAGCGCGTACGCAAGCTGCAGACGCATTTTGGCCAGGCATCGCGGGATATTGACGATATTCTGGTGTCGTCAAACAAGGTAACAAAACGCAGCCAGAAGATTGAGGCATTGGAGTTTGGGCCATCTTTGCCTGACGCCGATCAGGCAGCAAAGCCAGGTGCTGCTGATGCGACTGGCAGGGGCGATAAGGGCGTCTTGAGCAGCAGCCAGCTCAAACTCCGGGTGGTCGACGAGAGCGACTAACCCAAGCATGGTACTGTCACGTCGAGGCCGCCTCTGCTGCAATCTGGGCGCGTCTTCGCTCCCAACGCCCTTGAGTTTGCGGCTTGACGAATAGCGAGGTGATCTCTGGAAGTTCGGCCTTGAGCCGTGCTTCGATACGTTCGACACATTCCTCTATATCCGGGGCCGATGTGTGATCGTCGAATTCGATGCTCAGCCCCGCAACAATTGACTCTGGTCCCATATGCACCGTGACGACACCGTTTGCCTTCTGCACGGCAGGATCCGCCTGCGCAATTTCAAGCAGTTTGCGCTGCACGTCGGGCATCGCTGGCTCACCAATCAGCAATCCTTTGCTTTCGCGAGCCAGGAAGATCGCCGTCGCACCAAGGATCAGGCTGATGCCGATCGATGCCACTCCGTCTAGCTCCGGGATTCCTAGAAGCTCCGCAGCCAAAATCCCGAAGAACGCGACTGCCAGTCCAAGCAGCGCCGCACTGTCTTCGAACAACACGGTATAAACGCTCGGATCCTTGCTCTGGCGGACTGCCTCGAACCAGCCGAGACCACCTTTGTTTCGGCGGAACTCTTTGAAAGCCACCCACCAGGTCACACCCTCGAAAACGAAGGAAACACCAAGAACAATGTAGTTGACCGTCACATTCCGGACTGGTTCCGGATCAAGTATGTGAAGGACGCCTTCGTAGAAGGAGATTCCTGCACCCAGTGCGAACACAAGAAGCGCAACGATAAAGCTCCAGAAATAGAGCTCCCGGCCATGGCCGAGCGGATGGTTCAGGTCGGGTGGCTTGGCTGCCCTTTTCAATCCATAAAGAAGCAGGAGGCCATTGCCGGTGTCTACAAGCGAGTGGACACCTTCCGACAGCATCGCGGAGCTTCCAGTAAACAGGGCCGCCGCGAATTTCGTCACCGCAATCATCAAATTTCCGACGATCGCAGCGTAAATTACAAATTTTGAACCGGAGTGCCCCGCCATCTGGTCACTTCCCCCTCAAGCTTTGCCTCGAAAGGTCCGAGTTCCTATTGTGACGACAATCGGTCAACGCACAAAAGGTTGCCTCAGTCGGTCAGTTCGTCTGTCCAGACCTTAAAGTTCGACAGGATGCCTGGGCCAAAGATGTGGGTCAGCGGCACATCGGCTGCATCGCGCCCATAGGCTATCAGCGTGCGACCGATACGCGGAGCATTGTTACGGGGATCAAATACATGCCAGCGACCGCCGAGATAGACCTCCATCCACGCGGCAAAATCCATATCTGCCCAGGGCTTGGGCAAGCCGATATCGCCAATATATCCGGTGCAGTAGCGCGTTGGAATGTTGAGCGCCCGGCAGAAAGCTACGGCAAGGTGAGCGAAATCCCTGCATACGCCGCTTTGTTCGCGATGAGCTTCGGCGGCCGTTCGCGTTGGGCGGGCCAAACCGTAATTGAAGCTTATGTGCTGATGAACGAAATCGCAGACCGCCTGAACGCGCGGGATGCCTAGCGGAGTGTGCGCAAACAAGCGCCATGCCTCGCTTGAAAGGACGTCGCTCTCGCAATAACGGCTAGGCAGCAGGAACAGCAACGTGTCCGGCGGCAAATCCTGAACGTCATGCTGAAATGCATGTGCATCAGTCACTTCAAATTCGCCGGTATCGCGTATCACCGAATCGGTTCCGAAAGTGAAACGACCTGGAGTTGCTACAAACCGATTGCACCAATTGCCGAAACTGTCGCGGTAGCTTTCGATCGGCACGGGAGGATTGGAAATCAGGAAATCGGGCCGCTCCAGATCCGAAGCCCGCGAATAATGTACGTTGAGCATGGCGATCATTGGAGTGGCTTGCGGAACATCAAATGTCAGTTCGCAGCCGATTTGTATACGCATTTTACTCCTAGATTACCGTGCCGGCTGACCCGACCATTGCGCCGGTAAGATACACGGGCCAACTCACCATTGCACGTACCTGATCAAATGACGAGGCCCAGATATATCCGAACTGGCGATGGCTAGCTCTGTCTTTTGAACTCGCTTGCCGTTTTGGCCCAGACTTGCTTCACTCCGTTATCTGCAATTCGGAGGAATGGAATCATGGCCAAGGGTCAGATGAAGAGCAACAAGGAAGCGCGCAAACCCAAAAAGGATGCGAAAAAGCCTGTCGCAGCGCCGGCACTCAAAGCTCCTCCAGTCGCGGCCACGAGGCTCAAAGACAAGAAGTAGGCCTACTGGCAACTTTCGCTTTTATGCCTGATGCACGCGGGATGCCGGTTGCGCGCTCGCGATGAAGAAGCACCACTCGCTTTGGTTGGGTAGTTTGGGACCAGAGGCTCATGTCGTGCCGGCTAAGCCGGGATATCGCAATATCGGCCGGCGCGACTAGCGTTTTCGGGATTTACGAGCAGCGTAGCGGGCGTCGCGCTTGGCCTTGCGCTCTGCTTCGTCGCCGAGGAGACGGGCGATCCGCTCGTTCTCTTCAGCTTCGCGAGCCTTGGCCTCGGCCTGCGCGGCTTCCTCAGCAGCGAGCCGGGCTGCCTCCTCTGCTGCTTCGCGCTCAGCCCGCTCAGCGACTTCGCGAGCCAGCTTTTCTTGCCTTTGCTTCTCCTTCTCGACCGCGCGTTTTTCACGCGCCTCAAGGATTGCCTTGCGTTCCGCCTTCCTTGCAAGGACAGAAGGATCATCTTCTGCCGGCCTGGCCTTGAACCTTTCCAACAGTGCCTTCTTCGCGTCGTTCGCCGCGTTGCGGCGCTCGAAAATGTCTTTTTCCCTGTAGATAGCCAATTTTATATCCCTAGAGTCATCTCGCCGCTTACATACGCGCGATAGGCGATAGTTCAAGCGTCAATGAGCGCGTTTCCACGAAAATGGCCATCGACCAGGCTTATTTTGTGCTCGCGCGATCGAAACGGCTATCAAATTGGATGAATACACTGTTCACCGCGCCCATCTGGCAAAGAGCGGGCACCTGTAATAGCTGTCTCGGCATTGAGGACACGTCGAGAAGAAACCATGGAATTGGGTCTTTACACTTTTGCCGATGTCAGTCCCAATCCGGGACTTGATGCTATCGGCCCACATGAGCGGCTGCGAAACCTCATCGAAGAAATCACTCTTGCTGACCAGGTGGGGCTGGACGTGTTCGGGCTTGGTGAGCATCACCGCCCCGACTATGCCGCCTCTGCCCCGGTGATTGCGCTGGCGGCAGCGGCGGAACATACCAAACGCATCCGGTTGACCAGCGCCGTTACCGTACTTTCCTCCGATGATCCAGTACGGGTGTTTCAACAGTTCTCAACCTTGGACCAAATATCGTCCGGTCGCGCAGAGATAATGGCCGGACGCGGTTCTTTCATCGAGTCCTTCCCGCTGTTCGGATACAATCTCGAGGATTATGATGAGCTTTTCTCCGAGAAGCTCGACCTTCTCCTGAAGTTGCGCGATAGCGTCGAAGTGAGTTGGTCGGGTCGGCTCAGAGCCCCGATCGATCATCGCGGGGTTTATCCGCGGCCCTATCAGGAGCAACTTCCGATCTGGATTGCGGTCGGCGGAACGCCACAGTCAGTGGCACGCGCGGCGACTCTTGGCCTACCTTTAGCGCTTGCAATAATAGGCGGTGAGCCGCGTCGATTCGCGCCTCTCTTCCGGTTATACCGCGGGACCGCGCGTCGAACCGGGCATGACCCCAAGACACTCGCAACAAGTCTGAATGTGCATGGCTTTATTGCCGAAACCGAAGGCGAGGCCGCTGACGACTTTTATGGGCCGCAAGCCGAAGTGATGAACCGAATCGGGCGAGAGCGCGGGTGGGGTCCCACCAATCGCGCACATTTCGACCAGTCGCGCGCTGCAAACGGTGCTCTCTTCGTTGGCAACCCAGAACAGGTGGCCGAGAAGATTATCGCGCAACACCGGATTTTCGGCAACGATCGCTTTCTTTTGCAGATGGCGATCGGCCTTATGCCACACAGCAAACTAATGAAGGCGATTGAGCTCTACGGTACAAAAGTGGCGCCTCTCGTGCGCAGGGAAACAGCCGTGCCCACCCTTCCAGCATCCGACCCGCACCTCAGGTAGCAGTTGCGGAACTTCATGCCGTGACGCACGTTTCTCCCCATGGGTTTAAAGGGCTAAGCAGCGTTGCTGTTCCTGACCCGGCGGGGGCAGACATGCGGATAACAGATACGGGTTCCGGCAAGTCGCAGCCGGAAGCATCAGACACGCATAATTCCGACACCCGGCTGATCCGAAGTCTGCTGATCGGCATGTTCATATTCATGGCGATCTACGCGCTCTATTTCGCGCGTGATTTTTTCATGCCCGTCGTCTTGGCATTTCTGCTGGCGCTCACGCTGACACCAATCGTTCGCCTGTTGCGAAAGCATGGCATACCGGAGCCGTTGTCTGCGACACTGCTTGTTTTCATGGCCGTTCTCACGATAGCTGCGGCAGGGTATTTCCTGTCAGGCCCAGTCATCGACCTCACCAACCGTTCGCCGGCCATAGGTAGACAGGTAGCTGAACGGCTTGCCGAGCTCCGCCATCCTTTCGAGAAAGTGATGGAAGTCTCCAAGCAGGTCGAAAAAGCTGCGGAATCCACTCGTGAGCCCGGCGTTCAGAGGGTCGTTGTAGCGCAGCCCGGAATCCTCTCTCAAGCTGCCGGAAACCTGCTGTCGGCCGGTACGACCACAGCCATCACCTTTGTCCTTTCACTGTTCCTGCTTGCGTCGGGCACAATGTTTTACGAGAAAACAATCCAATCGTTTGCGCGTATGAGCGAGAAAAAGCGTGCGCTTCGCGTCGTCTACGACGTGGAACGCGAGATATCTCGATACCTTCTTACAGTTGCAATCATAAACTCTGCGCTGGGCATGGCAATCGGGCTGGGTCTCTGGGCAATCGGAATGCCGACACCGTTCGTTTGGGGCGCTGCCGCGGCTGCACTCAATTTCCTGCCCTATATCGGCGCACTGACGACGATCGTCCTTGTCTCCGCCATCGCGTTGATCAGCTTCGACACGCTAGCATATGCAATGCTCGCGCCGGCATTTGTGCTATGCTGCAACATTATCGAGGGACAGTTCATCACACCGACGATCGTTGGAAGGCGGCTTGAGGTCAATGCCGTGGCGGTATTCATTGCAGTGGCATTCTGGTCA
The DNA here is from genome assembly GCA_038259455.1 of Hyphomicrobiales bacterium. Taxonomy (GTDB): domain Bacteria; phylum Pseudomonadota; class Alphaproteobacteria; order Rhizobiales; family Rhizobiaceae; genus CAMYMG01. The sequence continues at coordinate 5,441 of JBBSOT010000021.1, read as the reverse complement.
TGGTTGTGGGGCTTCATAGGCGCACTTATCGCGGTGCCGCTGCTGGTCATCATCAAGGTATTTTGTGACCATTTCGAAAGCTGGCGTCACGTCGGCAACTTCCTTGCGGCCCAGGAGACAACCGACGCGCCAGAAGAGTAGTGCGAGAAAGAGCCAATTGGCTCCGTGACCTTTGCGCTCACGCGCAGGAGACCTATATGCATCCTGCACCTACAGGAAGCGCGCCATGACATCCCTTTCAGTACTCGACCTCGCTCCAGTTCCAGAAGGCAGCGACGTTAGCCAGGCGCTGGCAAATTCGCTTGAGCTGGCCCAACGCGCCGAGCAGCTTGGATTTGGGCGTTACTGGCTCGCCGAGCACCATAATATGCCGGGGATAGCAAGTGCGGCGACTTCAGTTGTGATCGCGCACATAGCGGCTGGGACCTCAACAATCCGGGTCGGCTCAGGCGGCATCATGCTTCCCAACCATGCACCACTGGTTATAGCGGAGCAGTTCGGCACGCTCGCCGCTCTGCATCCTGGCCGCATAGACCTCGGGCTTGGGCGTGCGCCAGGGACCGATATGCTGACCGCAAGAGCATTGCGGCGCAATCTTGAAGCAGGTGCCGACAATTTCCCGCAGGACGTCGTAGAGCTTATCAACTATTTCGCGCCAGCCGAGCCAGGCCAGCGTGTGCGCGCGGTGCCTGGCGAGGGTCAGGAAATAGAAGTCTGGATCTTGGGTTCGAGCACCTATGGTGCGCAACTCGCGGCTATGCTCGGTCTGCCCTATGCGTTTGCGTCTCATTTCGCGCCCGCCGAAATGCAAAACGCCATCGACATCTACCGATCAAGATTCCAGCCTTCAGCTCGTCGTGACAAACCCCACTTGATGCTCGGGCTCAACGTAATTGCGGCCGAAACAGACGAGGAGGCTCATTTTCTGTTCTCCTCGCTGCAGCAGGCTTTCGTAAACCTGCGGAGCGGCCGGCCGGGCAAGCTTCCGCCGCCGATCAAAGGGTATGTAAGTGAAATCGACCCCATGGCTAAGTCGATGCTCGATCAGGCGCTATCGTGCGCAGTCGTAGGGTCGCCCGCGACTATAAAGAAGGACCTCGATGCATTCATTCGGCGCACCGGCGCCGACGAACTCATGGTTACGGCCCAGATTTTCGATCAAAAGGCGCGCGTCAGGTCGTTCGAAATCCTTGCCGCGGCGCATCGCGAAATGCGGCAGGCCGCCTGATAAGAATCACTCGGCGATGAGCCGCATCGAAGAACTTTACCAGCCATGCCATCGCTATCGCAGCGCGTTGACGATACCCCTATCTGGAAAACACGTCGCGGCTTGGCCATTCCTCGCTTGCCAGTCCCCTATCGAACGCCTTGTCTTGTACCCTGGAAGGCCGTCCGCCCCGCCTACATCGTAACCAAGCTTTTCCAGTCCGCGCTGCATGGCAGCAACATCTGAACGGGAAAGTGCGTCCACCTTGCCCCAACTGTCGGCAAAGCTTCTGTCGCCGTAGGCGATGCGATCAGCTGAATGGCCGATGAAGAGAGCATAAAGGTCGCTCTCATTATACTCCTTGAGCACGTAGAAATTAGGCGTCACCACAAAGGCCGGACCATTCCGGCCTGCCGGCATCATCAGGAATCCTTCAGCGTTGGCCTCATTCCCAGGGAACGGCCTGCCACTGACCCTAGCAATGCCCAAGGCGACCCAGTCGCCGATCTTCCTTCCCCGATCTGGCCCTTCGAGCGCACAGGAGACTTCCGCTGGAACCGCCACTTCGAAGCCCCAATCGCGGCCCGTTACCCAGCCATAGTCAGCGAGATAGTTGGCGATGGAGGCGAGAGTGTCGGATTCCGATGTCCAGATGTCCGCCCTCCCCTTGCCGTTGAATTCGACGGCATGCTTGAGGAACGAGGTTGGCATGAATTGCGGCTGTCCGAGGGCGCCAGCCCAGGACGATTTCATCATCTTCCTGGTAACCAGGTCCCGCTGGAGCATCACAAGCGCTGCCAGAACTTCGGACCGAAACATTTCCTTGCGGGTTGCCAGAAATGCCTTTGTCCCGAGGACCTCGAAGGCATCGTATGGGATTTTCGCAGAGCCAAAGCCGGATTCTCTGCCCCATATCGCCAGCACAATCTCCGCCGGCACCCCATAGCGCCTTTCGATCGCAGCCAGTGTCGAGGCAAACTTCTTTGCCCGCGATCTGCCACCAGCGGTTACCGCACCGACTGTGTTTTCGGCGAAATAATTGCCAGGCGAACGGAACTCTGCCTGATGCTGGTTCTTCGGCGTCTTCTCCTCCTCGCCCGGCATGACGAGATCGGGCAACTGGAGGTTAGGCTTGACGCCGGAGAAAGCTGAATCGAAGGTCTGTTTCGAAATGCCAAGGGCCTTCGCATCCGGCCACAGATTGTCGGCAAGCCAGCTCTGGAACTGGTCGTCAATCCTGGCTGCCAGGGCCGGGCAAGATGACATCGTGACGAGAAGAAAAAGGCAAGCGAGAAACGTGATGCTTGGGAGTTGCATGCCACACTTGGCTTCGACGGTCATCGCGATCTCCTAAGCCGGTTGAAGGTCAAAACGCAGTGCGAGACTTCAGTGCCGCCGACAGCGTGCCCTCGTCGAGATAGTCGAGCTCTCCCCCGACCGGGACACCGTGCGCCAGTCTCGTGATCTTCACCCCGAAGTCGGACAACTGGTCGGTCAGGTAGTGCGCAGTGGTCTGACCCTCGACTGTCGCATTGACGGCGATGATGACCTCAGAAACCGCGCCCGGAGCTATTCGGTCGACAAGCGCCTTTATATTCAGCTGATCCGGGCCGATGCCGTCGAGTGGCGAAAGAGTGCCGCCAAGTACGTGGAAGAATGCATTCATCGAGCCCGCTCGCTCAAGCGCCCAGAGATCGGCAACATCCTCGACCACAATAATGGTGGCGGGATCGCGCCTTGGATCGACGCAGATCATGCAGGGGTCGGATGTATCGACATTTCCGCAGGTTGAGCAGATCCTCACCTTTTCGACCGCCTCGCTCATTGCCGCGGCGAGCGGTGCCAGCAACTGCTCCTTCTTCTTGATGAGATGCAGAGCGGCACGCCGTGCCGAGCGCGGCCCTAGTCCTGGCACCTTGGCCAGGAGCTGGATCAGACGTTCGATTTCCGGACCGGCGATTCGCTTGGACATGAAACCGGTTTAGCGGGGAACGGTGAAATTGGGTAGCGGCGGCGACAGTGAGAAATATGATGCCGCCACCAAACCGGCCATGGAGGGCATGTCGATGAGCGAAGTCTCCATTCGTAAAGCACGGATCGATGACGAGTGCGTTCTTTCGGAACTGCTCGCAGCCTCCTATGCCGAACTGAGGCGTTCATATGACCCGCACGGGTTCGATGCCGTGCTGAAATACATATCGCGTGCAAATCCGAAACTTCTCGCGAGTGGAAGATTTTATGTCGCCACGATCAATTCTGTAGCCGTCGGTTGCGGCGGCTGGTCCATTGAAAAGCCGGGCAGTGGAGAAGTTGTCTCCGCAACGGGCCATATCCGGCACTTCGGGACGCATCCCGCATTCCTGCGCCGGGGTGTGGCAAGACGGATCCTGCAGCACTGCGTGGACGAGGCATGCGATGAGGCCATCGTGACCATGATGTGCCTGTCGACCTTGCCAGCAGAGGAGTTTTATCGGTCTTGCGGATTTCGGCGCGTTGCCACCATCGATGTCAAGATCGGACCGGGTCTGATCCTTCCGGCTGTCGAGATGACGCTCGACCTGTCTGCACGCTAGGCTATTCCTCTAGAAGGGCAGCTTCATTCCGGGGGGGATAGGCAGCCCAGCCGTCAATTCTCGGGTCTTTTCCTGCATAATGCCCTCGACTTTGGCCTTGGCGTCATTGTGGGCTGCGAGGATAAGGTCCTCAAGAATCTCGACTTCGTCTTCCTTGAACAGCGATGGGTCGATCTTGAGCGACTTCATTTCGAACTTGCCGGTCAGCGTCACATTGACCAGACCACCGCCTGCCTGCCCATCCGCTTCAATGGTGGCGAGTTCTTCCTGCATACCCTGGAACTTCGCCTGCATTTCCTTCGCCTTGCCCATAAGGCCGAGAAGATCTTTCATGGTCGTCTCCGTTAACTGTCGCTGTCATCTTCATCCGCCGGTTCCGGCGGTGGACTGTTGTCGTCGGACTGCATTTCCGATGCGTTCAGTATGCGCACGTCGATCACCTTGGCACCGGGAAACCGCGACAGTATGGCGGCAACGGCAGGGTCACTCTTGGCGTCGAGAATGGCGCTGTCACGCTTGGCTAATTCCCTCTCAGACAGCGTCTGTCCACCCTCTTCGCGGGAAAGCGAAACAATCCACTGCCGTCCGGTCCACGATTTGAGACGTGTCGTTAAATCGCCGAGAAGCGTCTTCGGCGCATCACCCGTCAAGCCAACGTCGAGACGTCCGGGCTCCAGCCGCACCAGCCGCACATATTGCTTGAGCGAAATCTTGAAGAGCTTGTCACGGTTCGTATCCGCCAGGGCAGCAATGTCTTCAAGTGAACGAATAGGCACTTCCGCCACCGGCTGTGCGGACGCCGTGAATTCGACCGGGCTATTTTCGTGTTCCACCAAGCGCATCGTCTGTCCGCTTCCTGTGGGTGTCGTTGCCATGCGCGACTGCGGCAGGTTTTGGGCGCCATTGCCCGGCTGCGTTCCCGCCGGCGCCTGCGACCGGCGGACAATTGCATCACCCGACGAAGGTGTACCGTCAGACAGGGACTTCAATGCCTCGTCCAGCGTCGGCAGGTCGGCAGCGTGGGCGATGCGGATCAGCACCATTTCCGCTGCACTGACTGGGCGATTCGACGACTGGACTTCGGGAATACCCTTGAGCAGCATCTGCCAGCTACGCGACAGCACCCGTACCGACAGTGTCTTTGCAAACTCGGCGCCGCGGCTACGCTCCTCTTCCGACAGCGACTTATCATTGGCAGCGGATGGGACGAAACGCAGCCGAGTTACCAGATGATTGAATTCTGCAAGGTCGGTCAGAACCGCGACAGGATCGGCACCGACATCGTATTGTGCCCGGAAAATATTGAGGGCGGCGGCGACGTCGCCCTTCATGAGCGATTCGAACAGTTCGACCACACGCGCCCGGTCGGCCAGGCCGAGCATGGTCCTTACCTGTTCGGCGGTCACCGTGCCGGCACCGTGCGCAATGGCTTGATCGAAAATCGACAGGGCGTCTCTCACAGAGCCCTCGGCGGCACGAGCGATCATGGCTAACGCCTCGTCGTCGACGCTGATCCGCTCCTCGCCGGCGATGCCGCGCATATGGTCGGTCAGCATGCTGGCATCAACCCGTCGAAGGTCGAAGCGCTGGCAGCGTGACAGAACGGTGATCGGTACCTTGCGTATCTCGGTCGTCGCGAAGATAAACTTGACGTGCGGTGG
>JBBSOT010000020.1:0-29979 GCA_038259455.1 Hyphomicrobiales bacterium | reverse complement strand
TCATGTCGTGCTGACCAGCCCGTCGCGCGAAACGACCGGCAATTTCTATATTGACGAGGAAGTGCTGCTTGGCGCCGGTGTGACCGATCTTTCCGTCTATTCGCCAGGCGCCAAGGGCCTCCTGGCCGCCGATTTCTTCGTGCCGGACGCGGTTTTTGCGCGCAGCAAGACCAAGATCACTGGGAAATACTAGTTTCCGGCCGGGGCGGTGGCCGATAATGTTGAATCAATGCAGGTAGTTGGGTGGACAAGCCGCCAAACTGATTCACCGCATTTGCGTACGCTGTAAAACCAAAAGGCCCGACCGGCGATGCCAGTCGGGCCTTTTTTAGTCGTCCCGCTTGCTGCGAAACAGGGCAGGGAGCCCAATACCGCACCAAGATGGACGGAACAAGCCCGCGAATCAATGCCCTTTCAGCATGATCGCGGGATCGTGACCGGTTCAGTTGGCGCTGGCGACGGGCGCTACAAGCGGAGTGATGCGCCGGATCGCGACGCGGCGGTTCTGCCGCTCAGGTTCTGCCGAATCAACCTTCAGGTAACGCTCGCCGTAGCCCTGGGGAGCGAGATTCTCCGGCGGGATATCGAAGACGTTGGTCAGCGCCTCGGCCACAGCCTCGGCACGCCTGTCCGACAATGCGAGGTTGGCCGTATCCGAACCGACGGCATCGGTATGGCCTTCGATCAGGAAGGTCTCGGCGGGATTGCTTTCCAGCAACCTTCCCATGGCCGTTGCAACGCCTTCCAGCTTGCCGATCTCGCTCTCCGGTATCGTAGCCGATCCGAACTCAAACGTCAGTGTATCGAGGTCTACGCGCCGAGCAATGTCTCGGACACGTGCCGACCGTTTGACCTCGTCTATGGAATAGAGACGCTGGACCTTTTCGACGGGTGGCTGCTCGAGGAATTCATAGTAATCGTCCGGCCCCTCGACGTCTTCGGAGTCGAGGATGTACTGTCGGCGAGGGATGTTGAGGCGCATCGGCGGCAGATCGTCGCCGGGGTCGCGCCAGTCGCGCACACGGTCGTAGTTGTTCTCGTCGACATAGACCAGAACATACTCGCGGCCGTCGGGCGTGATCCGCGCACGCCGGATCACATCGCCATAGCGGTTGCGAACGGTAACGATCCGAACTCCGTTCTTGCGTTCGATCGTCTCACGTGTCCGTCCACGCGGTAGATCCTCGTAGTAAACGTCGCGCGCGCCGCGTGTCATTCGCGGGCGGTCGTCGCTTTCGACGATCACCTGGTCACCGAGTTCGATGATCAGACGATTGCCGATCTCGCGCAGGACGTCCGTGCCCTCGGGACGCTCGCGGCGGCGCTTCTTCTCCTCATCCGGCCTGACGCGCGTGCCCTTTTCCGTGGTGGCAGCCTCGATGTTTGCCGGCTGCGCGGCTTGCGTTGCTGCGGCATCGCTTTCTGGCGGTGGGCCTTGGTCAACAGGCTCGGCTGCCTGTTCGGCGTTCTGCCGGTTCTTTCTACCGCCTTTACGGGGCTCTTCCTTCTGGCTGTCCAGAAGCGGGGCCTCGTCCGGATTGACGGTTTCGTCGCCGGCCTGGGCAGGTTGATCGGCAGCGGCTGGTGCCTCAGCGTCTGCTGGCTGCTCTTCCTCCACCGGCTGTTCAGCAGCAGGCGCCTCTGGCTGGGCAGCTTCGGCAGGCGCTTCTTCGGCAGGCGCTGCTTCGGCAGGCGACTGTTCTGCCGGTGCTGCTTCCGTTGGCGCAGTATCAGCAGGGACTTCTTCCGCAGGCGCAGCGTCAGTGGGGGCTTCTTCCGAAGGCGCAGCTTCAGTTGGCGCCTGCTCTACTTGGGCTGGAGCCACCTCAGTGGCCGGCTGCTCAGCAGCAGGGGCCTCTGGCTGCGCTGCCTCTGCAGGCTCTGACTCGGCTGGCGCAGGCTCTGACTCGGCCGGCGCGGGCTCTGCCTCGGCTGGCGCGGGCTCTGTCTCGGCTGGCGCGGGCTCGGCCGGGGCGGGGGCTTCCTCGGCAGCCGGCTCCTCAGCGGGTGGGGCCTCTTCCGCAGCAGGGGCGGCTTGCTCTGACGATTGCTCGACACGTGCGGCGCAGTCTTCTGCCGTTTCGCCCTCCAGGCAGTCGGCCTGGACAAAAGTTGGCAGCATGGACCCGACGCGATGCGTAGGCGAAGATGGCTTCGATACCTGCAGGGGATAGGCGCCAAGTGGCGCAGACGCCATCAGCAAGCCGAGCGCAGTGCCGGCCAGAATACTTGGTTGGCGTTTCATCGTTATTATTCTCCTTGGGTGGATATTTGTCGATGTCCCATCGGTTGCGAAACAGGTTGCATGGTGTTTGGTTCCAATTGCCCTGCCCGAACCGTGCTGTGACTTCACTCGACTGATTTGAAGGCGGGATCATGTCCGGAAGGTCGAATCTGCGCCGCGATCCTGCCGGCCGCCGCTCGCCAGGGCGCTTGACGGCAGCTTTGCCAAGCGTCACATGCGGGACATGACCCAGCCATTCTGGAAGACGAAGACGCTTGAGGAGATGACCCCGCCCGAATGGGAAGCACTTTGCGATGGCTGCGGCAAATGCTGCCTCTCCAAGCTTGAAGATGAAGACACCGGCGAAATCTACTTCACGAGCGTCGGCTGCCGGCTGTTCAATGCGCAAAGCTGCCGGTGCGGCGACTACGTGAACCGCCTGGACAAGGTTCCAGACTGTATCGGCCTCACGCCGGCCAATGTCCGAACGATAAGCTGGTTGCCGCGCACCTGCGCCTATCGGCTGGTTGCCGAAGGCAAAGAGCTTCATGCGTGGCATCCACTGGTTTCCGGAGACCCCAACAGCGTTCATAGTGCAGGTGTGTCGATGCGCGGTCGCGTTACGGCTTCCGAATCGGAACTGGCGGACGCCGAGGCCTATCTCGATCACATGCTGGAAGAAGAACCGTGACGCGATGCGGCCTTCATCTCTGGGATTGAGAAGATATTATCTCGCAATATCAGTTATTTGACGGATGAACCGGGAATGAATGGCCGGTTCCCGTCCGGTTCACCTCGCCTGCCGCATTGTCTCCTCATCGCTTCGGCGAAGGAATTCGACACGCAACAGGAGAAAAACCATGTTCGGCAAGCTTAAAACCGCAGCCCTTTCCGCCATTGTGGGCCTTGGTACATTGGCCGCCATCCCATCGGCGGCCCAGGCAGATGGCCTTTACCTCAATTTCGGTGGCCACAATCAGGTCGGGGTCGGGGTCCAGTTCGGCGCTCCTGATAGCGCCCACTATCGTCACAACCGTTACAATCGTCGCCAGGTCCGGGCCTGCTCGCCCAATCGCGCACTCGACAAGGCACAGCGGCTTGGCGTGCGGCGTGCCCGCGTTGTCGACGTCAATCGACACACCATCAAAGTTGCCGGTCGCAAGCATGGTGATCGCGTCAGGCTAACCTTTGGCCGCGCGCCGCATTGCCCGATTGTGCGCTGGTAATCCGACGCCCTGAAAACTGGAACGAGCCGGCTCAGACAAGGCAAAGCCCCGGGGAACTCTCCGGGGCTTTGCCTTTGCCGTCAGGCAAATGCTTTGCAGCGACAAGGCGAACAGCGCCTACTTCAGTTCGAACGTCATGTTGACCTGGACCGCATAGGCGTTTTCGCCGGCCTCCACGGGCGGCGCGCCAGCGCGTGCATCAAATGCCTTGGCCTCGATAGGCATCGGCCGTGCCCCAAAGCTCTGGTCGGTAATCTCGAGCACCCGGCCCAGTTCAACCCCGGCAGCGTCGCTCAGGCTCTTGGCCTTTGCCATGGCATTGGCAACGGCCTTTTTGCGGGCGTCGTCGATTGCCGTTGATGGATCATCATTGGCGAAGGCGATGCCTCCACCCTGGTTGACACCGAGAGACACGGCCTTGTCGAGAATCTCTCCGGTCTTTATGAGATCACGCACCCGCACCGTCAGCGTATTGGTCACCTGGTAGGCGACGAGTTCAGCGTCCTGACTTCCGTCCGGCTTGTTACTGTAATTGTAGCGCGGACTGATCTGGATTCCGGCAGTCTGGATGTCGCGGGCCGCAATTCCGAACAGCTTGATGGCCTCGATCACCTCGGTCATTGCTGCATTGTTGGCGTCTAGCGCCTCACGGGCTGTCTTTGCCTCTCGCATGACGCTCAGGCTCAATATCGCAATGTCGGGCGCGATCGCCGCTTCGCCTTCCCCGGTCACCACAATGCGCGGCGCAGGCGTTGTATCGGCTGCCATGGCTAGGGTCGGCAATGCAATTGCAGCGGCAAGCCCAAGCGCCAGAATCGATCTCTTCATCAAAATCTCCGAATTCACATGTGTGGATGGCCGAATACCGGCCGATTGTGGATGGATTGCGGCGCTGCCATACCCACGCCGCGGGTGGTTGCCATTCGCTTCTTTTGAGGGGTTTCCCCCTGCCAGCCGATCTTCACGGCACCATCCGGCGTATCACTTGGGCCGATAGTGTGCTGGAAGCATCGCGGGCAACGACCGAGAAACCAACGGCCTGCCTTGTGCCGCAATCGAAAAGCCACTAATCAGCCGGTTGGCGGGCCTGTAGCTCAATGGTCAGAGCCGGCGGCTCATAACCGCTTGGTTGGGGGTTCGAGTCCCTCCGGGCCCACCACATAGATTGTCTGGCATTGTCCATACTTTACCAACGAGCGTAACGAATGCGCCGATATCTGGCATATTTGCAACCCTCTGAAATCCCATCTGATGTAGCAATGTCTGATGACATCCACTATATTTGTTGGTATCTTTGTTGGTATATTGATTGCCACTTAAGCCGGTACCAACAATGCCCTTGACGGATTTGGCCTGCAGGTCGTCCAAAGCCGCTGGTCGGCCGGTGAAATTGAGTGATGGTGGTGGCCTGTTTCTCCTCGTTCAACCCAATGGAGGGAAACTCTGGCGGCTGGCGTACCGCTTTGCCGGAAAGCAGAAAACCCTAGCTCTCGGCGTTTTCCCCTATATCAGCCTCAAGGAGGCACGCTCGCGGAGGGAAGCCGCGAAGACACTTCTCGCGAGCGGAACCGATCCCAGCGAGGACAAGAAAGCGGCGCTTCGTAAGCGGAAATTAGAAGAAGGTAATAGCTTTGAAGCAGTCGCGCGCGAATGGTTCGATGCGAGGAAAGATGGTTGGACGCCTGCCTATTCTGATCGAATTTGGCGAAGAATCGAGGCTGACCTTTTCCCGATCTGCGGCACCCAACCGGTGAATAGGATTGAGCCACCAGATCTGCTGGATGCAATTCGCAAGGTTGAGCAGAGGGGGGCCATCGTCCTCGCTAAGCGATTACTCCAGGTTGCTGGCCAAATATTCAGGTTCGCAGTTGCCAGCGGACGCGCAACCAGGGACCCCTCCCAGGACCTTAAGGGGGCGCTACGAACTGGTCCTCCTGCGAAGCGACGTACAGCTTTGAAGCCTAACCAGTTGCCCGAATTTTTCAAAGCTCTGAACGCCTACGCAGGCGATCGGACTACGGTCCTCGGTCTAAAGCTCGTTGTTCACACCTTTCTCCGCACCAATGAAGTCCGCTTCGGATGTTGGGAGGAGATTGAAACAATCGATAACGAGGCTCCGCTTTGGCGCATTCCTGCCGAGCGAATGAAGGCTGGCATCGAACACATCGTTCCTCTCACACCGCAGGTTCTGAGAATCCTTAGGGAACTGAAATTTGTTGCCGGCGGAAGTTGCCATATCTTTCCTGCGCCGACCAAAGAGGGTGTCATATCGCAAAACACTTTGATTTATGCCCTCTACAGAATGGGCTTCCATTCTAGGGCAACCGTTCATGGGTTCCGAGGAACAGCCAGCACAATCCTAAACGAGAAAGGGTTCAACAGAGATTGGATTGAACGTCAGCTAGCTCACGTGGAAAGAAACGATGTGAGAGCTGCATACAATACGGCCGAATGGTTGGACGAGCGTAGGAAAATGATGGTTTGGTGGTCAAATTTTCTGGATACCGCTGAACTGAAAAGTTCCTGACGGCTCTCCCGACAGGAGGCGACGTCTAACACCTTTAGGCATTGATATTGCGAGACTTTTGTAAGTCGTTAGTAGCATCAAAGTAGCAGATTGCCGTGCCGTTCGATAGTTCATTTTGTTTGAGAACGAAAAGCACCGATCAAGTTCTAAAAGATGGCGGAGAGGGTGTCACCGGGGTCTGCCGCACTTGCGCAGTTCTACTGAGAGTAGCTGCGAGGACAGACTGGACAACAGACGGTGTCAGCGATCTCTTGTAGCCCTGCGCCGACTGGCGGCAAGAATCTTACTGACAGCGCCTCAAATATCCCGCCGACCGTTGAGATTCTAGCGACTTTAGCCGTCGCAGGATGGCAATTTCCGAGCACTCAGAGACCGGCGATGTTAGGGTATCGCGTTGTTTATTTCCCAGGATGAATCAATTGGGTCGCACCATCACTGACTGGCGGTAATACCGCCGTCCACCAACAGGTTCTGACCGGTCACGAAGTCCGAAGCCGGAGACGCGAAGAACAGAATTGCGCCCACAATATCCTTGGGATTAGCGATACGCCCAAGCGGGATGCGTCGAAGCAGTCCGTGACGAAACTCGTCATTCTCCATGACGTGGCGGATCATCTCCGTATATACAAACGTCGGTGAAACGGCATTGACTGTGATGTTGTGCGGCGCAAGCTCCATAGCATGCTGCTTGACCAGTTGCGCCGCTCCGCCCTTGGTCGCGCAATAGGCCGAATAGCCCCTGTCGCGGATGCCGAGTGTCGAGCGCACCGACAGAATGTGAACATGCTTGCCGCCATTTCCCGCTGCGACCTGGTGCCGGGCGACGGCCTGGCCGAGGAACATCGCTCCTTTCAGATTGACGGAATAAACATCGTCAAAGGCCTCTTCGGTTACATCGAGCAAGCGTTGCTCATTTTGTATGCCGACCGAATTGATCAGGACATCTACTGCGCCGTATCGCTCGGCCACGTCGTCGATACAGGCACGAATAGAAGCCACCGAAGAACAGTCGATCGCCAACCCGCCGGCTGAGAATCCCTCGTCGGCAAGCGAGCCCGCAAACTTCTTTGCCTTGTCGCCGTCACGGCCTGCGATCACGACAGTGGCACCTGCAAGCGCGCAACCCCAGGCAACAGCTTCACCGATGCCGCCATAGCCGCCGGGGATGAAGGCTACCTTGCCGTCCAGCCGGTTGAGACTTGAGAGCTCCGACCGGAAATCGATCTCTGGAGTGATCCTGTCGGGCATGCGTTGAACCTCTTTGTTCAGTCGAAATGAAGGCCGCCGTTGATGTCGATGATTTCGCCTGTGATGAAGCCGCTCTCCGGCGCTGCCAGGAACGAGACAAGGCGCGCCACTTCCGAGGCTTCGCAGAAGCGGCCGACGGGAATGTCTTCGAGAAGCTTTTGCCGTTGCGCTTCACTAAGCTGTTCTGTGACCATCGGGGTGAGGATGTAAGCCGGTGCAACGCCGTTGACGGTGATCCCCTCACGCGCAGTCTCGCGAGCGAGCGAAAAGGTCAGCCCGCCGAGTGCGCTCTTTGATACCGTGTAGGCGGTGCCGGCCGTCAGCCCGCCGGTTTTCATTGCGAGTGAGCAGATATTGACGATGCGGCCAAACTGCCTGGCGCGCATAACCGGCAGGACGGCGCGCGCCATCAAGAACGCCCCGTCGAGATTGATCGCAAGGACCTTTCGCCACTCCTGGAAATCCGTCTCTGTTGCCTTGTTATTCGATAGGATGCCGGCATTGTTGATTAGTATGTCGATACCGCCGAACTGCTGAGCAATTCGCTCTATGGCAAGCGCTACGGCATCGGCGTCAGAAAGATCAACAAGCTCGGCGGTCGCAGCGTCACCGAACTCGGAAGCAAGCGCTGCAAGACGGTCGGCGTTTACATCGATCATCGCGACACGGCAGTTGTGGGCGATCAGATCGCGGGTGATTGCCTCCCCAAGAACGCCGGCTGCTCCGGTGACGATGGATGTCATGCTTCGGGTGTCTGCTGCCATGCCTATGCTTCCGTCAGTGTGCCGAGGTAGGCCTTGGCATTTTCGTCGGCGACGACTTCTTCGAAGGTCGCAAATTGTGTGACTGTTCCACTGTGTACAAACATGAATCGATTGCAGATGCTTTTCAGGATTTCGATGTGGAACTTCTCTTGTGGATGCACACAGAGAAAGACCAGCTTGCCCTCGCGGCGCAGCCTGCCGAAGAAATCAAGCATGAAACCGATGTAGCCGTCCTGCGCATTGAACTGGGGCTCATCGAACAGATGGACTAGCGGCCGTGTTGATACGGCGCGCTCCATTAGGAACGCTGGCAGGCGCTTGGTGAAGTGGCGCACCTGGTATGACTGGTGATAGTGGATGGCCAGCCTGTCGCGCTCATCATACCTGACCTTATGGATATCCTGCCCGGCACATTGGACGACGCCTGAGGTCGGCTGGTTTGAGCCTGTGATCAGTTCGAACAAGGTCGTCTTGCCGGAGCCATTCGGTCCCATCACACCAATGATTTGTGGCGTCTCGACTGAGAAATCAGCCTCGAGTCGGAAGGTCTCGCGGCGGCTGAATCGGCCACCACTCCGGTAGACCTTTTGCAGTGCTTCGACTTGGAGCATCGGGACGGTTTGCACGGTTATGCTCCCAGCAATTTACGGCGAAGTGAGGGATCGGAGTTAAGCGTCTGTACGTCACCGCCATAGACGATCCGGCCCTTATCCAAGACGTAGACCCGATCGGCGATAGCGAGCGCCGCCACTGCGTGCTGCTCCACCACCAGGCTTGATACTCCTTCCTCCTTCAAGGTACTGATGACACTGAAAACGTCCTGTACCAGCTTAGGCGCCAGGCCCTGGGAGGGCTCATCGAAGAGGACAAGGCCCGGCGCACCCATCAGGGCGCGCGCTATCGCGACCATCTGCATTTCTCCGCCGGAGAGGTTCTCGCAGTCGCGGTCGAGCAGATATTCCAGAGCCGAGAACAACTCGAAGCAATCCTTAGACGTCCAAGCGCGGAACCTGCTCTTCTTGGCGCCGAGCGCCAGATTGGTGCGCACCTTGAGTGCCGGAAAGACACGCCGATCATCAGGCACCCAACCGATTCCGAGACGGGCAATTTCATGGGTTGGTCGCCGCTCAATGGCCGTATCTGAAAAACTGATCGTGCCGGAGCGCGGTTGTGTAAGCCCGAGTATGGAGCGCAAAGTCGTGGTCTTGCCAGCGCCGTTGGCGCCCAGCAAGGCAACGACTTCTCCCATTTTCACTTCTAGCGATACGTCGAATAAGGCCTGGGTTTCGCCGTAGAATGTATTGATGGCTGAAACAGATAGCATTTAGGAAGCCTTGCTTAGATCGGAAGCGCGCACCCACTCGTTTTCAGAGAGTTCGGCAGGTGTGCCCTCGGCGATGACCTGTCCCCAGTGGATCACCGAGACGCGGTCGGCCAGACGGAAAAGGAAAGCCATGTCATGCTCGATGACGACGATGGAAAAGCGGTCTTTGAGTTGCGCGATCAAATCGCCCAACCGCGCGCGTCCGTCGCTGCCCAAACCTTGCGTCGGTTCATCTAGGAAAAGGAGCCGCGGACTTGAGGCCAACGCAACCGCAATCTCCAGTGCCCGTCGCTCGCCATAGGGCAGGTCGGAGGCGCGGATCTTTTCGCGCCCGGCAAGGCCTACCATGGCTAAAGTCGCGGCAGCTTCATCGGTAAGAGCCGTGTCGGCACGCATGTCGTAGAAGATGCGGCCGATGCGCTTGCGCACGCCAGGCAACGCCACGAGGACGTTCTCCAGCACCGTAAATTCGTCGAACAGGGTCATGATCTGAAACGAGCGCGAAATGCCCTTTTCCAGGATCTGTTCCGCCGGAAGCCCGGTGATGTCGTCTCCGGCAAAAGTGATGCGACCACGGTCCGGCGGAAACATCCCGGTCAACACGTTGAAGCATGTCGATTTGCCGGCGCCATTCGGCCCCATGATGCCGTGCACGCCCTCGCCGGAGAAGGCCAGGGATACGTCCTCGAGCACGATGCGGTCGCCAAAGCGCTTGTGCAGGTTGTCGGCTTTGAACAATGCTGTGCCGGTCATGCGGCAGGCTCCCGATGCGTCTCCGCAGCCGTCGGGGCTCCACTGCTAAAGTGTCGAACGAGGCGCCCCCAGGCGCCGGCTATCCCTTCCGGCTCGAACAGCATCACGCCCATGAAGAGGAGGCCATACCAGAGCAGCCAAGCATCGGTGTGGGCGCCCAGCAGATCGCGTGCCAGGAAGTAGACAATGACACCGACAACTGGCCCCCAGAACGAGACGAAACCGCCACCGATCAGCGTCATCATCACGACGAGACCGGAGGCGTGGAGGGACATGACATCCGGATAGGCGCTTTCCTGCGTGAGACAGAACAGACCGCCCGCAAAGCCGGCGATTGCTGCCGATAGGGTGAAGACGCACCACTTGAGAAACCACACGCGATAGCCGACAAAACGAGCGCGTGTTTCGTTCATACGAACGGCCTGGATTGCCGCGCCGAATGGTGAGTGAACGAAGCGCCACAACAACAGCGTCGAAACGGCCACGATCGCCGCCACCAAATAGTACAGCGTCACGTTTGACGACAGGTCGAGGGACATTAGCGCCGTGCGCGGCCTGAGCACGTTGAGCAGACCGTCTTCCCCGCCGGTTACACTATGCCACTTCATTGCCGTGAACCAGAATACCTGGCCGAAGGCGATTGTGAGCAGGGCGAAATAGATGCCGCGTCGGTGCGCCAGGAACAGCGCGACGAAACCGCCTGCTGCCGCCGATGCGATGACCGCAGCGAGAAGTCCGAGAGGCAGGCTTTGCGCGATGTGAATCTGCGACAAGCCGTATGCATAGGCCCCGATGCCGAGGAAAGCGCCATGACCGAAGGACGGCAAGCCGGCATAGCCAAGCAGCAGATTGAAGCCGAGCGCATAGAGAATGAAGATTGCAATCTCGAGCCCCAGATAGTCGTAGAGCCCGACCGAATTTGACCACAGAGGGTAGCTGAAGAGGAGGGCAAAGAACGCCGCCATCTGAGGCGTAACCATCCGTGCCTTGCCGGGAGCATTCAGCATCTCAGGACTCCAAAGCCGTCTTCTTGCCGAAGAGGCCACGGGCCCGAAGCGTCAGGACCACAATGAGCAGCAGGTACATCGACATGATCGACCAGTCGCTGGCGAATGCGCCGGTCATGGCGACTGTCATTCCAACGAGCAAGCCGCCGATGACCGCACCCCAAAAGCTGCCAATGCCGCCGAGTACCACGATGAGGAAGGCCGGAATGACCACATCGACCCCGACATGCGGCCGCAGCCCCCAGATCGGTGTCAGAATGATGCCGGCCAAGGCAGCAAGTGCCGACCCAAGACCAAAGATAAGAAGCTGTAGTCGGGACAGGTTGATGCCCAGTGCTCTGACCATCTCACCGTCATGCGCGCCAGCCTTGACCATCGCGCCGTAAGGGGTCTTTTCGAGAAACAGCCAGACAAGCCCGATCGCCGCCGCTGCAAACAACGCCGCATAGATGCGGTAGATCGAATAGATCATGTCTCCGGCAATAAAGGCGCCGGAAATTGCCGATGGCACTGTCAGCGTCTGCTCAGCCGATCCCCACACCAGCCGGATCGATTCCTCGATAACAAGCGCCGCGCCGAAGGTCAGCAGAAGACCATACTCCTTCTTCTTTCCATAGGTTCGACGTAGGCAAAATTCGAGGCCGAAGCCGAGCAGCGCAACGACGATTGGTGCAATCACCAGCGCCGATAGGTAGCGTGTCCAGAGTGGCAGTTCGTAATACCAGGACAGGGCCGAAATGCCCTCGCCATGCCCTTCGGCGATGATCACCATCGCGACGTAGGCGCCAAAGGCGAACAGCGAACCGTGCGCGAGGTTGATCACCTCCATCACACCGACGATTAGCGTAAAGCCAAGCGCGATCAAGGCAAAGAGCAAGCCAAGCGCCAGACCGTTCAGGATATGCGGCAGGAGAAAATCCAACTATTTCACCGATTCAACGGAACGATACTCTGCCCGCTGCCGCCGATCGGAAGCAACGGGCTGGCTGTGACCCAAACCAGATTAGGGCTCGTAGACAGGAGTGTCTTCAAACGACTCCAGCTTGCATGCCTCGACTGATCCCTTGTCCATAACGGTATCAGGAGCGGCGCTCGAGACGATCTTGAAGAGATCATCAGGGTCGTCATTATCGAGATTTGCGGTGGCCAAGTAGATGGTCTGCTGCATCTGGTGCGTATCGGGATTCATGAAGGCATCGTGATGCTGCATGCGCGTCTCGGCCGGGATGCGCAGCTGCTCCAGTTCCTTGATGACAGCATGGCTGTTGGTAGTGCCAGCTTTCTCGACGGCTTCAAGTAGTGAACGCGTCGCCCAGTAGCCGTTGAAGAATACGTTGCCAGGTACCTTCATCGAGGTATCGGGATACATCTCCTGGTATCGCTTGACGAAATCGGCGACGCCTGGAAGGTCAAGCTTGTAGTACCAGGTCGTGCCGAAGACGCCGAACAGCGACTCCTTTGGCAAACCGTAGACGTCAGCCCAGTCCTGCTGGTTGTTAATCCACGCGTATTTTGAGCCCATCTTAAGGTCTGAGACCTGGGCGCGCAGAGCCTTGAGATCGTCGCCGCCGACGGCTGCCGCGATGACACTCGGGTTAATCTGCTGCACCTTGATTAGCACCGATGAAAAATCGCGCGTGCCTTGCGGCACTAAAATGTCCTCGATGACATTGCCGCCGTAGCCTTCGATCAACTTCTTGGTAGCGGCTGATGTGTCATGACCCCAGACATAGTCATTGGTAATCTGCATCCATTTCGGGCCATAGGCTTCCATCGCAGACTTCACGGCGGCCTGTGAAAAGTTGACGCCGTTGCCGTCCCAGACGAATTTTACCCGATGGCAGTTTTCGCCGGCTTCCGAAGGCGAAGACGAGTTGGTGTTGAGATAAATCACCCCATATTTCTGCGCTACCTGTGAGATGGCATTGGCGACACCGGATGACACTCCGCCAATCAGAAATGCCACCTTGTCTCGCGCAATCATGCGTTCGGCGACGCGCGAACCGGTGGCCGGGGTGGTTTCGGTGTCGATGTGGATCGTCGAAATGTCGCGCCCGAGAACCCCGCCTTTTGCGTTGAATTCTGCAATCGCCATTTCGACGCCCCGGCGTTCCTCAGCGCCGGAGTTGGCGTACTGACCGCTTGCGTCAGATGTCAGTCCTATTACCAGCGGCGGCTTGTCCTGGCTTTGAGCCTTGCCTGCGATAAGGGCGCAAACCGCCGTTGCGCCAATTAGCGCTGCTCTCTTGTACCTTTGCATTGCATCACCTCCCGTTTGAAATCGTCACGTTTGTGGCTGAAGTTTCTTTCCCTCGGCATGAAGCTGGCTTTCGACCAGCGCGACCTTGACGAGGTGCCCGACTAGTTCGTTGGCCGAACCCTGGTTGGAAGCATGCTCAAGCCGTTCATTCACGGCAGCGCCCATCGGCGCGGCAAAACCGGCGCTCTTGGCCATACGTCCGAAATAGCCAAGGTCCTTGGCCGCGTTGGCTATCGAAAAGCCCATGCCATCGAAGTCGTCGCGCTCGACGACGCCCGGCATGATGAGTTGGAAAATGCCGCTGTTGCCGCCGCCCTTGGAGATGATGTCGTAAAACACCTTCAGATCGACACCGGTAGCACGGCATGCGGTGACTGCCTCGGCAATCAGCGCGGCCTGTCCCATGGTGATCAGGTTGTTCACCAGTTTCATCCGCGTGCCGGCACCAGCCGCGCCGACATGGAAGATATTCTCGCAAAATGCATCAAGGATTGGCTTAATGCGGGCGAAGAAATCCGGCGTCGCGCCAACCATGCTATTCAGCTTGCCAGATTCCGCTTCAATTGGGGTTCTTGCGAGTGGCGCATCGGCAAAGTCGACCCCCATCGAGCCCAACCGGTTTGCAAAGTCGAGCACGATGTCCGGCTCCCCGGTCGTGCAATCGATGAACGCATGCCCAGTTCTCAATCCGGCGACGAACCCGTCTGGGCCAGCCGCAGCTGATGCCAATTGCGGCGAGCCGGTCACGCAGGTCAGGATGACGTCGGAGTTTACAGCAAGTTCACGCGCTGTGCCTGCCTCGGTAGCGCCGAGGGACACGAGGCTGTCGACGCCCTTGCGATTGTGGTGCGCCACCACGGTGAGCGAATGGCCGGCGCGCATCAGATTGCGGCCAATCCCATGTCCCATCAAGCCCACTCCGATCAAACCGATCGCTGCCACTGATACCTCCCCGTCGTATGTCGAAGTCAGAACTGTTGAACGAACATTCGCAGAGTGTCAAGAATGAATATTTGTTCGATTAAGTTTCGAATTGACGTTCAAGCGGCCGAGTGACTACGGTCAGCCTGGAAGAGATTCAGGCCGTCATGGATGGCGTCGGAGTGACAGTTGTGACGACACAGGTAACCTCGTTTGATGATCTCAGGATTCGAATTAACGAGGGCTATGATGCGCTTAGCCCGCATTTGCAGCGGATCGCGCGCTACGCCTTGCACAGCCCAAATCGTTTTGCGCTTCAGACGGTGCAGGAGGTCTCCGGCGAAAACGATGTGCAGCCATCGAGCATCGTTCGGTTTGCCCAGACGTTCGGGTTTCGTGGGTTCACGGAAATGCAGAAGATCTTCAGGCATCGCCTCATCGAGGGCACGCCTGACCTGCGTGAAGAGATCTTCAGAACGGACGAGAAGCTCGAAGGCATTGTCGAGAGTGATCCCCTCTATTTGCTCAATGATTTTGCCAAGGCCTCAATGGAGGCCATCGACGGCCTGCGCCAATCAATCAGCAATGATGATCTGAAAACCGCCATTCAGATGATGGACAGCGCTGCGACAATCTATGTGGTTGGACAACGCCGAGCGTTTCCGGTCGCAGCTTACATCGTTTACGGATTGGCCCGGATGGAAAGGAAGGCTTGTTTTCTTGACTTCGTTGGGGGTATGGCACCACAGCATGCTGCGACGATTACTGACAAAGACTTGCTCATTGCGATAAGCTTTGCCGAATACACAAAGTCGGTTGTCGACATCGTCAAGGACGTCGCGATCCGGGGTTGCAAGATTCTGGCGATCACAGACACAAGTCGAAGCCCGCTCTCGAAGAGCGCGACATTGACTTTCCACGTCGGTGACGATTCGATACGACGATTCCGGCCACTGGCGCCGTCCCTGATGCTGGCGCAGGCTTTGATACTGAGCCTCAGTTACCTCGAAAACCGTTAGTTGGAATCAGCAGGGCCGATGTCGCGCGGCTTCTACTTGTAAGCGACCCTTAGCAGGTCGGAGACAATGCAAGAGTCACGAGTGTCTGGCTTTCTCAGAATCGAAACGCTGTTAGGATTTACCTGGTTATCAGTGAGTAATACGTTGCGACGTTCCCAGACTCTGGATGGCCATAATGGCGACCCGCTCAGTGGACGTGCCAACCTGATCTGGCGCGAAGTCCTAAATGCCGGGTGTGACGCCACCGTCGATCGCGATTCCGACGCCCTGGATGTGCCGCGCGCGTGGCGAGCACAGGAAGGCCACCGTATAGGCGATGTCATCCGGTGTCCCCAGTCTACGGATCCCGGCACGTTCCCAGTTGCGCCGTCTGATTTCGCCCTCCGGAAGTCCCTCGGCTGCCGCTTCCTGGCGAATAAGTTGCTCCATCCGCTCAGTGACGGTTGCGTGTCGGTCTTCTGCTCCGATCGCCGGAGTAAGGCGCGAAACTTGCTCTCGCAGCTGACTGTCTTCCTGCCCACCATGTCGGGTCGCCTTTGCCAAAAGAACCGCACTTACCGACTATGAATTCGATGCCTTGTCGTTTGGTTCCCCCATGAACTGCCTGTCCGGATTTTCACGGACGGTCCGCAGTTTGCCGTCTCCAGTCCCCGTCCATGCACAAGTGGTTCTCTACCTCAGATGCATTCCCTGAATCTTCCTCGTTCACGAAATACTGACCGCCCTGGGTGGCCCAAAAGGCCCGTATCGCAATGTTCCTGGAGCACTCGCGATCGTATTCCCGCAAGGGCGATGTCCGGGCGCCTACGCTGGGTTGCGGGGCCATTAATGGCATTTAACCCAGCGTCGATTCCAGCGTATCTCGGTCGCATGCCGTCAGCCCTGAACGCCACGGATTATGGGTATTTATGCCTAGGTGCCGGCGAGGGGTCTGCTAGGTCTAACATAATATATTCACCGGGCCCCCCGAACCGCGCTGCAGCCCCCTACAACGCATCGAAAGCCCAGGGAGGACCCTTCGAAATCGCGCTCCACCCGACCTCGGGTTTTCGCTAGCGTCGCCGGTGACGTCACCGAAACGTCACCGTCCTCAAAGCCGCAGAGTTCTGCGGTTTACAGGCTGTTTTCTACCGTCACCGTGACGTTTCCCCACCCGGCAGTGCCCGTCCGCCCGAAGCTGTTCTTCGTGTATGCCCTGGCGTGCGCCGCTTCCGGACATCAGGAATGGGCTCTGAAGCCGACATTACCAGCGACAGGCGCAGGTGTCAGCAATCGGCTCGTCTCCAGACGAAGCCAGCTTTCGCTGGCGTGGTCCGGCGAACGACCGCATGATGCGAGATGCCGCAGTTCAGATTCACTCGATGACAATCACCGCACCACGACAGACGGTCGGACAGACGGTGGAGCAGAAACCCGTAACCCGCAGCGTTCCGGGCTTTAGACAAACATCTGTCCGCCACGAACCCCTCAACAGCCGCGAACCCGTCCGCCATATCGCCATGACACACGGTATTACCGGGCGATTACAATCGCTTGGCGACAGACTGCGAAAGGGAAGATGGCGGAGAGGGTGTCACCGGGGTCTGCCGGCCTTGCGCGGTTCTGTTCGGACGAACTGCGAGGACAGACGGGATAACAGACGGTGCGGGCTCAACGGATAGTAGGACTTAAGCGCTTAGTAGAGTTTTTGCTACCCGGCGACTACTTGGGATGGGGTTCCGCGATTGAGTTACGCTTGGCTAGCTTGCAGATTTTTAGGGCCTCCACCGCTCCAGCGCCGCCGCACAAATTGCTGTTGGCCCAGATGCCGCGTCGGATTGCCGAATAGCAGCATGCCAGTCCAGCGCTATGCCGGACTTGGTCAATCTTATCCCAGCAATTTCCTTTCGTTTTAGCCTCGGAAGCGCTGCCCATTTGGACAAGATTGAAATGCCGAGATTGGCGGCAACCAATTCTTGAACCGCTTCAGGCACGGCTAGAGGAACAAGGCGTGCTGGATATCGACCTGCTGGTCGAAAGAACCGTTCATACTCAAATCCCTCGGTCACGACGGCACTGTATGTGAGGTGTGTTTCGGCAGTCAGGTCGCTGGCCTCAATGAAGCATTTCGACGCCAGCGGATGCGATGCGGCTGTGATACAGATCAGCTCGTCGCATTGCATTTGTAAGAATTTCACGCGCTTTTCTTCCCGCAGCGGACCGGGAATGAGTGCTACATCGACGGCATCTTCGTTCAACAGGCGCAAAGGCTCACTCGGCGTTTCGCCAATGATCTCGACCTGAAGCGAAGGGTCAATGGCGGCCAGGTTACTCAAAAACGATGGAAGCCAGTGGAAGAAACTGTACGTTCCCATGCAGAGCCGCACAGTAGGCCCCACACCCCGTCCAATGCGTGCAGCATCAAGTTCCGCTCGATACAGCTCATCCAGCGCTCGGTCCGCCGATTGCGCCAATCGCTGGCCCGAAACCGTAAGTTGGACCTGAGATCCGATGCGAGTGGTGAGTGAAATTCCAAGCCGTCGTTCGGCCTCCCTAATTCTGTGGGTTACGGCGGACGGAGTGATTCCGAGTTGGTCAGCTGCGGCCGACATCGTTCCAAATCGATTAATAGATTGGAGCAGGATGTAGTGTCGCGCTTCAAGCCTAGGAGTGTGATGTTGCGCCATTTTCAAGGATTAGCCGAAAACATTGCAATTGTCTCACGTCAGATTCGAGGCCTACTATTCACCGCTTGGCCTCGTTCGAGGGTAATCACATGCTCAATCCAGTTTCCGCTCCAGCGCGCGTAACGCGAGCGACTTCCGCTGCGGTGCCCGCTCGACACTTCGATAGGCCCATTCTCTATCTAATCTCGACTGAGTAGTTCCGGTCGATTGCCGAGCATGCATTCCACTTTAACCGATGAGGAAAAGATGATGGAAGTTGTCGAAGGCTCTGCTCGCAGGTTGATTAAGGATATGGCTGAAGAGGCCAAAGAGGGCCGACTAGATCGCCGCGAGGTTCTAGCCCTTGCGAGTGCCTTCGGCGCAAGTGTTGCAACCGCATATGCTATGGTCGGCTTGACGTTGCCAACCGAAGCATATGCGGCCGAGCCCAAGAAGGGTGGCATTCTCAAAGTGTCAATGTTCGTCAAGGATCAGAAGGATCCGCGTACCTATGATTGGCCTGAAATGGCGAACGTAACGCGCCAATACCTGGAGCCGCTGGTCAAATACTCACATGATTTCACCTTCAAACCAATGCTCCTCGAAAGTTGGGACGTCAACGAAGACGCCACCGAATACACGTTGCACGTCCGCAAAGGCGTGACATGGAACAATGGCGATGATTTTACTGCCGAAGATGTCGTCTATAATTTGAACCGCTGGTGCGACAAGTCTGCCGAGGGTAATTCCATGGCGGGCAGGCTTACCGCCTTGATGGACGAGGCTACCGGCCAGGCGAGGGAGGGCGCGATCACCAAAACCGATGATTATACGGTCGTGCTCAAGCTATCGACGTCTGACATCACAATCATTCCCACCATGGCTGACTACACCGCGCTTGTCGTACATCGAGATTTCGACCAAAATGGTGCAGATCCAATCAAGTTTCCTGTTGGAACCGGCGCCTTCGAACTTGTCTCGTTTGATACAGGCACGATGGCGGTCTTGAAGCGCCGTGAAAATGGCAAATGGTGGGGTGGTGAAGCTTATTTGGACGGCATAGAATTCATAGACTACGGCGCGGATCCCTCGACGATGGTGAGCGCATTCGAATCTGGCGAAATTCACACAAATCTTGAAACCACGGCCGATTACGTCGACATTCTCGACAAGCTGGGCTTGGTCAAATCTGAAGTCGCGACCGCCCAAACAATTGTCGCGAGAATGAATGTCTCCCAAAAGCCGTACGATGATCAGCGAGTACGCCAGGCCATCCAAGCGGCAACCGACAACGAGACCATTCTGAAGCTTGGCTATGACAACAGGGGTAGCGCCGCCGAGAACCACCATGTTGCCCCGATCCACCCCGAATATTTTGCACTGCCGAAACAAGTGCGCGATCTCGAAGGAGCTAAGAAGCTCATGGCTGATGCAGGGCAGACGGATTTCGAGCACGAACTGATTACTGTTGACGAGGACTACCAGAAGAATACCGGCGACGCGATCGCGGCCCAGGTTCGCGAGGCTGGTTTCAAGATAAAGCGTACAGTGCTTCCGGGTTCAACATTCTGGAACGATTGGACGAAATACCCCTTCTCAATGACAACGTGGGGCATGCGGCCCCTAGGAGTTCAGGTACTTGCTATCGCCTATCGAAGCGGCGAGGCTTGGAACGAGAGTGCCTTCTCGGATCCGGAATTCGATGTGAAGCTAACGCAAGCCCTTTCGGAACCCGATGCCGAGAAGCGCCGCGAACTTATGCAGGACATCGAACAAATTCTCCAGAGTTCGGGTATTCTGATTCAGCCATACTGGCGTTCGTTGTTCAATCACTCGGTGGCGGCGGTGAAGGACAATCCTGCTCACCAGTCGCTCGAGGTGAACTACGAAAGGGTCTGGCTAGACCTCTAACGAGGTTGCGCGGGATGGGATGGCCTTTGGCCATCTATCCCTGCGTCTGCTGCTTGAATCATATTCAAATAAACACGCCAAAAATTGCAATTGATTCAAGTCATCAATCCACGACAATACCCTCCCATAGACGCTCACATCCGGATGAGACCATGACGAAAATCGCCGACCTCAAGGGCTTCGCCTATCCATCACCGCGCGGTATCTCATCGGTTGTTGGCGACCTTCCATGGCACTTTGGCACCGAACATTTGTGTATCGAATATCGCAGTGATCCCGACGCCATTGCTGCCTATCTTCCAGAGCCGCTCGAGCCAAGTAGCACGCCGGACACGGTGATCGTCGACTTCGGCAAGTGGTACTGTCTGTGGGACGATCTCGAAATGCCGGTCAAGAATCCCGAGCGCACTTGGTACGACGAGACGGTCATTTGGATCGGCTGCTCGTACAAGGGCAAGGACGCGCGCTTCTGTGTCCAGACGTGGGTTAATCGGGACTTCAGCCTTATCCGTGGTTACGTGATGGGTTTCAACAAGAAGTTCGGCGAAACCGTTAAGACGACCTATCACCCAATGAATCCCGGAATGACGGCCCCGGGCCCAGGGACGAAAATGACAGGCTTTGTAAGTGCGCACGGAGAGCGCCTGATTGAGGGTGAACTGGCGATTGAGAGAGTAATCGACCAGGATGAACTTCCGGCCATGATGAAGTGGGGACAGGTCAACCTTCGCTTCTTTCCCTCGATGGCTCCCGGTGGACCTCCCGCGGTCTGTGAGCTGCTCCAACTCGACGCGAAAGACTTCCGCTTCGGCAACGCTTTCACGGGCACAGGCAGGATAACACTATTCGAAAGCAACCTCGAGGAACATACAGACTTGGCGGTCAGAGAAGTTCTTAGTGCATGCTATTTTGAGAACGGTGCCACAATCACTGGCGGCACTGTTTTGCATAGCTGGGTGTGAGCGCGTCATTGAACCAGATGTCCTCGAACTCCAATAGACGCGCTGTCTCGTACCTTCCGCGCTACGACGATGGCAATGGATGGTACAACATCCTGCCGGCGCAACCTGCGGCACGCGAAGTGATTTGTGATGAACAAGCGGACTGGCTAATCATCGGGGCCGGTTACGCTGGACTGTCAGCGGCGCGACGGCTGGCGGAATTGCACCCGCAGGCGCGGATCATACTCGTCGAGGCCGATCGTGTCGGCAGGGCTACTGCCGGCAGAAATGCAGGCATGGCAATCGATCACCCCTTCTTGTCAGAAACAAATGGCGACTTGGAAAGAGCACATCGAATCCTCCGGCTTCATCAAGCCGGCTTGGCGATGCTCGACATTTCAGTCCAGACGCATGCGATCGAGTGCCAGTGGAGCCGACGCGGTAAATACCAGGTCGCCGTCGGCGACAAGGCTCGGTCAGCCCTCGATGATACCGCGCGGCTTCTGACCGATTTGGGTTTGCAATTCGACTTTGTTGACGGATCGGCTTTGGAACAGCGTCTTGGAACAGCGAGTTACCAAGCGGCGATCTACACACCCGGAACCCATCTTATGAATCCGGCAGCTCTGACGCGAGGTCTCTCGGCCAGTTTGCCGTCAAATGTGGTGCTGTTTGAGAATTCGCCTGTGACGCATCTGACAACTGGCCCCATCATCCAGGCAGAGACAACCAAGGGAAGGGTTCGCGCTAGACGCGCCATTCTCGCCACCGATGGGTTCACACCTGCGTTTGGCATCCTTCTCGGCTGCATCATCAACATCATTTCTTTCGCCGTGTTGACGGAGCCTCTGAACGCGTCACAGCAAGAGAGACTTGGCGGGACTCGCGACTGGGGAGTTCATCCGGTCGGCAGGGCCGGAGCAACAATCCGACGCACCCAAGACGAGCGTGTTTGGTACCGCACTGCGTTTCGCTACTCGCGCCACATGACATGCAGCACTGACCAGTTGCGGTACTATCGCGCGAAGGTGATTGAATCGTTTCACAGACGTTTCCCTCAGCTTGCAGACGTCCGGATCGCCCATGCGTATTCGGGCGGTTTGAGTTTCTCGCAGAACAACGAGCCGTTCTTCTCGCGCGTCGAGCCCAACCTCTTTGCCGTCGCCTGCCAGAATGCCATTGGCATCGCAAAGGGCACAGTTCATGGAGCGCTTATGGCTGAATGGGCCTCTGGCAGTGAATCGCCACTGATCGATGACGTGCTGGCATACGGCGCCCCATCAAGGCTGCCGCCCGAGCCGTTTCTTGGCTGGGGCGTCAGAACGCGCCTCGCCACAGTAAGTTTCACCGGTCGCAAGGAATAGCGCTATGACCCGCCGCAATACACAGCGAGCCGAGCGTCTCAAGATCGGCAATCCACAGCTTCCGTGGAAGAAATTAGTCAATCCTATCAAACCGGTAGAGGTTCTAACCTCGGACCACGTCGAGCATATCCATCAGGCCTCTCTGCGAGTTCTGGCGGAGACCGGCATGGAGTTCATGGATGCCGATGCACGGCTCTTCATGAAGCGGCAGGGGTGCGATGTCGACGAGGATAGTATGAGGGTTCGTTTCGACCCGGGATTCGTCGAGGAACAGATCGTAAAGGCGCCATCACAGTTTAGCCTACGTGCGCGAAATCCCGGGCGAAGCCTCGATCTTGGTGGCTCTAATGTGAACTATGTTTCGGTCATCGGCCCGGCATATTGTCACGACTTGGATCGGGGCAGGCGGACCGGAACGTCCGAGGACGTGCGAGAGTTTGTCCGTCTTCTGCACTCACTAAATTCTATACATCTACTATATGGAACACCCTTCGAGGCTATGGATTTAGCGGCCGAGGTGCGCCATCTCCAAGGCTACATAAACAGTATTGAACTATCGGACAAATGCTGGGGTTCATGGCTCCTTGGACGTTTTCGAGCCGAAGATTCCATTGACATGACCTGTATGACGCTTGGAGTGAGCCGAGACGATCTTAAGCGGAACCCTGCGTGCATAGGCAATATCAACACGAATTCGCCCCTTCGCCTCGACATCCAAATGACAGCTGGCGCGACAGCGTTTGCCGAATGCGGCCAGGCTGTCGTCGTGACACCGTTTACCCTTGCCGGGGCGATGGCGCCGGTGTCGTTGGCTGGAGCGCTGGTTGGCCAGAACGCCGAAGCGCTCGGAGTAATAGCATTTCTCCAAGCGGCTTATCCCGGCACGCCTTGCGTCTACGGTTCCTTTACTTCCAACGTAGATATGCGCACCGGCTCGCCGTGTTTTGGTACTCCGGAATACGCAAAGGCCACGTTGGCTTCCGGCCAGCTTGCACGACGCTACAATCTTCCATGGCGCTCATCGAATGCCTGCGTTTCAAACGTGGTGGACGCGCAAGCCGCCTATGAATCAGAAATGTCGATATGGTCAACCGTCATGAGCCACTGCAATTTCATCATCCACGGTGGAGGTTGGCTCGAAGGAGGACTTACAGCCTCGTTTGAGAAACTGATCGTTGATGCAGAGATGTTGCAAATGATGACTGAGGTTCTACGTCCAATCGAAGTCAACGAAGCAGAACTGGCTCAAAGCGTGTTTAAGGAGGTGGGACCAGGTGGCCACTTCTTTGGCACCGGCCACACACTTGAACGCTACGAAAAGGCTTTTTACACGCCGCTTGTTTCAGACTGGCGAAGTCACGGCGCATGGGAGGACGACGGTGCACTCGACGCTACCCAACGCGCCAATCGTGTCTGGAAACAGCTATTGGAAAGTTACGAACAGCCCGAACTGAACCCAGATATTCTTGGTGAACTCAAAGCGTTTCAGAGCAAGCGTGAACGTGAGATCAGGTTGGGTATTCGCTGTGAGTAATAATGCTGTCGATGCGGTGAAATTGTTTCGCAATGACCCTGCGTTGTTTCGGGCGGGACCGAACGGCATCGCCGCCCACGGCTTGATCAATGCCGGGTTCAGTCGCCATTTGGGCGCTGGCGTAGGCGTCTTTGATCGGTGCAGCGTTCCCTGGACGCCAGATTACGACGAGGTACTGTTATACTGGATGGGATGTTGAGACTACGCGTAGGTGATAAGACCCATGTGGCATGCCGTGGCGATACGGTCTGGATCCCGGAGGGCACCGCTATCGTTTATGAGTCCTCGGTCCGGACCAAATTCTTCTATGCAGTTTGCCCGGCACAGAACTCTATTTCGACCAAAGAACCAAAACATTTCACCCAAGCAGCGCCCTATACTAGTGCGGACGATATGACCGTGTCGCTCTCAACGGATCTTCTTCAGGACACGAAGGCTCTATAGCAAACTTACATGTTACGAGAGCAGCGCGGATTTCTCGCAGCAGCCTTTCGCCTTGCCGCTTGAAGGATCATCCTCCCGGTGCGAAGATAGGTGGCCTGCGAGAAACCGATTGTCCGACCATTCAGTCAGTTGGCATTCACTCCAAGGTGCGTGGGGGTGGTGGTGGTCGTCCAAGGATTGACTACGTCGCATGCTTCGTGTGAGCGGCGGATTCTTCATCCCATATTGTTCAACGCGGATGGAAGCCCGGTAAATGCAATCAGAACTTGCTGGTCTCGTCGTAGAATTTCACTGCGTTTTCGCCAGTGATGATCGGCGAGGGTAAGCCCGGAACGCTGCGGGTTACGTATTTCTGCTGCACCGTCTGTCCGACAGTCTGTTGTAATGGCGGTGTTTGTCATTGGGTTCGAATTCATACTTCGATGGCGATCTTCCAAGGACGAGCAGAATTCAAGTGCAGTAGGACACATGTTGCCCGGCGTATCCAGCCGTGGCCACTCAGGCTGCTTGAGTCCTCAATTTTCCTAGGAACTTCTTCATCCTGACGCATCCGAAGAGAGTTTGGTCGGGGAATCTCAGCTCCGTGACTTCTTCCGTTTGATAGTCGAACGCCTCGTAGAGGGCGACGCCGGAAAGCGTGGCCGTTAGGTGAAGCGTATCGACATGGTGCTCGAGTGCATCCCGCTCCGTTCGGTTCATGATCGTCGATGCGATCCCACGGCCCACGACAGCCGGATCGACAAAAACACTGCGAACAGTCGGCCTATCAACCGCTGCATGACTTGCACCAAGGGCATTGGCGTATCGCGGTCGCGAACGCGTCCAGCCGCCACTTCCGATGATCGCGCCGTTAACCGCGAAGAACGCAATTGGATTATCGGCAATGTGCGAGAGGCCGGCAATAGCTAGCGCGGCCAGCTTCTTCCTAAACAACGCCTTCAGTGGGGATCGGTAGCACCCGGCCGCAGTGCTTGCAGTGAACGGCGTCGATGTCGTGAACTTGGAGCGCGCAGTCGGGGCATTCGAACCGGATCTTGTTGGGGCGGAAGACGGCCTGCAGGAGGCGCAGGAAGAGCCCGACGCCTACGACCATGATCACAACAGCGAGCAGCCGTCCGCCCGGACCCAGCAGCGTGATGTCGCCGAAGCCCGTGGTGGTGAGTGTTGTAATCGTAAAATACAGTGCGTCTGTGTAGTTTGAGATCTGCTGATTGATCGTATGTTGGGACACATAGACAAAGGAAGTTACGATCATGATGAACACCGCGAGGTTTAATGACCGTTGGATGACGTCCTCGTAACGCCGAAACCATGGCGAGTCCGATCGGAGGTCATGGAGCAGGTGGTAAGAGCGCAGCAGCCTCAGCGCCCGAACGATCCTCAGAAATCCGAGATTGTCGACCAGAGCAGGCAGGAACAACGAGCCGATGACCACGACGTCGGTAGCGGTCGAAAAGCTGAGGATTTCAGTGCGCCGATTGCTTGAGGCGTAGAGTCTGGCAGCCAACTCGACAGTCAAGAGTGCGCCGAGACCGAAGTCGAGCGGAACGATCCACCATCTCTCGGACTCGGAAGCCGCGAGGATGAAGATGGCTATTGTGATCACGTCAAAGCCAATCAAGCCATAACGAAATCGCCGAGCGCGTAAGTCATTGCCGAAGTAAAGTCTGCGCAGCAGCTTCCGCAGCAGAGTCGTCTTTCCACTGCTTTTCACTTGCACTTATTCCCCTCCACGCACAGTCGGCTCTCGCGACGGCGATCGAGGCATATCATCACCGGACTGGCTGTCAAAATCTGACGGCACGTCAATTGGATGCCTGGGATGAGGCTTGAATTGGTTGGCACCATGGAAGCGGCAGACAGGCAGGCGGGGAGAGTTCCGAACGGTACAAGAAACGGCCGCGATCTCAGGGCCGTTTCTTATGATGCCGCGAACCGCAGGGGCCGACAACTAATTCCAGATGATCCGCATGCTGTTGAAACTGCCAGCCGACGCTATCAGGCCGCGGAGCAGTCATCGGCCCAACGGCTTCGGTCTGCAAAGGATGCTGCTTATCTATCCAGCGAAACAACGGGGACGAAACCGCCAAATATCATCCGCTTGCCATCGAACGGCATTGGATTCTTCTTCGGGTCCATGCGTGGATCCGGACTGTCATTGTCCATCATTTTCGCCATCGCGGCATCGCGCACCTTTTTGTCGGGCCACTCAATCCAACTGAAGACAACATCCTCGTCATCCTTAGCCTTCACGGCCATGCGAAAGTCCGTCGTCTTGCCGTCCGGCACATCGTCGGCCCAGCACTCCCGGACTCGGATCGCCCCCATTTCTATGAAAACGCTGTTAGCGTCGGTCGCGTGCTTGATGAACTTCTGTCTGTTCGCCTTGGGAACCGCGAGTACAAATCCGTCGATGTAGCTCATCCTTCTTCTCCCTTTTCTCCTATCAAGGAAAGCAATCGCGGTCAGAATTGGTTCCAGCTGGCTGGAAGTTGTACAAGTATGCCGGTCACCGATGGCGAAGTTTCGACGCCAGGCTCTTGGATATTCCGGCAACAATCTAGCCTTCCGCGTTCGCGCCGCTAGTTTACCCGCACCACGGCTTCGGCGTGGGCGGGCAGCGAGTGGAGCCACACACGAACGGCACAGCCAGTCCCTCCGAAATAAGAGTGTCACCTACATCGCGACCGTCAACGCTGAGAGCAGAGCCGGACTGTTGATTGCTACTGAGAACTGACCCGGCAACACAAGATATTTCCATCGAGAATTGACCCATGTTTGAACCAGCCCTGCACGTTTAGCGGGGGCATTGGAGTGATCGACATGGCGTTATTGAGCGTAATCCGACGCTGGCATTTTAGAGAGCATCTATCGATCCGTGAGATTGGCCGCAGGACTGGCCTGTCGCGGAATACCATTCGCAAATATCTTCGCTCTGATGGCGTAGAACCGAAGTTCAAGGTCCCGCAGCGGCCGAGCAAACTTGATGCTTTTACCGACCGATTGTCAGCCTGGCTGAGGACGGAAGCCAAAAAGAACCGCAAACAGAAACGCACGATGACGCAGCTTCATGCCGATCTGCTGAGCCTCGGCTATGAGGGGTCTTACGGTCGTGTTGCTGCTTTCGCCCGGGAGTGGAAAGCGGATCTGCAGAGGGAATTACAGACGACGGGTCGCGGGACATTCGTGCCGCTTGCATTCGATCCTGGTGAAGCGTTCCAGTTCGACTGGTCAGAAGATTGGGCGATCATCGGAAACGAACGCACCAAGTTGCAGGTGGCGCATACGAAGCTCAGCTACAGCCGAGCCTTCATCGTGCGAGCCTATCTCCTGCAGACGCACGAGATGCTGTTTGACGCCCACAATCATGCCTTCCGTGTCTTTGGCGGCGTTCCCCGACGCGGCATCTACGACAATATGCGGACAGCGATCGACAAGGTCGGGCGCGGCAAGGAGCGCGACGTCAACGTCCGCTTCATGGCCATGGCCAGCCATTATCTCTACGAACCTGAGTTCTGCAATCCAGCGTCTGGCTGGGAGAAGGGACAGGTCGAGAAGAACGTCCAGGACGCGCGTCATCGACTGTGGCAACCCATGCCGCGCTTTGCCTCGCTGCTGGCAGCGTCCTGACCGAACTCCGCAGCTTGCCCCTTCCGCCCGGAAAAGCTATTGCAGCGCGTACTTTTGGAGGTTCAGATGCCGGAAACGGAAGATTTGCTCGGCGCCCACATCACTGAGATGACCGCCGATATCGTATCGGCCTATATCG
This sequence comes from Hyphomicrobiales bacterium, assembly GCA_038259455.1. Classification (GTDB taxonomy): domain Bacteria; phylum Pseudomonadota; class Alphaproteobacteria; order Rhizobiales; family Rhizobiaceae; genus CAMYMG01. The sequence continues at coordinate 2,098 of JBBSOT010000020.1, read as the reverse complement.
CCAACAATCCGGTTCCGGTCGCAAATCTTGCCGAGCTGATTGCGACGGTCCATAAGGCAGTGGCGGGCCTGTCGAAAGCGGCCACGCCTGCGGTCCCGGCGCAAACGCCTGCGGTCAATCCGAAACGGTCAGTATTTCCCGACTACATCATTTCGCTCGAGGACGGCCGTAAGTTCAAATCGATGAAGCGGCATCTCGGGCTGCTTGGGATGTCGCCCGACCAATACCGGGAAAAGTGGGCCCTGCCGCAGGACTATCCGATAGTCGCGCCTAGCTATGCCGCAGCCCGCTCCGCACTCGCAAAGAAGATCGGCTTGGGCCGTAAGCCGGGATCGCCAAATGCGAAGTCCCCGGCAAAGGCCAAGGCGAGGCGGAAGGCCATCTGAAGCACACAGCCTTACTCACATCGAGCTCGTCCAAGGTCTCGCGCCGAACTAGCGTCGGCTTCTCATCTTGCTTCCGCGGGTGTTCCTTGGAACGAACACCGCTGATCCCAAGCGCGGCAAGGGTCGACTTCGATCTACTCTGCGAACTGACCAAGTCGAGCCCGGCATCTACTGGAGAGAGATGCCGGGCCATTTTTCCAACCGAACAGGCGCTTGGCGAGACCGAGTTAGCGGCTTGCCGTTTGAACAAGTCTGCACAGCGCGATCAGATCGGCACCGAAGCCGCCGCTGTTGCCGAGCACTTGTTTGCAGGTCTTCTTGTATGTCGTCAGTTCGGCTGCCGACATGCTGGCGACCACGCTCTGCAATCCGGGATTGCCAGGCGTTCCAGGGTTGCCGGGTGTACCCGGCGTCGTGGTTCCGCCTCCTATACCCACACCCACTCCTGCATCGATCCCGCCCGACCCACCGACCGAAGCACCAACGCCAGCGCTGACGCCGCTCGTGCCGCCGATCGAGGCGCCAACGCCCGCGTTCACACCGCTCGTGCCGCCGATCGAGGCGCCAACGCCCGCGTTCACACCGCTCGAACCGCCCACGGAGGCTCCAGCGCCCGCGTTCACACCGCTCGAACCGCCGATCGAGGCTCCAGCGCCAGCATTGACGCCGCTCGAACCGCCGATCGAGGCGCCGGCACCGGCGTTGACGCCGCCCGAACCGCCTACGGATGCACCCGCACCCACGCCGATGCCCTGCGCGCTGGCTGGCAGGGGCAGGACCGCCGCAAAGACGCCGGCTGCTAGAATAACGGAGAGCTTTTTGAAAGAATTGGACATGATATTCCTCGCTTTTCGAGTTTATCAACCGGAGAGCGGTTGCCTGTAAAACTAAGAAAGCGAGAGCACTATGGTTGCTAAAAACTGGAGTGTATTGGACGTCTGAGTCTCTAAACGGTTGTGGAACTACGAACACTTCTATGCAACTTGTCGGTAACCCCTCTATTTTGCCTCAGCGGCCGCCGCACAAAACCCCTGTCGGAGACGGAAGTGGCGGGTGCCGTGGTCGGCGAACTAACGACGCAGCGCGAGAATTTGACGATCGATTCCGATATGAATGCGTCGGCTTTGAAAAGTACGTTCGTCGCAGCGATGGCGGCATGAGCAAATTGGCGGTTTGGCGGTCACGGTGCGCGCAGTGCGGTGCTCTGTTCAATTACAAAACACCGAGGCAGATCAAGCGGTTCGAGCCCAACCGGCGCTGCCAACTTCATAGAGCACAGGAGGTCCGCGTCCGATCTGCGGTTGAACACGGCCCCGTCGTTGAGAATGTCTTCAGATAGGTCAGGCGTTTGAGACGGATGTTCCGAAGCCAAATCGCCGAAAGGCGTTTTACATCTGACCCGCACGCGGAACCAGCGTTTGCTGTTGTCGTGTAGTTGCAGTGTACCACCAAGGCCGACGGGCTTGCCGTCCGGGTCACCTCGATCTCGCTCTACGAAATCGACGGTGTGGCCGGCAACCAAGGTGGTTTCATTGGAAGTCTAGCTAAGCACTGCATGTGGTGCAGGCGGTCCTAGAACTACTTTGGCAGAAGTGTGATTTTTAGGATTCCCTTGACGCGATTTCCCTGATTCATAGGGAGCCAGCTTTTTGGGAGGCTGGTGATGGCAGAAGATTGGCGTGGCGATTTGGAGCGTTGGCTGGCGCCGTACC
>JBBSOT010000019.1:0-30028 GCA_038259455.1 Hyphomicrobiales bacterium | reverse complement strand
CGCATTGCAGCTCGCGGGTATCTTCGATCAGCACCACACGGTCGGAAGTCTTGGCGACCTCGGCGAGCAGCGCATTGGTGAGCGTCGTCTTGCCGGTGGAGGTGCCGCCAGCGACGAGGATGTTCTTGCGCTCAATGACCGCGACGCGCAGGGCCTCTGCCTGATCGCCTGTCATGATCCCGGCGGCGACATAATCGTCGAGGGTAAAGACGGCGACGGCGGGTTTGCGGATCGCGAAGCTCGGCGCGGCGACGACGGGAGGAAGAAGCCCCTCGAACCGTTCCCCCGTCTCGGGCAGTTCCGCCGAGACACGCGGAGCGCCGGAATGGACCTCGGCGCCGACATGGTGTGCGACCAGACGCACAATCCGTTCGCCGTCCGCTGGCGATAATCGCTCGCCCGTATCGGACAGGCCTTCGGAAAGCCGGTCGATCCAGAGCCGGCCGTCAGGATTGAGCATCACCTCGACGATCGACGGGTCTTCCAGAAACCGGGCGATGGCGGGGCCAAGGGCGGTGCGCAGCATGCGCGCGCCCCGCGTCGTCGCCTGTGATGTCTGAAAAGATTCCGCCATGTCGTCCCCTTGCGTTCAGGGACCGTTCGGCCAGCCCTGGATCGGGGATGAGTAAGAGAGGCAGGAATTAAGCCCGCGCAACAGCTTCAAGGGCGTAGTAGTGGGCTGGCGTGGAAAGACAGGGAAACGGAAAGACCGCGACGACTTCATCTGGTCGGCGATGAGGCAATTCAGTTAGTCGACGGTGGTTCCTTTTCTTCGTCACCTTGCGAAAATCCGGCGACATCATCCGGTATTTCCTTGAGGAAGCTCTGCCCCTTTTGCAATCGACGACCGAGTGTTTCCACGAAGCCCTCGTAGCGTTCGCGCCCTTTAATTTGCGCGGCGGATTGCGCGTCGGGAGGAAGCGGTGGTGTGATCGTCAGCCAGAAGCGGACGAACAGCGCCAGGGTTTCGGCGGTGACGCCGAGATCGCGCTCCATGCGCTGCGCCTGCCGCGACAGCCGGTCGAGGCGGCGAGCGAAGGCCGCCTCTCGTTTGTCGGCGCCATCTGGCGATAGGAAGGACGCCACGGCCGCCTCGACGATGGCGGAGCGTGAAAGCTTCTTGCGTTCGGCCAGTTCGGAAATCCCCTTCACCAGGTCCGAGGGCAGATAGACGTTCATCCGGTCGCGCATGGGCTTCCTCACAGGTCCATATTGTCATTGGGGTCCATGGCGATCTGCCGGGCGACACCGCGCATCTGCTGGCGCAGCATGCGGGATTGTCGGGCCGCATCTTCCGGTTCATCATCCATCACGATGTCGAATTCATTGGACGGGTTGGGCTGCGTGTTTTCCTTGGCGATAGCGACGTGATCGGGTAGTTCCGGCTCGCGGCGCAGTCCGCTATTGGCGGCGTCCTTTTCCGTCTTCTGGATCTCGGCAAGTAGGGCAGCATCCGGCGTTTGTGGCTTCAGCTCCGTCCAGGCGTCTTTCCGCGTGGTTCGTATGGTTTTGGCCGGGTCCGGCGGCGGTAGTAGGCGCTCGGTGAACCGCTTGTCCTCGAAGTATCGTGCCTTGTTGGCCCGGATCGGCGGGGTCGCCGCGAGCATGACTATCTCGTCGTTGGGCGGAAGCTGCATGATCTCGCCGGGCGTCAGCAGCGGACGAGCGGTCTCCGAGCGCGAAACCATCAGATGCCCGAGCCAGGGCGAGAGACGATGGCCGGCATAGTTCTTCATCGCCTTCATCTCGGTGGCCGTTCCGAGCGCGTCCGACACCCGCTTTGCGGTGCGTTCGTCGTTGGTGGCGAACGAGACGCGCACATGGCAATTGTCGAGGATGGAGTTGTTGGCGCCATAAGCCTTCTCGATCTGATTGAGGGACTGCGCGATCAGGAAGGCTTTGAGGCCGTACCCTGCCATGAAGGCCAGGGCGCTTTCGAAGAAATCGAGCCGGCCGAGCGCCGGGAACTCGTCGAGCATCATCAAGACGCGATGCCGTCGGCTCTTGGTATGGAGATCCTCGGTCAGGCGGCGGCCGATCTGGTTGAGCACCAGGCGGATAAGAGGCTTGGTGCGTGAGATGTCTGAGGGCGGCACTACGAGATAGAGCGTGGCGGGTCGCTCGTCCTCGATGAGGTCGGCGATGCGCCAGTCGCAGCGGCTCGTCACCTCGGCGACGACGGGATCGCGATAAAGGCCGAGAAACGACATGGCTGTGGACAGCACGCCGGATCGTTCGTTGTCGGATTTGTTCAGCAACTCGCGCGCAGTTGAAGCAATGACCGGATGCGGGCCTTTCTCGCCGAGGTGCGGCGTGGTCATCATCGCCGCCAGCGTCGTCTCGATCGGGCGCTTCGGGTCGGAGAGAAATCCGGCGACACCGGCCAGCGTCTTGTCCGGTTCGGCATAGAGGACATGCAGGATGGCGCCGACCAGCAGCGAGTGGCTGGTCTTCTCCCAATGGTTGCGCTTCTCCAGCGAACCTTCCGGGTCGACCAGCACGTCGGCGACGTTCTGGACGTCGCGGACCTCCCACTCGCCACGCCGGACTTCCAGCAGCGGATTGTAGGCGGCGGATTTGGTGTTGGTCGGATCGAACAGCAGCACGCGGCCATGAAGCGCGCGAAACCCTGCGGTGATCTGCCAGTTCTCGCCCTTGATATCGTGAACGACGACAGAGCCGGGCCAGGTCAACAAGGTGGGGACGACGAGGCCAACGCCCTTGCCGGAGCGGGTCGGGGCGAAGCACAGAACATGCTCCGGGCCATCGTGGCGGAGGTAATCGCGCTCAAGCTTGCCGAGAACGACGCCATCCTGACCGAGCAAGCCTGCGCCCTTCACCTCGGCGGGGGTCGCCCAGCGGGCCGAGCCATAGGTGGCGATAGTCTTGGCTTCGCGCGCCCGCCACACCGACATGCCAATGGCGACAGTGATGGCGATAAAGCCACCGGATGCGGCGATCATCCCGCCGATGTTGAAAATCCCGGGGGCATAGGCCTCATAGGCATACCACCACCAGAAAAACATCGGCGGGTAGTAGACTGGCATCCCCGCCAGATCGAACCAGGGCGTGCCGAGCTGAGGTTGAAAGCCAAGCTGCCAGGCCGTCCATTGTGTCGCGCCCCAGATCGACATGATTACGATCAGGAAAACGACGAGGATTTGGCCCCAGAGTATTTTGGTCGCGGACATTGGCGTTGTCCCTTCTTCGTTGCGGTTGATGTCCGTGCCCGGCGTTACACGCCGAGGTCGCGTTTGCGGCCAAGGCTCCAGTCGATGCCGCCACTAGCGTTGGCGACGCCGGCGATGTGCTGGCCGAGTTTCTTTTCGAGCGGTGGGCTCCAGGGCACGAGCTGGAAGCCAAGCCCGTTGTCGATCATGGCGAAACGGCCGGATGCGAGCGTCAGGCGCTGGCGATAGACCCCGGCGACATGCTCGCCCGCTTGTGCCTTCAGGTGCGGCAAGCCGGTCTCGGTCGAGAGCCTCGCGCCGACGGCATCCAGCTCACGCTGGCGCAGCGTCTTGAGGAGATCGCGCTGCGGGATGATGCGCTGACCCTGACGGCGGGCGAGGCCCTCCTCAGTCAGATGGTCTTCGCGGGCCGTCATGGCGTCGCGGACCTCGCGCCCGAAACCGCCCATGGCAAGCGAGGTTGGTTCACGCTCGACCAGGCGATGATCGAGCCAGGTGGCGCCCGGCGCCATGATCTGCCGGTTGAGGTCGAGGTCGGAACGGCTGGCCAGGACCACAGTCGGGTTCGGGTCCTCGGGGCCGCCGAAGCGGCGGACCTCGACGATGCCGCCGATGGGCGGGGAATGCTCGAACGCCTCGATGCCACGGAAACGAACATGGTGGGCGCGGCCATCGATGCCGTCGATCACGGCATAGGCTTCGCCGGTCAGTTCGTTCTGAAGGCCCTTGTCCACGAGCCGGCCGATGACGGGTGTCCCTGCCGCGCCGCCGTCGATTACATAGTCGGCGACACCGCGATCCTGACCGCGCTCGGTGAAGGCGCGGTGCATGGTCTTGATGATGTCGCCACGCATGCCGAGATCGCGCAAGGATCGCTCTGCCTCCAGCCCGACCATCCATTCCCCCGGTGCGGCAGGTGCTGCGAGGCCCATCTTTTCCAGATGCTGAAGGCGGCCGACCATCAGGCGTCGGAGTTCGGGATCGGCCGTACCAGGATTTTCCGGCCGCAGGTCGATGAAGCCGGTCTCGTCGGCGGCGATGCGTATCTCGACATCGAGCCGCGTCCAGCGCTCGGCCGTTATCTCCCTGTCCAGGGCGTTGCGGATTTCGTGCTCGGGCTTGGGGCCGAGTTCAATGGAGACGAGATCCTCGGCGCGAGAGCGTAGGCCGCGGCTGATATAGTCGCGCGAGATCACGAGGTCTGCGCCGGTTTCGTCGACGCCGCGCACGATCAGATGGACGTGCGGGTTGTCGGTGTTCCAGTGATCGACGGCCACCCAATTGAGCTTGGTGCCGAGATCGGATTGCATCTGGCTGGCGAGATCGCGGGTGAAGGCGCGAATGTCGGTCAGGTCGCCGGCGTCTTCGGGCGAGACGATGAAGCGGAAATGATGCCGATCATCCTTGCAACGTTCAGTGAAGGCTATGTCATCGACGAGGTCGCTGCCGGCATCGAACATCACCGTCTTTTCCCCGTCTCGGGTGACGCCCTCGCGCTTCAGATAGGACAGGTGCGCCGAGAGCGGGGCGGAGCGAAACGCCTTGCCGGAGTGGCGGGCGATCCGGGCGGTGACCACGACACGGCGGTTGCTGCCAAACAGGCGGTTGCGGCTGAACGTGTTGCGGCCGCGCCCGAAGGTCGAACGGCCTCGCGCCGCTGTCCCGCCGCCAGATCGTGACACCCCGCCGCTGCCGGTGTGGCCAGCCTTCTTCGCAGCGCGCAGCACCTGATTGATGAAGCTCTTGGGCTTGCCGCCACGGGTGCTCTTGATGCGCCCTGGCCGGACATTGAAGTCGCTGTCGCCTTGGCTCATGGCCGCGCCCTCCAGCAGGCCAAGACGGGCACGGTGCCGGAAACAGCCTTGTAATCATTGAAAAAAACGCGATCAGCGGCACTGCTCCCGACCGACCGGCACGACAAAAACCAAGCCAAGTCAGAGACTTGGGCGACGGTGGACATGGCGCTTTTATCTTGCCCTCTGCCTGTCGTTACCTGTCTCCACCCCTGCCATCCCGCACCTCCTTTCCAAAAGCACGCCACGCTGCGCCACACCGCGAAACCCGTCATTGCGGGCCTCCTGCACCTGATCGGGCGACAAACAGGCTGCCCGATTGCGGTAATATCCCCGAAACGTCGCGCACAGTCGTTGCAGCCGGAGCGTCGACAGAAGCGGCATCAGTCTGCACGGGAATGGCAGAAGATGGGCCGTCCGAGCCCGCGATGAACAACGGCGCGCGCCGCCAGACATGCGGATCGACGGCAGCGACAACGACAGCACCAGAATTGTCGGGAGCGATTTCGCCCGCACCGACAAGGGGCGCGAGCGTGGCGACATAGGCGCGGGTTTCTGCCGGGAGGGGGCGGCCTGCGAGGTATTCCTCGTAGCGACCGGGACCGGCATTGTAGGCCGCGAGGAAGCCCGACGAACCGTAGCGGTCGTGCATCTCACGCAAGTAAGCCGTGCCCGCCATGATGTTGTCGCGCGGATCGTAGGGGTCGTTGCCGAGGCGATAACGGGCGCGCAATTCGGCCCAGGTCGCGGGCATCACCTGCATCAGCCCCATCGCGCCCGCCGACGATATGGCTCGCACGTCACCGGCGCTTTCGACGCGGCGAACGGCGCGTATCCAGTGCTCGGGAATGCCGAAGCGCTGCGAGGCTTCGGTGACGAAGGCGGCATGCGGATCGGCCGTCGACGATCGCGTCACCGGCACGCTCTGCGCCTGTGTGACAACTGGCGGCGTGACGATGAGAAGAAGGCCGGAAAGGAGAAGGAGGGCGCTGCGCCGGACGGCGGGCAGCCGTCCGGTCGCAATGGTGTTGGCGGATCTTGTGCGAGGGAGGCCCATCGGTCACTCCCGCTCGCTGCGCTTGGGCTGGCGGTTCCAGTGTAGCGACCATGAAGTTTCATCGTCGCCGTTCTGGAACAGGTTGGCGCGGAATGGCTGAGCGAAAGCGGGATCGTCGATCAGCAGTGATACATAGTCGCCGGCCTTCTCGCCGGTGCGCTTCCAGCCCGCTCCAATCTCCGGTGCATCGTCATCACCGCCGTGCATAATGCGGTAGTCCGGCGCGTTCTCGGCGTCCGATGGTTCGGCCGGAACGATGGTGAGTTCGCGGTAAAGAGTGAGCGTATGGATGCGCCCGATAAAACCCGTCTCCTCGCGGGTGAATTGACCGATCTGCGGCATGGGTTGGTTCCTTCCTGTTGCGGTGGGAGAGCTGGCGGCGAGCGGTGCGCCCGCCGCAGGCGTGGCGTTCACCGCGTTGACGCGCGCCATTCGAAGCGGCCTTCGCCGTCATTGTCGGTCCACAGCGGAACCGCGCGACCGATGATCGAAACCGACGGGATCGGGCCGAAATACCGACCGTCCAGGCTGTCGGGGACTTCCCAGTTCATCAGGAAGATTTCGCCGTCGGCGATCACACGGCAGCCCTGCCAGGCCGGCAGCGGTCGACCGATGCGGTCGCGCTCGAGCGCCGTTCCCATCTCGATCCCGTCGACGGCGATGGCGACGCCCGTCCGACAGACGGTCTGACCGGGAAGACCCAGCACGCGCTTCAGGAGCGGCATGTTGCGGGGCAGATAACCCCCGTCGTCAAGGAAGCTCACCATCGGTTCGGGCGCATCGACGGCGACCAGATCGGTGACTTCAAGATGTCCCACCGGTTCGACGGTGTAGAACCCGATCGGCGTGCTGGCCGACGCATTCCAGATGAGTTTGGTCGGGGCGTCTATCCAGGTGGAGACGGCGACGCCGCTGGTGGCGATGAACGTCGCCACGGCCCAGATGAAGCGGCTCATGGTTCCGCCCTCCGCCGCAGTAGCCACGCCTGATGCTGTTCGGCGGTATATGCGCGCGGCTCGTGACTGGCGGTCAGTCGGTTGTGAACATGCCGCCAATAGTCCGGTGCGACATCGACCGGATCGAGGCCCATCGCCTCGATGGCGTCGATCAGTTGCAGCACCCGTTCGACCTTCGGCCAGCCGTCGATCTTGAGCAGGATTTCGCCGCCTGGACGCACGAAGGGCAGCGTCTGGAACGGCTCGCCGGGACCAATGGCGCGCACGATGTCGACGCGTGAGATGATCGTACCGTAGTCATTTGACGCCCAGCGGACGAACGCGAACAGGCTGTTCGGCGCAAAGCCGACGACACGCCGCCTGCGGTCGAGGATCTGGTCGCAGCTCTCTCGACCGAACCTGATCCAGTGTTCGATCTTCCTTTCGATCCACGTCAGTTCGACGAGGGTGGTGAACGGTGCGGGGCTGGCCGGTGACGGGCCGCCGCGCACGCGGGGAGCCGCGTTTCCGGTCATGAGGGGTCTCCTGATGGTGGTGGGAATTTGCGCGAGAGCAGCTCGCGCAGCATGTCGGCGACAGTCGTCCCACGCTGAAAGGCTGCGATCTTGATGCGGCCGCGCAGGTCCGGCGTGACGTCGACCGTCAGCCGGGCGGTGAATGCGCCGTCCTTCGCTGGTGACGACGGCGGCGCTGCCGCGGCGGCGCCGGACGATTTGATCCAGTGTTCGGGATCGGCAGGCCGCGCAGCGAAGCCACGCTTTCGCGGCGGCTTCGTCATGGCGACAGCCTCCCGACCTCGGTGGCAAGTGCAGCGATCTCGCGCGCGGCCATGCTGTCGGCATCGGCCTCGAAGACGAGGCGGCCGGTTTGCGCCAAGTCGGCGAAAGCGATGCGCTGGCCGATGGTGGCCGCAAGCAACGGCGGATCGTGATCCGCCAGTGTCTCGGCCGTTTCGCGGGCGATGACGGTGCGGGCGGCGCAGCGGTTCAGCACGAAGCGGGCAGCAAGGTCGGGCCGGTAGATGCGCGCCTCTGTGATCAACGCCAGCATTTCGGCGGAGGCCCAGCCGTCGAACGGTGACGGCTGCACGGGGATCAACACCAGATCGGCGGCGAGAAGTGCTGAGCGCATCAGCCCGGCGATACGCGGCGGTCCATCGATGACACTGTGATCGGCGTCGCGGGCCAGTTCGGGCGCTTCGCGATGCAGGGTGTCGCGGGCCAGGCCGACAATGCCGAACAGGCGTGGCAGGCCCGCACGTGCCCGCTGCTGCGACCAGTCCAGCGCCGAGCCTTGCGGATCGGCATCGATCAGGGTGACGCGCTTGCCTTCGCTGGCCCATTGGCCCGCCAGATGCAGGGCGAGCGTCGTCTTGCCGACACCACCTTTTTGATTGAGGAGCGCCACGATCATCGGGCGCTCCCGCACTCGCGGCCATCGCGCAGGCGGATGGTGTCATCGGTCTGGATCGGTGCAAGAGACCCGTTTGGCCGCCCGCCGCCGCTGTTGTTCACAGCGCCATCTACAAAAGAAGAGTTAGATTCTGGGTTAGACTCTAAGTTAAGGGTCGGAATCGCCGTTTCGGGCCAGAGGGTTAGCTGCGATCCGTGCGTGCGAAGTCCCGATGGCGCTGCGCGTGAAGTCCCGATACCGTTTGCGTGCGAAGTCCCGAGCGCTTCCACAGGTTTATCCACAGGCCCTGTGGAAAACTCTGCGGGCAAGATTCTAAGCAGTTCACGCGGCCCCTGGCGCTCGATGCGCAAACGATAGCCGGGCAGCGGCTGGCGGATAGTGATGCGCCGGAGCTGGAGGGCGAAGTCGGAAACCCGCACCAGGCTGCCGGACTTTTCATAGAGATGAGGGATCTCGAACACCCAGCCGTTCGGCTGGCGACCGGCGTGTTTGCGGGCAACGCGGTAGAGCCAGCGTTCGATGCCGCCGGTCAGCCGGAAATAGGCAGGGTCGATGGCCAGAACCAATGTCCGGTCGATGACGCCGCGATAGAACCAGTCGGGCAGGACGAACTCCATGCCCTCGACGCGGCCGTCGGCGCGGGTCAGTTCCTCCCATTCGTTGATCCAGGAGAACTGGTGCCGACGCCAATGTTCGCCGTGGCGGATGGTCGTGCGGATGGAGGTGGATTGCAGGCGCGACAGCGCGCCCTTCAGCAGCCGGTAGTCACGGGCGCCGGTTTCGCGGCCCGTGGCCATGAGGAGCTGGTAGGGTGTGAAGCGCAGGAAGCGGGATGTCTTGAGGCCGAGGTTTTCGGCCTCAACGATCTGGCTGGCGGCCCAGATTAACACGTCAGCATCCCAGATGGTCGCCATGCCATGTTCCGGCACGGCGAAGACCTCGACGCGGACGTCGCCGGTTTCATAGAGGATCGGCACGACGCGCTTGGCCTTGGCCAGCGAGAAGAAGGGCCGTTCCATGAGGTCGCGCTGATCGCGCGGGCTGGCGTCGCCGGTGGCTACGATAAAGGGATCGAGCTTGCTCCGCTCGCTGGAGGTGATGAGGCGACGCCGTGACATTTACGGCTCCTCAACGATACGAACGCGCGCCGCGCTCGGGCGCGTGGTCTTCGCGGCGTTTCGCGGGCAGGACCGAGCCGGACGGATCGGACGTCGAGGTGACGGCGCCGCGGTTGGCCCAGGCCTGCAAATCCTCGATCGAATAGACGACGCGGCCGCCCAGCTTGCGATAGGCCGGGCCTGTGCCATAGGTCCGGTGCTTTTCCAGCGTCCGGCCGGACAGGCCGAGGAAGCGGGCGGCTTCAGGCGTGCGCAGATAGCGCGGCGGCAATCCGGCGAGATTGGGGGACATGAGAGGGCCTCCGTGGGGTTCGTTGGGGCCGCTGACTGTCAGCGGCGGACGAGGGCCAAGGTGGCGAAGTAGGACTGCGAAGAGGGAGGGGGAACTTGGGGAAGCCTAATTCTCCCCCTCAGGTGAGGCTTCGATCAGGAGCGCCGACGATGGCGGAGCAATTTGAGATAGCCCCCTGCGATCATGGCGAGGCCGTCGCGGACAAGATCCCTGGTGGCGTCGCGCAACGCCGAGGTCTTCCAGGGATCGTCGGCAACACGGGCGGCGCCGAAGATTGCATCAGCGATTTCTCGATAGGTTGCATGGTTCATGCGACCATCGGCGGCGCGCAGCATCAGCTTCAGGCGGCGGCGTTGTTGCTGGGTCAGGCGTACGTCGACTGGCACCGGCAGGTGGTGGAGGCTTCGCCACAGCCGGTCGACCGCCGCAATGCGGTCAAGGCCGTCGGCGTCGAGCGGCACTATCGCCGCGAGCGGCTGGCCGACCTTAGGTGACGCCAAAACGATGACATGGATTGCGGGGGAAAGCATCGCGAGTTGCAGGTGCGTGCCCTCTGGCGCGTCGCGCCGGATGGTCTCGCGCAGATCCGATTGGCTTTTGGGCGAAGCGCCCACAGGCGAAGGTGCAGGGGTCAGGTGGAGGGTGCTGGTATCGGCCTCCGGGGCCCAGAAGACGGCCTCTTCATGGCTGCTGCGACTGGGGCGGGCGGCGAAATCGCAACCCCCAGCGTTGGCGCAACGCTTGCGGCAATGGCTGGTCAGCCTGCTCTGATTTCAACAGCCCTGAATAATCTGTTTGGTAGGTCTCGTTGCGGCGCAGGCATTCCCATGCAAGATCACCGACGCTGAGATCGTCCATGAAGTCGTAGTCGGGACTTGTTTTCCACCGAGATGTATCGGGGACCATGAACACTCCTCCCAATACTGACAGATACACACGTCAGACGGGAATTGATTCCAGAGAGTCGAGCGCGCGTGAAGCCGAGGCGCTGGCAACAGGTGTTGTCACCGCGACAACACCTCGTCAGTTCGGGCGACCGCGCAGCAGTTGCCGATAGCCGTGTTCGGTCATCCAGTGCGCGCGAGCCAGATGGGTATCGTGGATATGTCGGGCGCGTTTTTGTTCCTGCTCGGGGTCAATGCCGAAGAGCACGCTCACGGCCTCTTGCCAGTCTGCACCATCGGCCTGCGCGTCGAGGAGGCGCATATAGATTTTGAAATGCGCGCGGTCGTATTCGGTCAAGGCCGGGCTTGATGGTGGTTCATCGAGAAATTGGAGCGTGGTCATGTTGGCTTGACGCAGGTTGTCGTCTCCACAATGGATGTGAGTGGCGGCTTATCGCAGAAACATGCTGGAGAGATGGTGCGTCCAGGGCAACAGGTGTTGCGGGTCGGACATGCCGACATGAGCTCTGAAAGCCTATCGTCTGATCTCTGCGACCTCATCATCCACCATCACGCCTTCACGCCGACCGGAGGACAGGAAGATGATGCCCGCCGCTTCGAGCGCCCTGCGTACCTGATCGCGGGTGCCTTCATGCACGCGCAGATCGTTGACCGACTCCAAACGCTTGAGCGCGGTCAGGGATACGAGGGCCTTGTCAGCGAGCGTCTCCTGGTTCCAGCCGAGTAACGCGCGTGCGGCCCGTGTCTGTCGGGCGGTGATCATGCATGATCACCTCCACAGACATCAGAACGCACGCCACGAAAACGACTATTATAGTCGGCTTATGGACGAATAGCGACCCGAAATCGTCGTTTGAACCTGCCGACGAACGGCCGAAAAGGCGACTGATTCGGTCGCCTGGAAAGGCGTGTTCATGCTGACGAATGTCAGCGGCGAAAGCCTGTGGTGACTTTCGCATGGCCGTATGGCCTTCGCCCCTTAAGGGGCGAAAGGGTCCAGCTCATCGACAATGGTGTCGTCCTCGCCGTCATATTCGCAGGCGGGCATCACGCCGATGGTGCCGTCTCCGGCGCGGAAGATGACGATGGAGACCATGAGGGTGGCGGCCAGGCTGAAGGCGAAAGCGTGAGCATCTGCGAAGGACATTGTTCCGGCTCCTGTCTTGGAGTCGGGGGACCATCCCCCGCTCGACAGGCGCCCGAAGTGTTTGTCTCCGGGTTGCGATCACCTCGCAGGCGTAGCCAAAGAGGCCGCACGCTCGCGTAGCGGACCCTTCATGGGTTGAGGGCAATAGCCCTGAGATAAACCAAGGAATTGCGTCTTTAAGAGCGGGGTTGGGGCTTCGACCACAGGAGCTGGTGATGTTCTTTGCTCACGCTTTCGCCGGTGTTCAGCTCTCAGCGCCTGATAGTCGGTCGTCGTTCTTCACTGCCCCAGAGACTGAGACGGGTGATCCCTGCCGCTGCTTTGACCGGCCGTGCCATACAATGAGCGTCAGACTTTCGCTGAGAGGGTGAGGACCATACGGCCATGCGCGCAGTCGCGCTTTTTTCGAGGATCATTTTGGTATGACGGGCGGCTTGCGACCCTTTTCACGGCGGGTGTCAGTCTGGCGGAGCCGTGGTGAGCGGAAGTCGATAGCTTTCGCAGTGCTGGCCTGATGACCTCGCGTTATCCGCGATCTGCCGAGAACATGAAAGGAGCCCGGCGGCTTGCGCCGCCGGGCTTTCGGGCTCCGGCTCAGAACGGGATGTCATCGTCGTCGATGAGCTTACCGTCGTTGCTGTCGGTCTGCTTGGCCCGGCTGAGGAAATCCACCGTCTCGGCGATGATCTCGCAGCCGTAGCGGTCGTTGCCCTGCTGGTCGGTCCATTTGGTGTAGTGGATGCGGCCGCGGACCAGAACCTTCATACCCTTCTCGCAATATTGCTGGATCGTCTTGCCGAGGCCGTTGAAGGAGGTGATGCGGTGCCATTCGGTATCCTGAACCCGATAGCCGTTTTCGTCCCGGACCACCTTGCCTTCGGAGTAGCGGGGGCGCGAGGTGGCCAGCGTGAAGTGGGTGATGCCGGTGCCGCCCTGGGTGGTGCGGGTTTCGGGTTCCTGACCGATGTTGCCGGCGAGAATGACGATGTTCTGCATTTGATGTCTCCGTTGCTTCAGCCCGAGGGACCGTCCCTCCGACGAGACCCGGCCAAGACCGTCGGGAGACGACTGCACCGAAGCGAATGCGCAGGGCGAACCCCGAAGAAATGGGGTGGTGCGGGCAGGCGCTTCAGCGCCAACTCGGCCCGGTTCGCAGGGGTTGCTGGCGGAAACTGAACGGGCTTAGGGGATCAGTCAGTCGGAGGGATACGTCCTTCGGCAAAGCCAATCGGGGCGATCAGCGGAACCTTCGTCCTTGCCGGCATCCGCCATCGAGACACGACACCGGAACTGCGGCGCCTTCGGCAACGGGATGTCATTCACCCTCACGCGGCCCGCGCTTCGCCTTCATGGAGAGCAGGGTCACGGGACGGTCGAAGGGGTATCAGGGAGAAGGTGAAAGGCACCGTATTCCCTTCAATCGCTCTTTGACGACGCCTGTACGCGAGAAGGAATGTGGTTCTCTGCCCCCGGCCATCACGGCACAAGGGATTGACCAGCAGCATAACGATCTTGTCTGCGTCGATGGTCGACTACGACAGATGATGTTCAGCTTCCGGGCAAGACCAAGAGTGACAAACGCCGTTGATCTGACGCTGCAATCTGCGTTTCCGAGGGGGAGTCGGGATGCTTGATCGCGTTTGCCGCCGTGGCATTTTCCATGGAAACGGCGAATCGTGGTCGCCGCCTCAGCGCGAGAGGACGGCCGATCCGAGGGCGTTGAGATTGAGCATCGCCGCAATGCCGATGAAGAGACCTCCAATGCCGCCGAGCAGGTTGAGCGCGATGGTCGAATCGATGGCGTTTTTCGTGACGCCATAAACGAGCGCATATCCCGCGATAGCGGCCGGCACGGCGAAGATGGCGAGCGCGATGGGCCGCAAAGCCGGGTTCTTCGCAAATCCCAGAACGGCAATAACCAAGGCGACGGAAAGCAGCGCTGCACCGATGGTGGCGAAACCCGACATCAGGAGACCGGCGCCGGTTCCATAGACAAACTGGAACGCAGTCAGCCCCACCATGAAGGGCAAGGCATGAATGGCGAAGTTATAAGCGATGACGCAAAGCGCAATCGACAAAGAGACAGCAAGCAGGATCAGCGTCATGGAAGCCTCCACATGAACGGTTGAGGGTCACGACAGGTTGCCAGAGGGTACGCTCCGCCTGCGACTATGCTACTTCGCCGTTTCTGCAAGGATGCTTTATTTGAGCCAGAATGTGATCGAGTAGTCAAGTAAAGGCGGCTGAAACAGCCGCCGAGCGGCGGCGCTTACGCGCCGCCGTCGAACTTCATGACCGGGATGCCGAGCTTGCGGGCCTTGTCGCTGAGGTTCTCCTGAATCCCGGTTCCCGGGAAGACGAGAACGCCGACCGGCAGGACATCCAGCATGGCGTCGTTGCGCTTGAAGGGCGCGGACTTGGCGTGCTTCGTCCAGTCGGGTTTGAAGGCAACCTGCGGAACCTTGCGGGTGTCGGCCCATTTCGCCGCGATCAACTCGGCTCCCTTCGGCGATCCACCGTGCAGCAGCACCATATCGGGATGCTTGGCATGGACCTGATCGAGCTTGGCCCAGATCAGGTGATGATCGTTGAAGTCGAGACCGCCGGTGAAGGCGACCTTGGGACCGGCGGGCAGCATCACCTCGGTTTCCGCCCGACGTTTGGCGGCGAGGAAGTCTCTGGAGTCGATCATCGCCGAGGTCAGATTGCGGTGGTTGACCATCGACCCTGAGCGCGGCCGCCATGCCGATCCGGTGTGGCGCTCGAACTGTTCGGCGGCGACATCGCGGAAGAGTTCCATGCTGTTGCGCCGCTCGATGAAGGTCTGCCCCTCGGCTGTCAGGCGTTCCAGCTCGACGGACTTTACCTCCGAGCCATCCTGTTCCCGCTGGCCGCGACGCTGGGCTTGCTCGTTATCGTCCAGGTCGCGTTCGATCCGGGCGGTGGCGCGGTGGAAGAGATTGACAGTTGACCAGAGCAGTTCGTCGAGGTCGGGTTCGAGGCGGGTATCACTGAGCGTGACGATCAGGGCGTCGAAGATGTCGGCGACGGCGCCAGCGACGGCATTGCCTTCGGGAAGCGGCCTTGGGTCGGGTTCATCCTCGAACGGACGGTAGCCGTAGAGCTGGAGTTCGGTGAGGAGGTGATCGGTAGGGGATGAAGTGTGCGGCGGCTCGAAACCTGCGTCATCATATTCGGCTATCATGGTGTTTGCCTTCGTCGGATCGACCGCGCCCATCGCGGCCTTCGCAGGCGACGAAAGCTGTCGGGCGGCCCGGACCTGCACCCGCAGCGAAGCGGAGGGCCAAGCCTCAAGCGCTGGATGGCGCAGACCGGCTATTTTGCTTCGCGATGCAAAGCGCCCATAGGGCGCGGCGGAAAATAGCCGGACGCAGCCATTGCCGGTCAGGGCCGTTTGACGGCTCGATCGCCCTCTCAGAAGGCCGTGGGCGGCGGCCCCTCCGGCACATCAGGACAACACCATCACCGCATATGGCAGGTTTGGGCTGCTGCGCGCCTCATTTCCGACGTGACCGATGCCGCCTCACGCCGCGAGAAACCGGCTGACGTCTTCAGGCACGATCTGAACCCGCAAGGCCGCCCGTAGTGCATCGATGCCGAACTGGCGCAGATCCTCATTGAAGTCCCCGAGCACTGGCGACAGGACAACCGCCTCGATCCCGACGTCTCTCGCTCGTTCGATCAGACGATCTCGCGCACCATTTCCCGCTGGATCGGAATCGCGCACGATATAGAGCCGCCGTAGCGTCGCCGGGAACTGGATGGCGGCGAGGTGCGCCGCAGAGAGCGCCGCCATCATCGGCATATGGGGCAGACCCGAGCGGGTCGACAGCACGGTCTCGATTCCTTCGCCTGCCGCCAGGACATCCTGTGCCACACCGAAGCGGACGCCGTGTCCCAAGAGATTGCCCATCGCTCTCCTCGGCGTTTCGACCGGGGCTTTGTCGCTGCCATCGGGCAAAAGCCAGGTGCGATGCGCGCCGGTCTGGACGCCGTCAAGGTCGGTGACGGCAGCGATCATCACGGGCCAGATTTCGGTGGGATCATGCCTCTCGGGCCGATAGTAGCAGCGCGGGTGGAAGCGGAGGGCTCCGGTTTCGTGCAATGCCGTAATCGCACGTTTCCGCAAATGCGTTTCCACGACTGTCCGCCCAATCGGCTGGGCCATGGCGAACAGACGCCGTGCTGCCTCCGGTGATCCTGTCGGCGCCGTCCTGGGCCGGGATCGGGGAACCGGATCAGGCTCCGGCCTTGGCAGACTGAGGAAGGAACGGGCTTCGTCAGCGACGTCCTTGAAGTCGATGAGGCCGCAACTCTCGCGGATGACGTCGAGTAGGTCGCCATGTTCAGCCGTCGCCGCATCGGTCCATTTGCCCGCCGCGCCTTTGCCGGATTCCGGTCCCGTCAGGCGCACGAACATCGAGCGGCCAGGGCTGTTTTGCACATCACCAACCAGCCAGTAGCGGCCTTCACGATGGCCGTTCGACAGATAGCGCTTGCACACTGCCTCGGCCTGTCGGCCGAGGCAGATTGCGAGTTCGGCGGCGTCATGGCGAGCCATCTATGCCGCCTCCCGTTCACCGATGCGCTGGACGGGATAGCGCTCCAGCACCTTGGCCAGGATGGCAGGGCCGGAAGCGTCGGTGGGGATGAACATCCTCAGCTTCCACGAGATGATCTCATGGAACAGCCCGTAGGCCGAAAGGCGGTCGCGCATGATATCAGTGAAGCCGGACAGTTCGATACGGTTGGCGCCCATGACGCGACTGCGCCGAAGCTGTAGTCCTTCGGTCAGGTCGATGATGGTCTTGCCGTCCAACAGCGCCATGAAGGCGTCATCCGGCGTCAGCGTCGATGTGCCGGCGGCCATCGCACCGGCAACCCAGGCGGGCGAAACACGGCGGCCGACGATGCGCTCGCCGTCATCGGTCTGGAGCCGGTAAACCCGCGTCGATTCATTCGGCAGGCGTTTCCAGATCGGCAGCAACAGGCCGCTGACGACATGGATGGTGCTGTCGACGAACTCCGGCACCTCGGCGACCTCGGCATTCCACGCCGACGTGAACGCAGTCTGGTCAGCCTCGACCCAACGGGTCTCGTCCATCATCCTGATGGAGACGTTGTGCGCTTCCATCGGCCGGATCAGCCGGACGCGCCGCTCGATTTCGCCATCGTCGAGCATGACGCTGGTGGTCGGGATCTGGACGGCGGCGCGGCCGGAGCGCTCATTGATGAGAAGCTTCGCCCGAGGATCGGCAAGTTGGTCGAGGGCTTCCGTGAGCATGATCGGACGGTTGCGCTCGCGCTGCGTGATGGTCAGCAGCCGGGCCTCGGCCCCGGTGCTGGGATGGACGTGGATGGTCTGGCGGTCGGTGACGACGAAGCTCTCGGCACGCAGCGTTTCCAGCCCGACATCATAGCTTCCGGACGCGATGGCGCCTTCGATTTTGGCGTTCAACAATTGCTCGAAGGCAGTGAACAGCACGCCCTGCAGTTCGATGGTCAGCGCCAGCAGCCTATTGAGGAAGGTGGTGATCGGCGGCAACTCGTCCTTGATGCCGGTATCGTCCATGAGTTTCAGACCGGTCGCGTCCTCGAACATCTGGAGCGAGCAACCCTCGACCTTGCCGCGTACCAGCAGGAGATAAAGCTGGCGCAGCGCGTCACGCGCGTAGTGGGATTCCAGATTGTCCTCGGGCCGAAACAGCCCCTGTCCGCCGGTTTGGCGCTGGCCGCGCGTGATTGCGCCCAGCGTGTCGAGACGGCGGGCGATGGTCGAAAGGAAGCGCTTTTCCGCCTTCACGTTCGTCGCAATCGGCCGGAACAGGGGCGGTTGTTTCTGGTTGGTTCTGTTGGTGCGGCCCAGCCCCTGAATGGCGGCATCGGCCTTCCAACCCGGCTCCAGCAGGTAGTGAACGCGCAACCGCTGGTTCTTCGCGTTGACATCGGCGTGATACGAGCGTCCCGTGCCGCCTGCGTCAGAGAAGATCAGTACGCGTTTCTGATCGTCCATGAAGGCGGCGGTTTCGGCGAGATTGGCGGAGCCGGCCCGGTTCTCGACCACAAGCCGGTCGATGCCGCCAACGCTGGTCTTGCGGACAATCCGCCGCGAACGGCCCGTGACTTCCGCCACCATGTCCGTGCCGAAGCGCTGGATGATCTGGTCGAGCGCCCCCGGAACGGGAGGCAGAGAGGCGAGCTTCTCGATCAGCCGGTCGCGGCGGGCGACGGCTTCGCGGCTTTCGACCGGCTGGCCGTCACGATAGACGGGGCGCGACGATAAATTGCCCTCGTCGTCGGTGAACGGCTCGTAGAGCTGCACCGGGAAGGAATGGGCGAGGTAATCCAGCACATATTCCCTGGGCGTGATGTCGACGCGGACGTCGTTCCACTCCTCAGCGGGAAGCTCCGCCAGGCGGCGTTCCATCAGCGCCTCGCCGGTGGAAACGATCTGGATCACGGCGGCATGACCGTCTGCCAGATCGCGGTCGATGGCGGCGATCAGCGTCGGAGTTTTCATGCTGGTGAGCAGATGACCGAAGAAGCGCTGCTTGGCCGACTCGAAGGCGGAACGCGCGGCGGCCTTGGCCTGCCGGTTCAGCGTGGCGGAGCCGCCATCGCCGCCGCCGGTGATGTTGGCGGCCTGCATGGCGGCGTCGAGATTGTTATGGATGACTGAAAACGCCCCGGCATAGGCATCATAGATGCGGGTCTGTTCCGGCGTGAGCTGGTGCTCGACCAGTTCGTATTCGACACCATCATAGGAGAGCGACCGCGCCGTATAGAGTCCGAGCGCCCGAAGATCGCGGGCCAGCACCTCCATCGCCGCAACGCCGCCCGCTTCGATGGCTTCGACGAATTCCGCGCGCGTCGAAAACGGGAAATCCTCACCACCCCAGAGGCCGAGCCGCTGGGCGTAGGCGAGATTGTGAACCGTGGTCGCGCCTGTGGCCGAGACATAGACGATCCGGGCGTTCGGCAGGGCGTGCTGGAGCCGCAAGCCCGCGCGACCCTGCTGCGAGGCGGCGACATCGCCGCGTTCCCCTTTGCCGCCGGCGGCGTTCTGCATGGCATGGCTCTCGTCGAAAATGATCACTCCATCGAAGTCGGAGCCCAACCATTCGACGATTTGCTGGACGCGCGAAACCTTCTCGCCACGCTCATCGGAGCGCAGCGTGGAATAGGTGGTGAACAGGATGCCTTCCGGCAGCCGAATGTCCTTGCCCTGCGGGAAACGCGACAGCGGCGTGACCAGCAATCGCTCCATGCCGAGCGCCGACCAGTCGCGTTGCGCATCTTCGAGCAGCTTGTCGGATTTGGAGATCCAGACGGCCTTGCGGCGCCCTCTCATCCAGTTGTCGAGGATGATCCCGGCCGACTGGCGGCCTTTGCCAGCGCCGGTGCCGTCGCCAAGCATGAAGCCCCGGCGAAAGCGGACGGCGTTCGCTGCGTCGTCGGGCGCCGCAGAGATGACATCGAAGGTCTCGTCCAGCGTCCACGATCCCGCGAGGAAGTCCGAATGAGCTTCGCCGGCATAGATGACGGTTTCCAGCTGGGCGTCCGACAACAGGCCGTCGGTGACGATGTTGGCGGGAAGCCTCGGCCGGTAGCTCGGCTTGGGCGGCGCGACCGAGGACATGGCCGCCGATTGCACCAGTTTGGTCGGATGGGCCGCAGAGCCGGGAATACGGATCGCTTGCAATCCGTATTCCTCATAGATTGCATCGGTGATCCGGCCGTCCTCGGCGGGCGTCCAGTCGATCGTGTCATAGGCGAGTTCGACGCCCTCGGGTTCCGTGACGGTGCGGACGGGGGAGGATGCGGCGGCGCGGGCGAGATAGCCGCGAACGGTGCGCGGTGCGGCGGCTGGCGCCACCACAGGAACCGAGACCGCAGCATCGACCGGCAAGCGCGCCGGAACATGCTCGCCGATCCAGCTAATCAGGGTGGCGACATCGGGCGCGATCCCCGGCGATTCTGGAAAGGCGGCCGGATCGTCTGCGGGCAGTTTGTCGATCACAGTCAGCCACGTGTCGATGGTGGTGCCATGTTTGGCATAGACCGAGCCGTCGATGGACGCGGTGAACACCACGCGGCCATGGTCCTGAAGCCGGACGAAGGCGCCGCGCCAGGCGGGCGCATCAGGTGCGAAGCTCGATCCGGTGATCGTCACCAGCCGTCCGCCATCAGCCAGACGCGCCAGCGCCGAGGCGACATGGCGATAGGCGGCGTCGGCCATCCGGCCGGAGACGTTCGCCATGACCGAGAATGGCGGGTTCATCAGCGCCACGGTCGGAACGATGCCAGGCGCGAGATGGTCGTGGATCTGCGCCGCGTCGAAGCGGGTGACGGCAACGGCCGGAAAGAGCTGGGACAGCAGATCGGCGCGGGTTTCTGCCAACTCGTTCAGCACGAGCGAACCGCCGGCGATCTCGGCCAGGATGGCGAGCAGGCCCGTCCCGGCCGATGGTTCCAGAACCCGGTCGGCGGGGGTGATGGCGGCGGCCGTCGCGGCGATCAGCCCGAGCGGGATCGGTGTGGAGAACTGCTGGAAGGTCTGGCTCTCTTCTGAACGGCGCGTGTGGGTGGGGAGAAGCCCGGCGATCTTCGTCAGAAGCGGCAGGCTGGCGGCCTGCGACCCGGCTTTACGGAAAAGCGCCTTTCCGTATCTGCGCAGGAACAGCACGGTCGCCGCCTCGCAGGCTTCATAGGCGGTCTTCCAGCCCCAGGCGCCTGAGGCGTCGGACGCACCGAAGGCCGTTTCCATCGCACTGCGCAGGATGATGGCGTCGATGCGGCTGCCGCGTTCGAGATGGGGGAGGAGGAGCAGGGCAGCCTGGTGAACAGCGAAGGCCGTATCGACTGCGGCAGAAACTGGCGCAGCCGGAAGGGGCGCGGCGGCGGATGCATAAGACATAGGGAGACCTCAAGGAGAGCGAAGCGGGATGAACCGGCTGGTGCTCTCTCTCGACCCCACCGGCTCAAACCCCTTCCGGCCGGCCTCTTCCTCTCAAGGCGCGGTCATAGACGATGCCTCCCCGGCGTTCAGCCGAAGCGTCGGCCTGACGCCGTGAAGGTGTAGTCGTTCGCGGCGATGATCTCGTCGACGACGGCACCCGAAGTCTGGTGTTCGTATTCGCGTTCGAGCTGGCGGTAGAGCCAGCGGGCCAGATCGCGCAGCGCCTCGATCACAGCATCCTCGGTATCTTTGGTCATGTCCTGATAGGTCGGACTGTCGCGCGCGACCGAGATCGACATGCAGTATTCGTGGTAATAGTGACCGCGATGGCTGGCCTCGGCGTGAAGCTGGTAGAAATTTCGCCGCTGGATCGCCTGCAAGGCATCGGCGATGCGGTGCAACTCGCTATCCTGCGGCGCGTGCGACCTGATCTTGCGGGGTGCATCCTTCTCATAGGAATAGAAGGCCTCGAAGCAGGCGCCATCACCCTGCGACCAGAAACCTCTGAAGTAGATGCTCGGCTTCTGGCGTGTCCCGCCGCCGTAAAGGCGAACCGGCCTGGTCTTAAGGCGAACGCCGAGGGTCTCGCAGATCGTCTCGAAATCCTCATAGACGAACTCTTGCCAGTCATCGTCGCTGGACGCCTCACGATACCAGTCGCGGGCCTTGTCCTTCGCCGGATCGGAGAGTTCGTCGAGGCGATAGACGGTGGTTTCGATGATCTCAGGCATCGGGATCACCTCCGTCGAGGATTTCGGCCAGCCAGCCATCGGTATAGGTCCAGGCGATGGTCTCGCCGGTGGCGAGGTCGAGAGCGTGCGCACCTCCGCCGAAGGCGTTGACGCGCGCCTTCGAGCAGGTGTTGGCGTATTGGAAGCCCCAGCGGCCAGTCAGACTGAATTCGGCAGCACAGATTTTGACAAACTGGATCAGGCGTTCGGGATCGCCGGTAACGTCATCACGCATCCAGAGTTGCGTGCTGCCATGTTCGGGCTGGATCGACAGCAGGAAGCCGTCCGAAGGCGGGTCTTCCGACGCGCTTTCCTCGGACAGGGTGTTGTAGATGTCGAGTGCGTGGGCGGCGTTGTCGGGCGTGCCGACATCGAGAAGGCACGAGAAATGGGTGAAGTAGTCGGCCATGGAGGGTCTCTCAAGAGAGCAGGAGCGGGCGGAACCGGGGAGCGCTCTCTCGACCCCAACCGGCTCAAACCCGCCTCGGCCTTCCTCTTCCTCTCAAGGTGCTGCGCCGCCCCTAGATCTCCCGAAACAACAGAAACCCGACACTCCTGCGGGGAGATCGGGCCAGATGGAGGTGATTGTGGGGTGGTCAGGCGGCAATCCGGCCTTCAACGACGTCAGCACCGACCTCATCGGCGGTCACGTCCTCCAGACGGGCATTGCCGTGTCGGTTCCTGGCCAGCCACAGTTCGGCGGCTTCGCGGCTTTCGGCGAGGTGCAGCAACTCGCTGTTACCGCCAAAATCCTGAAGCACACGCACCATGCCGATGGTCCGACGCTCCGCGATCTCGAAGGTCAGATCGTTATCGACCGAATGGGTGCGCATGATGATCACGAGGATGACGCCGTCGCTGGCGAAATTGCCCTCATGCAGGGTGATGGAAGCCGGTGAGGAATAGGTCGGACGCTCGCGAGCCGCTTCGGTTTTCACCAGCCGGCCGATGCCGTTGCGGCGTTCCCAGGCGGCGAGTTTCTTGGAAAACCGCGCCGGAGGCTTGGGCGTACCATCGAAGTAACGGATCAGCGAACCGAGCGGCGCGGTGTCGTGGACGATGTGTGCGGACATGGATTCAGTCTCCAGAAACGAGAAAGGCCCGGCGAATGCCGAGCCTGGATGGAAGGGTGGGAAAAGGAACGGGGCGACCGGTGCCGCCCCGCTGGTGAGGTTTATTCGGCCGCGATCAGATGGGCCGCGTCATCCTCGGTATGGACTTCACCGTCGTCGTCACCGGCGAGGAAGTCAGGAAGCGCCTCGATGTCGTCGTGTGCGTCAACATCTTCCGGCGCCTGATCCTCCTCGAACAACCGCAGAGGTTCGGGCAGCCAGGCGGTATCGGCCAGCAGGCGTTCCGCCTCCTTGGCCATGTCGCCCTTCTTTAGGTGCTCGATGAGCGAGGCTGCGCGCTCGCCAGCCCCTTCGCGCACGGCTTCGAGGATGCGAGGCTTGGTGACGCGGCCGAGATAGTTCTCGACCGTCGGTCGCCATCCGGCACCCTCAACCATATCGAGACCCGTGGCGCGCGCCAGCCGGTCGGCCTGGGACAGCCGCTGATCAAGCCCGTGCTGCGAGAGGCCGCTGCCGCTGAACGGATTCGGCTTCTCATAGAGGGCGTTCACCCCATAGGCGACGCAATGGGCGAGCAATGCCATTCGGTCGGCGTCGCCAAGTGCGGCAATCCAGTTCCACAAGGCGTCGTCATCTGTCGGCAAGTCTGCCTTAAAATCCTCATAGCGCGCGGCAATGGCTTTGGCGGGCGGGCTGTCCTTCAGGTCCGCGCCTTGGGCCGAGAAGAAATGATGACGAACAGTGACTTCCAGGCATCCGCTCGGCGCGGAATGGTGGTAGCGCTCCATCACTAACCGATGCAGCAACGCTGTCATGGCGACATGGGGATTGTTCGCGAGCGCATCGTGCAACGCGAGTGTCCGGTGCGCCGTCAGCTCCGAGACCAGCCGTTCCGGCAATGGCTTGATCGCGCTATCTTCCTCCTCTTGTTGCGATTCAGAAGGCTGACCACCGACGGTTATGACTGCACGCTGCGCAGCCGGGACCGAAGCGGCGGCCCCATCCGGTGCGGCGCCTTCGCCATCGTCCTCACCGTCCTCCACGACCAGCGGGGCTTCGTCCTCGGGATGGATATAGCCGCGATCCACCCACAGATGCCCTTCGCGATTGATGCTGACGAACACGCCCGCGCGACCGATTTCCGCCGGATCATAGGTCACGGGGCGATCCTCGAAGGCGGCGAGCGCGGTTTCGATCTCGCTGACTCGTTCGTCGACTTCGTCGGGATACTCTTCGGCTTCGGCGTATTCGGCTTCCAGCGCCTCGCATTCCGCCGTGAGGGCATCGACCGTCGCCTGTTCCTCATCGGTCAGGGGCGTGGTCGTGCCGATCAGCCGGCGCAGGCCATGACCGTGGCCGTAAGGCGTCTCGATCCTGGCATCGACCCACTTCCAGCCTTCCGCGCCGATCGCCTCGGCTTCCGCCTTCAGCTTGTCGTCCGTGAGCTGGTCGAGCAGGCCGACATTCTGTAACCAGCCGCCATCGTCGGACTGGAACAGGTCGTTCAGCACGATGCCGCCGGCGCCCTCATAGGCGGGCAGACCAACGAACTGCGCCCGCTTGTCGGAAGCGCGCACCGTGGTTTCCGTCAGCATGCGGCGGATCTGATGCGGCTCCTTCGACCACGAATCCTTGATCGCGTCCCAGACCTGTTCCTGGCGGACATGGTCGGGATTGACGGTGAAGGCCATGAGCTGTTCCAGCGTCACGCCGTCTTCGGCGTAGAGGTCGAGCAGCGAGGGTGCGACGGATGCCAGACGCAGGCGCTGCTTCACGACGTTGACCGGGACGAAGAAGGCCGCGGCGATGTCTTCCTCGGACATGCCCTTGAGGCGCATATCCTGGAACGCACGGTACTGATCGAGGGGATGGAGCGGCGCGCGCTGCATATTTTCGGCCAGGCTATCGTCCTCGGCGAGGATGTCGCTGCCGGCTTCGCGCACGACACAGGGAACCGGCGCGGTTTTGGCGAGGCGCTTGGCCTTCACCAGCAGGTCAAGCGCCCGGTAGCGGCGGCCACCTGCGGGGATTTCGAACATGCCGGTCTCATTGCCGTCGGCATCGACGACGGGCCGGACATTGAGGCCCTGAAGCAGGCCGCGCCGGGCGATGTCCTGCGACAGTTCCTCGATCGACACGCCGGCCTTCACTCGGCGGACGTTGGACTGGCTGAGGATCAGTTTGTTGAAGGGGATGTCGCGCGAGGACGACAGGGTGATCTTCTGAACGGCAGTAGCCATAGGGATAGTCTCCGCGTCGGGCGCCGAGAGCCTCTCTCTCGTCTCAAACCCGTCACGAAAACCCCCACACTCCTCTCACTCTCATGCCTCGGCAGCCACAGGACGATGTCGCGGAGCAACTGCTCAGTCATTCCGACCCCATGTTCATAGAAAGCCGCCTGCGATGTGCAGGCGGCGAGCACGGCCATGCAGTGGCTTCGATGAAAGGGCGATAGCAGGGCGATGAACGGCGCAAGCGCCGGATCGCTCGGCCGGAAGCCGAGATCTTCAGCCGCCGCCAAGGCTTTCACCAGATCGTGCCGAATCTCGCGCCGGCAGCGATCGTCGCTCCAGCCGTGCGTCTGCAGGATCGATTTGAGGGACAGCTCGATCGCGTTCCCCAGGCTTTGCAGCACGACTTGACCGGCGTGACGTTCGGGCATCGATGTCGCGTGGCGCGCTCCGGCGGCGAAGCCGAGCGCATTGTTGAGGAGGTGCCGACCTGGCGGGTGAGCGGCCATCATGCTGCCTCCCGCTGATCGTCTTCCGCGGCGACGAGGCCCGGCGAGAAACCGAGGAGATAGTCCGCAGCCTTGCTAGCCTGCGAGGCAGCGCGCACGATCGATCGGTTGTCCTCGCGCAGCACCTCCAGCCAGGAGCCGATATAGTCGGCGTGACGCACGGTCGGTGCGATGCCGAGTGAGGCGCAGCAGAAGGCAGCATTCATCTCGGCGATCAGCTCCTCGAAGGCGTACTTCTTCGAGCCGAAGGAGCCGGTCAGATCACGATTGAGCCGCGTATGGTGGCCACTGGCATGTCCAAGTTCGTGTAGCGCCGTCCGGTGCCAGTTGATCGCCTCAAAGTAGGCTTGTGGCGGCGGCAACTGCACATAGTCGTGGGCTGGGACGTAGAAGGCGCGGTCGCCGCCGATGCGGAGGTCGATGCCGGTGGCCTTTATCAGGGCTTCGACCCTGGGTTCGATCAAACCCGGCAGCGACGGTGGCGCAACGGCGGCGATTTCCTCGGGCAGGTTATCGCATTGCGCCGCATTGAATACGGTGAAGCGCTTCAAGAACGGGATCGCCTGGGCCTCCTCGCCAGCGTCACGCGCGCGCTTCTTCTCATGGTTTGGCACAAAGCGGTCAGCGTAGACGACGGTGGTGGCGTGCTCGCCCTTCCTGACATTGCCGCCGAGAGATAGCGCTTGGCGAAACGTCAGCCAGCCCTGCCCGGGAAAGCCGTGTTCGATCACCGCGCCCCAGAGGATCAGGACGTTGATCCCCGAATATTGGCGGCCGGTGGCGGCATTTCTCGGCATGGCGAGCGGCGCCTTCGCCGCTGCGGTGCTCCATGGCTGGACCCAGGGTACGCGCCCGGCCTCCAGCTCGCCGATGATCTTGTTGGTGATGTCGTCGTAGAGGCTCGATCTGTCCGTGCCAGTGCGAGCGCGAGTGGTGTTTTTGGACATCGCGGTTCTCCGCGACGGGCGCCAGAAGCCTCTCTCCCGACCTTCAACCCGTCACGAAAACCCTGTCCGCACTCTCACTCTAGCGGGGCGTTGCGGGGCCGCCGGCCCCCAGAAGGGGTCGATGGAGACGAGAGGCTCGGACGCAGGGGAAGGCTTTCCCCTCAATAAACCTAGTGCCTATGGCAATTTCATTCCAGCTTCTGGCCGAATAGAGGCATGGCGAAATACTGGTGTTTGATACGTTTCTGGTATTCTTTGAGCGATTGAGCTGCTGGATGCAGATTACTCTCAGTCAATCAGATATTCCAACCGGCTGGAGGGAAACTGTGGACTTCGAAGATCTGGTCACAGCGCTTTCGCCGCCGCCCAACCGCATCGGAAAATCCGATGGCGAGCATGAACACCATCTTTATGAAGGCGCGGTGATGGTCGCCTATGCGATGCACCTGTTGCGAACGCAGGATACCCGCCACGTCCGCGTCCATCCCGATGGCGAACATGGCAAACAATTTGACTTCTCTGGTTGGCTGGTCCGGCGAGGCTTCACCAAGATTTCGAGCATCGGCAGCACCAGCTACGGCGGCACATATCGGAACGCTGCGGGCCAGGAGATCACCGTCAACCCCAAGTCGGGTCTGGGGGATGTGGTTGCGGAGGTCGGCAACCAGGTCATTTCCGCCGAATGCAAAGGCGGGATCATCAATACCAGGCATTCGGGTCAGGTGTCCCGGCTCTATAAGGGCCTGTGCGAGACGGTCGGCATGCTGATGGCGACACCATCACAAGGGCGTCAGGTCGCCGTCGTACCTTTCACGCAAAGCACCTTGCGCCTGGCCGAACGACTGGCGCCGCGCTGTGCGCTGGCCGGCATCGAGATCGCGCTGGTCGGAAGCCGTGGCGAGGTCAGGGATGTGCAGCCAATGTCGGTCATAGGTTAAAGCTGTAAGAATGGGGCCGTCGCCGGGTGCCGGGTGCCGGGCGCTGACGCTTACAGCAATTCGAGAATTATCACGCATTTCAGATGCGTGATAATTCTTGTGATCGCCCCCAATGTGCGATTAACGCTCATCTGAAATGCGGGATAATCCTGTGGCTATCCATCTGGTGGGAGAGACGATCGATGCCAAGCGGGCGCATCAGCGCGCGCAGGCTGGAGAGCTGACCCAGCTCGTCCGGGGCATTTATGTCGATCATGATGGCGACGCTGAGGTGACCAACCTGGGCCATGCCATCCGTATCGCCCACTACCTCTATCCCAACGCCTATCTCTCGTCCGCAAGCGCGGTTCTGCTTGCGCCCACGCCAGACGGGCGCCTGTTCATCAGTGGTCGCCGCAACCAGCGCACGCTGTTACGCACGCTCGAGATCGTTCAGAACCAAGCCCCGGCGTACCCTTCGACAGCGATCGCGGTGATTGGTGACGATCTGGGAGAGTTGCGCGTCGCCGCGTCCTCGCCACGCCAACGCTTCCTGGGGAGCATGAGGAATTGTGTGGCAGGTGCCGGAGCGGGGTGAATGCGGTATGGTGATAGATGATTATCGCCGAGGCCTGCATTTTTGAAACCAGCACGCAAGAAACGAAATTCACCAGCTGCAACAAGCGGCGCACCTACGCCAGATGAGACGCCAGCGATCTTGCAATTCCGGGTCTGGCTGAAGGGCCTTAGCCCGATGGTCTGGCGCCGGTTGCAGGTGCCATCGACCATGACCTTGCGCGAGTTCCATGGCGTCCTCCAGATCGCGATGGGCTGGGACGGCATCCATCTGTATCAGTTCATCGTGCATACGGTTTGCTACGGGTCATGGGAGTTGAGCGCCGAATCCGCCGACATCGCACTCGACGGGCTGAAACTGCGCAAGGGCAGCCGGTTTTTGTACGAATACGATCTCACCATACCCTGGGAGCATGAAATCCGGTTGGAAGAACAATGCTCGCCCAAACCGCAGACGCCCTATCCCAGCTGCATCGGCGGTGATGGAACCTGTCCGCCTCAGGAATGCGGCGGGCCTGAATCCTGGATTCGTCAGTTGGACGATGCGCTCGGCTATGAGCTGGATGACGATTTCGCCACGGTGATGGAGTTCGTCAGGGAGATCAGTGATACCCGGTCTTTTGCGGCCCTCGAAGACCCGGACCGCGCAGAGGAGTTGCGTGAGACGCTGTTCCGGATCGAGGACCGCAAAGCGCTTTTGGGCAAGCCGTTCGAGCGGCGGAAGGTGAACGGGCGATTGCGGCAGGACCAACATCTCAGCCTCATGTATCAGCAGATGTGACCTGATTCTGAAGGCTGCTACCGCTGGACAGAAGGTCGGCCGCCAGGAGGGCCGCGTCATCGCCACGACTGTGCTGAATGCTGGACAACAAGGATCGCACGGTCGGAGCCGTGACCTGATCGAACCTGCGACGCAGGGTCGCTGCGGTCGTTTCCGCGTAATGGCGCGTCGTCGTGATGCTTTCATGGCCGAGGAACCGTTGCACGTCGGTAATATCCATGCCCAGCCATAACAGTTTCGTCGCCATGGTATGGCGAAGCAAATGCGGATAAACCCGCTTGGTGATCCCGGCCTTTCGGGCGACCTGGCGGACAATCTGGCCGATGCGCTGACGGCTATAGCTATAGGGCAATGCTTGCTTGCCGCGCTCTCGGCTCTGGAACAGGGGGCCAGCGCGTCGGGTGCCTATATGAAGCCTGAGCATCTGCGCCAGCTCCCTGCGGATCGGCACCTCGCGGCGTTTCGATCCCTTCCCACGCACGACGACGATCACGCGCTCCGTCAGGCTGATATCCTCGATGCGCAGGCGCGTGAACTCGGAAACGCGCAAGCCGGTTTCCAGCAATGTCTGAAGCAGAAGGCCCGTCGCACCGCCCGCCTCATAAGCATAATCGATAAACGCCAGTTCTTCCTCGATCGACAGGCGGTTGATCGACGTTCGCTTTTCCGGCGGCGCAGACAGGCCGACCTGCGCCCGGGCCCGTTTGATGACCTCCTTGCTTTGCAGATAGTCGATCCCCTCCCGGATGAGGATGGTGGCTATGGCGTTGGCAGCGCGCTCGATCGAAGACATGTAGTTTACCAAACTATTTTCGGATTGCTAACCCACGAGCAGTATCATTGTTTCCGGCTAGCATGGAGGGGCAAACGTCCCGCGAAATCGGAAGCCGGTTTTCCACTCCAGCTATTCTGGAAAACTCATCGTGAGGATAGGCTATGCACGGGTAACACTGGAGCTGATTGACGAAGCCGGCGAGACGATCTTGGCCGAAACCATTGCCGACCTGGAAAAGGTCACGCGAGGTGCGGAGGACCTGGGCCTCTCGCTTGCCGAGGGGAAGGCCCTGCTTGCTCAACTTCAGCAGGCGATGGTAGCGACGCAAGTGGATATATGGCTGAAGTGTTGATTGCCGTTTGGAAGTGACCCGGGATTGTCATTGAGAAGTGACCCGGTTGGACGATAATTCCCGCAGTGCGGGGATGGGTCAAGTAGCGGGTTTTTCCTTTCGTGTTTTTGGCGCTGCAGCGCTTGCCCTGAAGCGGAAGCTGTCGTTGCCGGTTTCAAGGATGTGGCAGTGATGGGTGAGTCGATCGAGCAGAGCCGTGGTCATCTTGGCGTCGCCGAACACGCCGGCCCATTCGCTGAAGCTGAGGTTGGTGGTGATGATGACGCTGGTCTGCTCGTAGAGCT
>JBBSOT010000018.1:0-30766 GCA_038259455.1 Hyphomicrobiales bacterium | reverse complement strand
TCAGGCCAAAGCTCTTGTTGTCACGCGCATAGGTGGCGTTGCCGACGCGGATCATCGTGTTGTCGAGCAGCCAGACGATCGATGCCACCACGCGTTCGCGCGGCAGTTCGCGCTTGCGCAGGTCGCGATCGAGGCGCTCCCGGATCGAGGGCAGAGCGCGTGCGAAATCGGCGAGGCTCGAATACTTCACCTCGTTGCGGCTCGACGACCAGCGCTCGTGATAGCGGTACTGCTTGCGCCCGCGCAGGTCGCGACCGGTCGCCTGCAAATGGCCGTCAGCGTCAGCGCATATCCACACATCGGTCCAGGCCGGCGGGATGGCGAGCATGCGGATTCGGTCCAGGGTTTCGGGGTCTCTGAGCGCGTTCCCATCAGCCTGCTGGTAGGCAAAGCCGGTGCCGCGCTTTCTGCGCCTGATGCCCGGCGCCGCGTCACTGACATAGGCGAGGGAGGCCTGCCTGGCATAATCGGCTGCGTCTGTCGCGCTCACGCCGCCACTGCCGCCAGTCGCCGAACCGCCTGCCATAATCCGCATCTCGTGAGATCCTCCGTACCGACGTCAATAACCGGCAGCGCAGGCGGAGGTTCCAGTGCGCGTAGCGACCGCCTTTCATATGTCGGCTAAAGAGCGCGCGCGCGCCGCTTCTTGCGGGGTGTCGGCAAACTTCATCGAAACGCAACAAAACGTTTGTCGATCTGTCACAATCGAAAGATACTCCCCGTTGCGGGATACCATCCTCGCCAACCAGAAACGGGAGAGAAACATGACGTTTCAAGGCCTTGCGGCCGGCCTAGCCGCCACTTTTACCCTGTTGTCCTCGACATCCGCCTTCGCCGTCACCGAGATATCGTGGTGGCATGCCATGACCGGCGCCAACAATGAAGTCGTCGAAACACTGTCCAAGGAATTCAACGAAAGTCAGAGCGAGTACAAGGTGGTACCCGTGTTCAAGGGCACCTATCCTGAGACGCTCAACGCTGGCATTGCTGCCTTTCGCGCCAAGCAGCCGCCCCATATCATGCAGGTTTTCGACGTCGGTACCGGCGTGATGATGGCGGCTGAAGGCGCCGTCAAGCCTGTCGCCGATATCCTGTCCATGGGCGGCACCGCCTTCGACAAGAGCCAGTATCTGCCGGGCATCGTGGCCTATTATTCCAAGCCCGATGGCACCATGCTGTCGTTCCCCTACAACTCTTCCTCGCCGATCTTGTTCTTCAACAGGGACATATTCGAGAAGGCCGGCCTCGATGTGAACAGCCCGCCCAAGACCTGGCCGGAAGTCTGGGAAGCGGCAAAGAAGATCAAGACCAGCGGTGCGGCTAACTGCGGCTACACTTCGACGTGGCTCACATGGATCCACACCGAGAATTTCGCCGCCTGGAACGACCTGCAGTATGGCACGATGGAGAACGGCCTCGCCGGCACCGACGTCGAGCTCACGCTGAACACGCCAGTCTTCGTAAAGCACTTCCAGGAACTTGCCGACCTGGCCAAGGATGGCACCTTCAAGTATGGCGGCCGGACATCGGAAGCCAAGCAGCTCTTTCTCGCTGGTGAATGCGGCATCCTCACCGAATCCTCCGGTGGTCTCGGCGACATCGTCAAGTCCGGCATGAATTACGGCATCGGCCAGCTTCCCTACGATCCGGACGCACCGAACGCGCCGCAGAACACCATCCCCGGCGGCGCCAGCCTGTGGGTCTTCGGCGGCAAGTCCGACGAGGAGTACAAGGGCGTCGCGGCATTCTTCAGCTTTCTGTCGCAGACCGACATACAGGCACGCCTGCATCAGGTGTCTGGCTATCTGCCGGTAACGCTGGCTGCCTATGAGGAAACCAAGAAGTCCGGCTTCTACGACAAGAATCCGGGCCGTGAGACGCCGATCACCCAGATGATGGGCAAGGAGCCGACCGCCAACTCCAAGGGCGTGCGCCTCGTCAACCTGCCGCAGGTTCGCGACATCGAGAACGAGGAATTCGAGAAGATGCTGGCCGGTGAACAGACCGCACAGCAGGCGCTCGACAATGTTGTGTCGCGTGGCAACGCGGCGATCCAGCAGGCCATCGGCAACTAGCGGCAGCCGCTGCCCAGTCATTTGCCCCGCGCACATCCGCGCGGGGCAATCTGCATCATCGGAGGAAGGTCCTGTCTCCACGCGTCGTGTTTCCTAACAAGGTGTTGCCATACCTGCTGGTGGCGCCGCAACTTGCCATCACGCTGGTGTTCTTCTACTGGCCGGCAAGCCAGGCCCTCTATCAGTCGATGCTGCGCGAGGACCCCTTCGGGTTGAACTCCAGCTTTGTCTGGTTCGAGAATTTCGAGCGCGTGCTGTCCGATCCGTCCTACCTGAATTCCATCCAGGTCACGGCGGTGTTTTCGGTGGCGACCGCCTTTGTCGCAATGTCCACGGCGCTACTGCTTGCCGTCATGGCGGACAGGGTCGTGCGCGGTCGTGGCATCTACCGCACGCTGCTGATCTGGCCCTATGCCGTGGCGCCCGCTATCGCCGGCATGCTGTGGCTGTTCCTGTTCAATCCCTCTATCGGTACGCTGGCTTACGGGCTGCGCTGGCTGGGCATTGCCTGGGACCCGCTGCTCAATGGCACTGACGCCATGGTCCTCGTGGTGGCCGCTGCCTCGTGGAAGCAGATCAGCTACAATTTCCTGTTCTTCGTTGCCGGCCTGCAGGCGATCCCGAGAACGCTGGTCGAGGCGGCCGCGATAGACGGCGCCGGACCGACCAGGCGTTTCTGGACGATCGTCTTTCCGCTGCTGGCACCAACCACCTTCTTCCTGCTGGTCATCAACACGACCTATGCCTTCATCGACACATTCGGCATCATCCATGCCGTCACCGGCGGCGGCCCCGGCAAGGCGACCGAAACGCTGGTTTACAAGCTCTACAATGATGGCTTCGTGAACCTGATTCTCGGCGACAGCGCTGCCCAGTCGGTGATCCTGATGATCATCGTGATTACGCTCGCCGTCTTCCAGTTCCGCTACGTTGAAAGGCGGGTACATTATGGGTAGACCGGCATGATCGAGAACACGCCCGTCCGCACTGTCGTGGCACACCTCCTGCTGGTGCTCGGCATCCTCGTCGTCGCCTTCCCGATCTACTACACTTTCGTGGCGTCGACCCATTCGCTGCAGACCATCCTGCGGCCACCGCTGCCGTTTTTGCCGGGCGACCGTTTCGTCGAGAACTATTCCACGGCGTTGTTCGGCGGCATCGGCCGCATCGGCGGCGTCTCTGTCGCTACCATGCTGTGGAACACCACGGTCATGGCGCTCGGCATCGCCATCGGAAAGATCGTCATCTCCATACTCTCGGCCTATGCCATCGTGTTCTTCCGCTTTCCCTTCCGCATGACCTTCTTCTGGCTCATCTTCATCACCCTGATGCTGCCGGTCGAGGTGCGCATCCTGCCAACCTACAAGGTCATGGTCGACCTGCATCTGATCGATACCTATGCCGGCCTGATCATCCCGATCATCGCCTCGGCGACTGCAACGCTGCTGTTTCGGCAGTTCTTCATGACGATCCCGGGCGAACTGGTAGAGGCGGCGCGCGTTGACGGAGCCGGGCCATTCCGTTTCTTCAAGGACATCCTGCTACCGCTGTCCAAGACCAACATCGCCGCGCTCTTCGTCATCCTCTTCATCTATGGCTGGACGCAATATCTCTGGCCGCTGCTCGTCACCAATTCCAACGACATGAACACCATCGTCATCGGTTTGAAGAAAATGATCTCCTTTGCCGATGCCGACACCGAATGGCACCTCGTCATGGTCACCTCCATGCTCGCCATCGTGCCGCCGATCCTGGTGGTCGTGCTGATGCAGCGCTGGTTTGTCCGCGGCCTCGTCGATACGGAGAAGTAATGGCAACCGTCACGCTAAGCGACGTCAAGAAACTCTATCCGGGGGGAGTCGAGGCCGTGAAGGGCGTCTCCATCGCCATTCCCGACAAGGCGCTCTGCGTGCTTGTCGGTCCCTCCGGTTGCGGCAAGTCCACGCTGCTGCGCATGATCGCAGGCCTCGAGTCGATCACCGCCGGCACCGTCTCGATCGACGACAAGGTGGTCAACGCGATCGGCCCGACCGAGCGCGACATCGCCATGGTTTTCCAGAACTACGCGCTCTACCCGCATATGAAGGTCTACGACAACATGGCCTATGGGCTGCGCAACCGCGGCACGCCAAAGGACGAGATCGACCGCCGCGTACGGGCAACCGCCGGGAAGCTTGAACTCACGCCGTTGCTTGAGCGGCGGCCACGCGAATTGTCCGGCGGCCAGCGCCAGCGCGTTGCCATGGGCCGCGCCATCGTTCGCAACCCGAAAGTGTTCCTGTTCGACGAACCGCTCTCAAACCTCGACGCCAAGCTGCGCGGCCAGATGCGTATCGAGATCAAGAACTTGCAGCGTTCGCTGGGCGTCACCAGCGTCTATGTCACGCATGACCAGCTCGAGGCGATGACACTTGCCGATCTTCTCGTCGTCATGAACGCCGGCAAGGTCGAGCAGATCGGCGAGCCGCTCGACATTTATGAGAAGCCTGCCTCTACCTTCGTGGCGAGCTTTATCGGCGCGCCGCCTATGAACCTGTTGCCTGTCACCATGGGCGAGAAGGGCTTTTCCTTCGCCGACGGTGCCGCGGTCGACGCTGCGCAGGGCCACGAGGACGCCGCCACCTTCGGCTTCCGCCCCGAGGATGCCGACGTCGCATTCGACGAGGAGGTGCCGTCCGGTGCGTTGACCCTCGCCGCCGAGGTTCTGGCAGTCGAACCGGTCGGCGCCGAGAGCTTCCTCTAGTGCGCCGCCGCCGGATCGCAGATCGTGGTGCGTGTCGGCGGCCGCGCCGTGGCCAGGCCAGGCGACCGCCTGCGCGTCATCGTCCAGAGTGAAAAGCACCACTGGTTCGATGGCGAGGGCAAGCGCAAGGATTGAGCCGTCCCTCGTCGGATCTATCCGGCGACGCCTGCGCTGCTAACCATGGCGGCAGTGCACCCTTTCAATTCAGACTGTGTTGACCCATACGGGCTAGGCTTGACGCTAAGGGCGAGGGTGCAGGCGATGGTCGTCTTGCATCGGCCGCGTCCCATCGGTGCAAGCACTGGGTACCAGTCGAGATGAACCAGGGCGGGATGAAGAAAGAGGCTGCAGGCGGTTTCCGGCTGCCTCGGCTGAATGGTCTGGCCAGCGCCGGCATGGTTGCGGTCGTCATCAAGCTTTCAGGCGCTGGTCTGAGCTTCCTGATGTTCTTGGTCGCCGCAATGGTTACGGATGTGCGCAGTTTTGGCCTGTTCAGCACGGCATTCGCGGCAGCCAGCCTGGTGTCCTTCGTCAACGTTATCGGCCAGCAGAGCATCATCCTGCGCTTCTGGCCGCAGCACGCAGGGGCGGATGACCATGAAACGGCCTACGCCATTCTGCTGCGCTCTATTGGCGTCGTCATGATCGGGCTGTCGGCCGGGACCGTCATCTTCATACTAGCCTCAATCCTGCCATGGGTAGACAGGGGCATTGCGGAGTGGCGCCAGCTCTGTCTTTGCGCCGCCTTCATGGCAGTTGCGCTCGGCTGGTCCGAATTCCTGTCGAGCGTGTTTCGCGCCAAGGACAGGCTTATGGCAGCGCTTCTGCCGCGTGACGTGGTTTGGCGCCTTGCTGTGATCGTATCGCTGGCTGTCGGCTGGTGGTTCTACGGTCCGCTGTCTGCATTGACCGTCATGCTGCTAAGCGCTGGCCTTCTGAGCCTCTGCCTGCTCGGCCAGACGATTAGCCTGCTTGTCGAGGTTTGGCGGGCCAAGCGGGCCGTGCTGACGGCAAAGCAGAAGGCCGAGTTCACGCATGTTACCTTCGGCCTGTGGGGCGTGAACGCCGTTCCACCTGCCCTTGGCCAGATCAACACGCTGCTGGTGGCCGGCATCTTGGGCGCCGAGATCGCTGGTGCCATCTTCGTCGCCGAGCGGACCGCCCGCCTCATCGACCTGCCGCTCAACGGCATCAACCAGGTGCTGGCGCCCTACATATCGCGCAATTTCTACACCCGCGGCGCCGCCGCCTTGCAGCAAGCGGTCAGCGTCGCGGCAATGGTCAGCTTCCTCATCGCGCTCATCGTCATGGCAATATTCGCTGTCGCAGGCATGCAATTGCTCGGTCTGTTCGACGCCGCTTATGTGACCACCACCATGTGGATTGTGCTGCTAATATTTGGCCTGTCGTCCACTCTGGCTGCGGCTTGCGGGCCGACGGCGCTGGTCCTGCAACTAACCGGTCATCAGAATGTGCTATTGCAGACGTTCACCATCGCCAGCATTGCCGGCATCCCACTTGTCGCAGTTGCGGCCTGGCAATTCGGTCCCATCGGAGCTGCCTCGGCCATCGCCCTCACCATGGCGGCGGCGAACTTGGTGCCCGTCCGCATTGCGGTCCGGTCGCTCGGGGTCAACCCTACGATCTTCGGTTGGACCGGCCTGCGGCCTTCGCGCTGACACCTACCGCTCGCCGCGGCGTGCCTTGATCCACTTTCTGGCGGCGTGAACCCGGTCGCGCAGTTTGGACCGTTCGTGTTCCATCCGGGCGGCTAGGGGAAACATAGCGTCCCTCTTCCGCAGCTCGATCGTCCGGTTGGAGATGTTGATCCTTTCGGGCCAGAAACGTCGCATCAGCGGATGCAGCGGCGGCGCGCAGGAATCGACGAATGCCAGCGCCGGGTCTGCGTTCATCGCCTCGGTTACCTTGATCACAAGCTGCGACCCGGGCGAGTTCTTCGAGAAATCCTCGTCGTACGAAATCTTGGCGTACCAAGCGCTCGAACCGTTCCTGTAGGTGATCGATGACGCGATGACGCGTTTGCCGAGCTTCAGCTGGTCGATCCTGATACGCCCTTTCGCGCCGAGATTTTGCGTCACGCCGCGCATGAACTCGGTTTCGGCCGGAGAAGAAGGGATGGCGGTGCCGGCGCGCCCCTTCCAACCCTTGGCCTCCAGGGCGAGGTAGACGTCGAGCGCGTCGGCAAGCCTGTCGGGGCTCTCGACGCTATCCAGCGTGATCGGCCCCTCCTTCTCCAGCCTTCTGTATTCCTGCCGAAGTTTCGAGCGGGATCCCGATGACAGATGAGCCAGCGGTTCATTGTCAATTGTCGGTGACAGAATGGCGCGGTCATGGCTCTCTCCACGCGATTCCCGCAGCCTTAGATCGCCCTGCAATTCTTTCAGGACGTCGGCAAATGCTCCCTCGTCCGGCACCAGAGGCAGCAAAGCCCGTGCCGGCAGGTCTGGAAAGGTCCTCGAGACGTTGAGAAGCGCCGAAAGCGCCTCTCGCGCCCGGACGCTGTCAATCAGCGGCACCCCGGATGCGGCAAACGGATGCCGCCATCCCGCCAGCACCGCGAGCGGCACGCCCCAGCGAAAGCGCTGTTGTTCGAAGGGCCACACGCCAAGCAGCGGCGCCCCATGCAAAGAGTCGGTTTGTATCGCCAGGATATTCACGCCATTGCCGAAAGGCAGATAAGCAGGGATCGCGAAGTCCGGTTCGTAGAAGATGTTTGCAGTCAGGGTCCGCTTTGACAGCGCCGCCCAGGCTTCGGCAATGTCGTGTCCATCCTGCAGCGGCCGGATCGACAGATACAGTCCTGTCGCCTGGCACACGCCTGTACGAACCGGACCGGACACGGTCTGCCGCGCTTCCGCTTTCTGTCGTGCCTCGCTCGCCATCTGCTCAAGGTTCACCCGGTCATGCATTTGCATTCTGCTCCCGCCGCCAGCGCATTTGACCGATTTTCTCCAGTGTCAGCCTCAATTGCGGATGTTTGAGGGACAGGTGGCGGACGCGCCGTCGCAATGCTGCCTCGGCGACGATAATCAGGCCGAACGGCGTCAGCGCCTGCTGGTGCTCGAATAGGTCCGTCGTCTCCGCTTCGAACCGGCTCTTGTAGGACAGCGACCCGACGCTGAGGTCGAAAACGGCAAAGCCTTGCTCTCTGCACCACTGCAGGGACTTGAATAGCGCGACCAGTCCGGGCGAGCCCGCTTGGGTCTCTTTGCATGGGGAGATTGCAGGCGCGATCAGTGTGAAGACATCGCCTTGAAAGAAGGCGTATATCACCGCGACAGGGCGACCACCAGCACGCAGCGTGAAGAGCCTGCCGGCCGGCGGGCCGGCTTGGCGGTCTGCCATCGCCCGGTAGAAAGCGACAACGCGCGGATCGATCATCGCATCGTGGCGGCCAAGCTCTGCGAATCGCGCCGTTCGGAACTCAACCAGCGTCGCCATCGCCACTTCTACCTCGGCATTGGTGGTCGCCTCTGAAAAAGTCAGGCCGCCCAACTTCTCGAGCTTCTTGGATTTGCGACGGACCTCCTTGGCTAGCGACATCATGTCGGGGTCCACGGGTGGTCGATCCGGACTGCACATGTAGACGGTCGTCGCGTCCGCGCCCATCGGCTTCAGGAAATCGGCGCCGCTAAGGGCGTGTAGCTTGTGGTGCAGGAGCCGCGGCAGCTTCTTGAAGGTGACGGCATGTGCGGTGGGCGCGGCCTTGAGAACGGCGCTCCACAGCTTCTTGGTGTCCTGCGCGGTCAGCGGGGCATCGCGAAAATAGCTGGGTGCGAAATAGTCGACGAGGCCGAAATCAACGGCCTCAAGAATGGCGATCCCGAACTTGCGTCGCCAGACGAATGGAAAGAGCGCCACCGCATTGCCGGCGGAGTCCGTCACCCCAACGAGGACGAACCTTTGCGAACCGGTCAAGACGTGCTCTTTGATTTCCCTCAGCAGGGCGTCACTTTGAAACACATTACTCGCGTTGCTGAAGGTCTTTGCCAAAAAGCCATCATCCAGACCGTCGAGTACACGCGCCGAGAATGATTCCGGCACGGTCGAACGTCGGTCCGATGGTTCTGCTACGTTCATCGAATGGACCCGCATCGCTTGTGTCGGGCGTTTGCCCCTGCACAGGGACACGCGCCAGCTTTCCGATCTGGCCTGGCCTTCGCCATGGGGCAGGCACGCCTTCCTTACATCCGGCCCGTGTCATGCGGGTAAACGCATACCCTCAAGATCGCGCTTTGGTTAATCAGGCACTAAACATTCGCCACGCATTTGATCGATCTCGAACGGCTGCGTTTTCGTCGGGTAGCGTCGGCTTTCCGCAGCTTCTCGCCACCCCGGGCGATGGCGCACTTTTAGTGGCGCTGTCCGGATAGCAGACAGAGGGCGTCAAGCTCCCCCGACGGTTAATGCATGGTTAACCGGCGCGGTCGGATTTTAATCGATCTCTACAGTTTTCGGCAACTTTTCTAGAAGCCGCCCTTTCTGTAGCGGCTCGAAGTTGCCGATGTCGAATCGTCGCCGATATGCCGAGCCGGTGTCGCCATCATCAAAAGTGATGGTGCCGAGCCCACAGGCTGCACCGTGCCGCCTTTGTCTTCGAATGTCCGAGATGCCCCGCCTTCTTCCGCAGACGCGGCTCGCGACTGTCCAATCATCAGCAGCGAGGTGTTTTCGCCCCTCGATGTATTGCCGCGCTGCTTGGCCGGGGTTCCCTGCGAGGACGTTGGCGCGACCGGTTGCCCATCCGCTGGTACCACTGGCGGTTCTGAGCGGCGGCGGCGCTCGGACACTGACGGATCTGTCTTCGTGCCACCGACCGCAGCCAGCAGCACGATCGCGGCTACCGCGCTCAGGAACCCGAATACCGGTGCCAGCAGCACCAGCGAGGGACGGCTTGACCGAAGTGGCGG
This sequence comes from Hyphomicrobiales bacterium, assembly GCA_038259455.1. Lineage (GTDB taxonomy): Bacteria > Pseudomonadota > Alphaproteobacteria > Rhizobiales > Rhizobiaceae > CAMYMG01. Next base: position 21,017 of record JBBSOT010000018.1, on the reverse strand, counting down.
TACAGCTGGGGAGACGACCCTGACATTGTCGCTTTTCATGGCCGCAAGTTCGTCGGTCGCCTTGTTGCGGCTGAGGAACTTCTCATAGATGTCGCGGTCCGCGGCGGCTTCGCGACGCAAGGCTTCGAGCCGGACTTCGGCTGCGTCGGTCAGCACGACCCCTGAGCTGAGCTGGGCAATATCGGCTTCAAGCTTCTTCTGCTGGGCTTCGGCCACGTCGAGGTCGCCCTTCAGCTGTCGTGTCAGGTTCTGCTTTTCGTCGCGGATCTGGCGCTCGATACCTGTAATCAGTTGGCGTGTCTGGGCGATGCGCGGATGCCGCGATCCGTAGGTCAGGCTCTGTTGTTCCAGCGTCTGCATGAGCTGCGCGCGCTGCTGGCGCAGATAGGCCAATTGCTCCGGCTCGCCATTGCGCTGGTCGTTGAGCACTGCGCCGCCGGCGCCGCCGTCGATCTGGTTCTGGTATCGCGCGCGGGCTGTTTCGGTGGCATTTTTTGCCACTGCCAACTGCGCGCTGAGTTCGGTCAGTTGGCGCATCTCCAGCGTATTGTCTGTGTCGACATAGAGAATGCCGTTCTCGGCGGCAAAATCTGCCACTGCCTTTTCCGAGGCGTTGAGTTTGCGCCGCAGTTCGACGAGGCGCTCCGACAGTGCTGTCGTCGCATCCTCGTTGGCTTGCCGCAGATAGCCGTTCTGGGTATTGGCGAACCCATCTGCCACGCTGTTGGCAATGCGCGCGGCCTCCTCGGCCGTGTCGGCCTTGTAGGAGATTTCGACAAGGTAGGTGGCGCCCCGGCGCTCGACCGTCAGGTCCCGCTTGAACTGCGCCAGCTTCTTGAGTTGCTCCTGCTGGCTGAGCTTGGACTGGGTGTCGCCCATCATGCCCAACTGGTTCATCACGATCAGCAGGAAGCCGTCCGACTTCATGATCTGCACCATGCTTTCCAGAACCGCTGCGTCGCTGCCGATCGGTCGCAACACATCTTCCTGCAAGGTCACCTGCTGGTCACGCGGGTCGACCAGCACGGTGGCGGTGGCGCGATAGGGAAACGGAACGAAACGGATGGCTACGATGCCGATCGCTGTCAGGATGAACGCAATGATGCCAATTTTGACGATATTCCGGAGAACGAAGCGGAACAGCGCCAACGGGTCGACGAGGCCGCCGCCCTGCGCTGCATGCGATTCCTGGGAGGGATCGTTCTGGGGTGCACGGCGCGATTCGGGCATATCCCATTCCGAACTCATTACCTGTTCCTCAGTGATGATTGTGTTCTTAGCCGACCGGCGGGCAGGCCAAACATGACCGAAGCGTAAACAGGAATGCTGAACGGGCGGTTAACCAATCGGATAGATTGCGCCTGTAGAGTGTCTGCAATGAGACTGGTTGCCAGCTCAAAGGCACAAGGTGGCCGTGGCATCTATTTCGCTATCCGGTCAGGTTGGAACGAGGCCATGACACAAGTGGAAAGCCACACCGTCGGTGGCGCGACGCCTGGTAGCGGTATACGTCCAGCCGACCGGGCTGCCGCGAACTTCGCCTCGGCGGTGCTGACCATCGTCGTCGCAGCCTGCATTACCGGACTGCCGGTCTTTGCTCATCTGGTTCACCCGGTCCTTGGCGTCATCAGCGCTGCACTTCTTGCCGGCATCTGTGCCTGGCGTATGCCCGCCATCGCCATCGTGACGATCTTCTTTGCCCTTCTCTTCCAGAACTTCTTCGTCTCGCTTGCCGCCAATTACGTTGTTAGCGACGATGACTTCGACATCATCCGCGGCTACAACTTCGTCATCCTGAGCGTCACCTGGCTGGTCACGACAGCGACTTTTCTTGCCGGCTGGAATGAGCGCAACAGGCTGCTCGACCCCTATATCGCGGTGCTCGTTGCCGTCTTGGCCGTGCTCGGCGGTTACTTCCTGATCGGCTTCGCGCTGTACGGCATCACCGCTGTCGTTTATCTCCGCAACATCGTCACCCCACTGCTGTTTTTCCAGATATGCATGTTTGCCTTTGTGCGGCAGCCGATCCGCTTGGGTCAGGCAATGACCGTCCTGTCGGTGATGGTCGTCCTTTGCGGTTTCGTCGAATTCTTCCAGCGGGAACTCTGGCTCGATGTAACCAACGGCTACGCATATTGGGAGCGATCGCAGGGACCCAACTATGTCACCATGGCCTATGACAGGGCCTTTCGCGAGACCGGCATCGTGCCAACCGGCCTTCTCGACAGCTTCTGGATCACACTGTTCAATTCGCCACTGCTTGCCGATTACGAGATCCGCATCATGCGCCTCTTCGGGCCCAACATGCACGCTATCAGCTTCGCCTATGCGCTGAGCTTCTTGGCTGTGTTCGCGCTTTACCGCAGGCGTCTTTTGCTTGCCGCTGCTCTCTTCTCGCTGCTCTTCCTGACCAGTGCCAAGGGGCCGCTCATCATGTTTTTGCTGGTTGGCGTCAGCTGGGGCATGTTTCGCGTGTTTGGTGCCCGCTTTGCATTTGTCAGTCACTGTCTCGCGCTGGCAGCCTACGCCGTCATCGGCATTGCCGTTGGCCGCTCGATCGGCGACTATCACGTCATCGGCCTTATTGGCGGGCTGGCTGAGTTTCTAAGCAATCCGATTGGCCGCGGCATCGGCGCCGGGGGCAATCTGTCCTCTGATTTTGCAACCATCGACTGGCCCGCCGCCCAGGCCGCCGGGCGCACGCCGTTCGCGGTGGAAAGCGCCGTCGGCGTGCTGTTTTACCAGATAGGCATCTTCGCCGCCTTCGTCATTGGCGTCTATGCTTGGATCGCGTGGCGCATACTTCTCGTCGCAGAGAAGACGGGGAACGACCTGCACGCTGCCGCGGCTCTCGCCCTGATGGCGATGACCGTCACTGGCCTTTTTCAGGAAGAGGCCTATTTTGCGCCCCTGGCGCTTGGCATGTTCATGGCACTCGCCGGCATGATCATTGGCGCAAGCGCCCGGGCGGGCCTGTCCTATCCGTCTGCCAACGGTTTCTTGAGAGTTTTCAGGTCAAATGGACGACGACTCGCCACCGATGCAGGAAGACATGCACAATAAGAGGGGACCCGGCCCGATCCGGCTGCTGTTCATTCAAACCCAGGCCGAGATGGCCGGGGCGCAGGAGATTTCGCGCCTGCTGGGCGAGGGGCTGGCGCAGGCAGATCGCATCGGCGAACCCGAATACGAGATCCATCACCTGTTCTTCTACCGCAAGACCGCCGCGTTCGACCGCTGGACCAACGTCCATTTCTGCCTTGAGGACAGTCCGAAGAATCCGCTCTCCTTCCTGGTCTTTCTCTGGAAGCTCTCGCGCATGATCCGGCGCATCAACCCGGACGTCCTTTTGACCTTCCAGCACTATGGCAACATCTTCGGCGCAGCCATTGGCCGTCTTGTAGGCGTTCCGGTCATCATCGCCAACCACGTGTCGGCGCCCGCCACCATCGGCCCGATGGCACGCCGTATCGACCGCGTTCTGGGACTGTTCGGCGCCTACGACATCATCACCGTCAACTCCAACGAGACCTGGCGCGACTATCAGGCCTATCCGGCCCGCTACCGGAAGCGCCTGACCTACGTCCCGCATGGATTCGAGGACAAGTCCGTCGAGATCGGCCGGCAGGAAGCACGCGCCATCTTCGGTCTGCCGCAGGGTGTCGCTCTGATCGGTTCGGTGGCTCGCCTGCATCCGCTGAAGCAGCTCGACGCCGCCATAGCAGTCCTTTCCAGACGGCCCGCCCTTCATCTGGCCATCGCCGGGCAGGGGCCGGACGAAGCCCGGCTGCGTGGCATCGCAGCCAAACTTGGCGTCGCCGAGCGTCTGCACCTGATCGGCGACATGCCGCCTCACAAGGTCGGCCTGTTTCTGGCCAGCCTCAATGCCTTCGTGTTTCCAACGCTTGCCGAGACCTTCGGCCTCGCTGCGGTCGAAGCCGCGCAAGCCGGTGTTCCGGTGATCGCCAATGACCTGCCCGTGCTGCGCGAAGTGCTCAACGTCGACGGGCAGGCCTGCGCCCTGTTCGCCAACGCCGCCGACGCCGACGCGTTCACGGCCTGCATCGACAAGGTTTTCCAGGATCACGCCGCCACCGCTCGCCGCATTGTCCTGGGCCGTCGTCTCGCCGCCCGCTTTTCGGTATCCGGCATGGTCGATGCCTATGCCCGGCTTATCGAAGAGCAGTTTCGCCCGGCAACCAGCCCGGCCCCCCCGTCAACGCCGCGAACGACCAACACGCTGCGCTCGTCTCAGCAGTGACGATGCTGTCACCGGGCGGTCCCGCCATCTATCTGGTCGTCGTTGAACGCTCGGGCCTGGCGCGCTGGGTACTGTGGCTTGTCGAGGCTCTCGAGAAGCGCCCGGAGACCAGGGTCCATGTCCGGCTGGTCGATGCGTTGCCTGGCGAAAGTTCGGCCCTTCACACGCTTTTGTCACTCGAGCGAACGACGCTGCGGCACGGCCGCGACGGCGGTTCCGATCGCATTTCACCCGCACAGTTCGCTGCCACGCGCGCCGCGCCGGACGGACTGCTTCTCGATGTCGTCATCGATCTCACAGCCGGCCTCGGCACCCCTGAGCCTTCCGGCAAACTTCGCCTCCGGCCGCTCTACAACGGACAGGCCGGCGAGACGGCGCTTGCATCGGCCCTGTTCTTTCAGGGAACGCCGGAAATCTCGATTGAGCGCTTGTCCAAAGACGAAGCACCCCGCACTGTCGCTGCCGGCACCGCTTCGCTGGAAGCGGCAGCCGGCATGGGCGGCGCCATCGAGGCTGTCGGCAGCCGTGTCATCGCGCTCCTCCTCAAGTCGCTGTCAGACGTCAACGCACCCGATGTTGGCCCGGCGCATGTGACCGCGCCTTTTCGCCCCATCCGCCAGACGGACATAGTCATCCGCACCGCAAAAAACGTCGCCCGCGCCGCCGTCCGCGCCGCCTACCAACTCTGCTGCCATGGCTCGCACTGGCGCGTCGGGTGGCGGTTTGTCGAACCCGGCGCCGATGTCTGGACCCGCCGCGATCTCGGCGGCCGGCGCTGGAACGTGCTTGCCGATCCGGTCGATCATTTTTACGCCGACCCGTTTCCGCTTCACTGGCAGGGGAGGGACTATCTGTTCTTCGAGGACCTCGACCACAAGAGCGAGAAGGGCATCATCTCCGTCGTTGCCTTTGACGAGGCTGGCCGGCCAGGCCCCACCATGCCGGTGCTGGAGGAGCCCTGGCATCTGTCCTATCCTTTCCTCATCGAGCACGGCGGCGAGATCTTCATGATCCCCGAAAGCTCCAACAATCGCGACATCGCGATCTATCGATGCGTTGCGTTTCCGCTGAAATGGGAACGTCATTCGGTGCTGGTCAGCGGCGTGGAAGCGGCCGACGCGACGATCGTTCAACATGATGGGCTGTGGTGGATGTTCGCGGTTGTTCGCGATGGCGCCGGCGGCTACTCCGACATGCTGGCGATCTGGTCGTCGACCGACCTGTTCGGGCCCTGGAAACCGCACGGCGCCAACCCGGTGCTGGTCGACGACCGTACGGCACGGCCTGCCGGAAACATGGTTTGCCGGGACGGTGTTCTCTACCGGCCGGCCCAGGATTGCCGCCGCACCTATGGCGCCGCCCTTGGCTTCTTGCGGGTCACCCGGCTCGATCAGGACGGCTACGCGCAGGAAAGCGAGGGCATGGTCTCGGCCGGCGGCGCGTGGCCGGGCAGCCGCATCCACACGCTCAACTACAATGGTCGGCTCGAAGCCATAGACGGCTACACGCTCCGTCCCAGGCTGAGGCCTGCGGCCGATCTGGTCGACTGGTGGTATCGCCCGCCGGATGCCCGAAATGAGCGTGAAGACAGCGGAATCCAACCCTGAAACGCGCCAGAGCGCTTTAATTCGCGTCGGGAACCAGCGCCTGCATGATGCCGGCGTCCGGCATTCCTGTCTCCGGGTCGATAAGCCCGAAACCGTCCTGAAAATCCCAGTGCGTCCAGCCGATGCAGTGTTCCTCCGCCTGCCGGCTTACCGCTGCCAGCCAGTTCAGCCGCGACTGGTGCGGCGCGACATCCGACAGGACGCCGAATTCGTTGACGATCACCGGCCGGTCGAACTTCACGCTCCAACCGTGCATGGTGTCAAAAGCTGCTGCAATGGCTGCCTCGTCCCATGGCGAATCCAGCGAATCCGACAGGACCTTGGCCGAGCGCGAATGGCCGGCCTCTTTCAGCGCAAGAATGTTTTTCTGGATCGTCGTGTCCGTGAGCGCTGCTGGAAAGGGCAGGCCTTCCAGGTAGCGGATCGGGTCGTCCTCGCCACCCCAGTCGGCGCCTTGGTGGGTGAAGGCGAACGGGTCGTAATAATGGATCGCATAGATCACGTTTGGGTCGTCCAGCGGCTCCAGTCCGGCCAGTGTCTCATGCCTTTGCGGCCCCGCCGGTCCGACGATGATCGTATGGTCGGGCAAGATTCGTCGGATCACCGCAATGGTCCGCGCAGCAACGTCCCACCAGGCTGCCGAGCCCGTTTCCGGTTCGTTCAGCAACTCGATTGCCAGCTTGTCTGGATCGATCGATCGCACGCGCGAGGCAATCGCGCGCCACAGCCTGACGAGATAATCTTCTGCCTGTTTGGCATCGCGCTCAATCATCTGCCCGATCGCATTGCCTGCATGCAGATCGAGCGAAACGACGTAATCGAGACTGAGCAGGAGGATCACCTTCCTGAACATGAGGTCGAGATAGGCGTCTCGGTCAGTACCCGACAAGCGGCCCTCGTCGAGCGGCAGCCTTATATGGTTGAAGCCTTCGCCATGCAGTGCGCTCAGTTGCGCGACAGTCGGCCGCCGGCTCTCGTCCGCATTGTCCCATCCCGGCAGGTTTACGCCGCGCCGCATGGCCGCCAGCAGATCTTGATTGGCAAAGCCTCCGGTCACGTTGCAGGATCTGGCGTCCGTTGCTGCGGCATTTCCGGTGGTAACCACCGCCATTATGAGCACACAAGCCAGGAGCGCGGTCGCATCGCGCAGTAAGCGGGTTCCTCTGGGGGGTATGATCAAAGGGTCGCCGCCTTCAGGACGAATGGCGTATCAGCGCCCGGATTGCCTGGGGGTTTGTGGTAAGATAGCGCATCCCGAGCCGTCGTGGCTCGCGGCTCATGCGATAGACCCACTCCAGGCCTGCAGCCTGCATCCACTTCGGCGCCCGCGCATTCTTGCCGGAGATGAAATCAAACAGCCCACCTGACGTCTTCAGAACACCCACCCCGGTCATCCGATCGATGTTGCGGTCGATGAATTGCTGTTCGAGCGGCACGCCAAGGCCGATCCACAATATGTCTGGCTTGGCTGAATTGATGGCTTCGATGACAGCGTCTTCCTCGTCGCGGCCGAAATAGCCGTTGCGGCGACCGGCGAAGATCAGGCCCGGATAGGCCTTCTGCATTTCTGCGACCGCCTGCGCATTCACCTCTTCGCTTGCGCCAAGAAAATAGAAGGACAGGCCGGCCGTTTCGGCAAGTCGTGCCACCTCATGCACCAGGTCGGTCGTTGCGACCCGTTCCGGCAATGGGTTGGCAGAAAAGTAGCGAGAATAGAGCACCATCGGCATGCCGTCGGCGTGGATCTGATCCGCCTTGAGCATCAGGGCCAGGAATTCCTTGTCCTTGCCGCAGAGCGCGAGAACCTGGCCGTTCGCCGATGTCGAGTAAAAGGGTCGTTTGCCGCTACCACGGCTTTCCAGCGCCTGCGCGACAAAGCCTTTCGCCGACGTCTTCATGTCGACTTGCGCAATTGGCAACCGACCGAGAAAGCTGGTGGGCCATTCCGCCATTCTTTTTTCGGTCGAGGTCAGCAAAGTCAACTCACTGCTTGGAACAGGGGCGGCGCATCGTAGGGCCAGCTCATCCAGGATACGCTTCTGTTATTGCAATACGTTGTAGCGAGACAAATTTATTCAACGAATTCATTGCCCCATGGTTAACTCTGTGAACGATGTCATGGACAACTACTTAAAATTTTAATGGAGTTGTCAAGCTTGTACAGGCAACGCCATCGGCGCGCATGGTCGCTTTTACTTGTCAAGCTCAACCGATCTGGCGCGCGCAGCTTCCACCGCATCGGCGACCAGCGTCTTGAGCCTGTCCTCGCCCATGAGCACGGCCAGTGCGGCCGCCGTCGTCCCGTTGGGGCTGGTCACCTGTTCGCGCAGCCTTCCGGGTTCCTCGGCGCTTTCCGCTGCCAGTGACGCCGCCCCATAGACCGTCTGCATGGCAAGCAGCTTTGCGGTTTCGGCGGGCAGCCCGGCCTTCTCGCCCGCCGCCGTCAGGCATTCGATGAAGTGGAACACATAGGCCGGACCAGACCCGGAAACAGCCGTCACCGCGTCCATCAGGCTTTCGTCGTCGATGGTCGCCACTTCGCCGCTGGCCGACAACAGGTCGGCGACGAATGCTTGCGTCGCTGCCGATACATGCGCATTGGCAAAGGTCACCATCATGCCCTTGCCTATCGCTGCCGGCGTGTTCGGCATGCAACGCATCAAGGCCGCGTCCTTGCCCATAATCTCCTCGAAGGTCGAAATCGGAGTGCCTGCAGCTATGCTGAGAAGAGTCGCCTTGCCGGCGAAGCGTCGGTAGCCTGCCACCACGTCGCGGATGACCTGCGGCTTGACCGCGATCACGACGAGTTCCGGTTCCACATCGGGCGAAATCTCGTCGACGCCAGACACCACCGCGCCCCCCAGCTTTGCCGCCCTTTCGCGAAGTTCGGCATTGGGCTCGACGACAAGCGTTTCCGCCGCATTGAGCTTGCCCGAATTGATCCAGCCCGAAAGCATGGCGTATCCCATGTTTCCGCAACCGGCCAGCAACACGCGGATCGATGTCATGCCTGTTCCAATTTCCCTGACTGTGGCGATTCAATCCCGTTTACCACCGCATCCGCCAACGTCCACCCCGTTTCGGCCTGCCAATCGTCTGCTTTACCGCGCCGGTTTCGGTTTCGCGGCACAGAACGGCGCAAAGACGTGATTGCCCGCGCGGTCAATCGGCATTATGCGGGACCGCACGAGCGAATTTGGACCGGAGGATTTCATGGCCGACATCATTGACGGAAAACAGGTAGCCGAGGACGTCGTTCAGACGGTCAAGCGTCTTACCGCCGATCTCGTTGCCGCCGGCCACCCGTCACCGGGCCTGGCCGTTGTCATTGTCGGTGAGGATCCGGCGAGCCAGGTCTACGTTGCCTCGAAGGGCAAGAAGGCCAAGGAATGCGGTTTCAAGTCCCTCCAGCACACACTGCCCGCTGATACCAGCGAGGCTGACCTCCTGAAGCTCATCGGCGAACTCAACACCGACACGTCGATTGACGGCATTCTGGTGCAACTGCCGCTGCCCGGCCACATCGATTCGGGCAAGGTCATCCAGACCATCGCGCCCGAGAAGGATGTCGACGGCTTCCATTTCATCAATGTCGGCAAGCTCGGCACCGGCGAACTTGAAACAGCCTTCGTGCCGTGCACGCCGGCCGGTTCCATGCTTTTGATCGAGCGGGTGCGCGGCAAGGATCTGTCGGGCCTCAACGCTGTCGTCGTCGGCCGTTCCAATATTGTCGGCAAGCCGATGGCCAACCTCCTGCTTGCCGCAAACTGCACCGTCACCGTCGCGCACAGCCGCACCAGGGATCTGCCGTCGCTCGCCCGCACGGCAGACATTCTCGTCGCCGCGGTCGGCCGTCCCGAAATGGTCAGGGGCGACTGGGTCAAGCCAGGCGCCACTGTCATCGATGTCGGCATCAACCGTGTGCCGGCTCCCGAGAAGGGCGAAGGCAAGACTCGCCTGGTCGGCGACGTCGCCTTTGCCGAGGCCGCTGACAAGGCCGGCGCCATCACGCCCGTTCCCGGCGGCGTCGGACCGATGACGATCGCGCTTCTGATGGCCAATACGCTGGTATCGGCTTCCCTCAAGGCCGGTCTCAAACGCCCGACTTTCTAAAGATGCATCTCCAGCTGGAGAGAAGGCCGCCGCTTTGCCCTTGACGCCTCTTCCTGTACAGATGCCGGTCATGTCAGAACCGAGCCGGGACAGTCGGCAATTTGGGTTTCTTCTGGTCGACAAATTCTCGATGTTCTCGCTGGCGGCGGCAATCGACACGTTCCGGTCCGCCAATCGGCTGATCGGCCGCGACTACTACGGCTGGACGACCGTTTCGGCTGATGGCGAGGCGGTCATCGCCTCGAACGGCCTGCCGCTCAAGATTGACTACGCTGTCGCCGATCTGCCGCCTGTCGACATTCTTTTCGTCTCGGTCGGGTTGACCACCGAATTCCCGGGCAAGAGCAAGATTCTGGGCGCCTTGCGCAGCTGGGGCAGGCGCGGCGGTGCGCTCGGTGCGCTGTCGGTCGGCTCATACCTCCTGGCTGAAGCCGGCCAGCTCGAGGGTTATCGGTGCACCATCCACTGGGAAAACCGCGCGGGCTTCATGGAGCGCTTTCCCGAAATAGACTGCACAGGCAATGTCTTCGAGATCGACCGCAAGCGCTACACCTGCGCCGGTGGCACAACCTCGATCGACCTGATGCTGGAGATCGTGCGCGGCGATTTCGGGTCGGCACTTGCCAATGGCGTCGCCAACCAGGTCCAGCACGAGCGCATCCGTTCGGCCGGCGACCGCCAGCGCGTCGGCCCGGAGCGCGACCTGACGGGCAAGTCCGAAAAGCTTCGCAAGATCGTCGAACTGATGGCCGACAATCTCGACGAGCCCTATTCGGCCGTCCAGCTTGCCAAGTCGGCCGGCCTCTCCGTGCGCCAGGTCGAGCGCCTGTTCCTGCGCCATCTGACTGTAACGCCCGGCCGCTACTACATGCGGCTGCGTCTTGAACGCGCCCGCGAATTGCTGCGCCAGACCAACATGCCGATCCTCGACGTGGCCATCGCGACCGGATTCACCTCGCATTCCTATTTCGCCCAGAGCTACCGGCTGCAGTTCGGTCGTCCGCCGAGCGAGGAGCGCCGCACCACCTATTGATTGCGTGCGAAGGTGGCCGTCGCTTACTCGCCCTTGACCATGCCGATGACGATCAGCACCTGATAGTCCTGCTGTTTGCACCCGTCGACGGCAGGCATCGCGGCGCCTGGCGCCACCGGAAAACTGCTTTGCTGGGCTTTCTCTGGCGAGCAGGAATTCTGGCCATCCGCCGGCGTGTACCGCGCCGCGCGACAGCGCAGATGCGTCACGTCGTAGACAGACGCCTCGTCGCTCAGCTCCCACTTCTGGCTGCCATCTTCACCTTTGGGGTGGATCGTCAGCAGTGCCGTCGTCTCGCGACCGCCGGTAACCACATAGGTTCCTGGCACGATCGGAAACACCGGCTGCTCCATGATCAGCCCGTGTTCTTCCAGCCACCAGTCGCCATTGTTGAATGTCCAGTTCGATGGCGCGACGCCTCCGGCATCCTTCAGCGCCGCGTAATTGCTCAGCCGCACGCCGCGCGGGCCAGGGTCGACGACCCACAGGCCCCAGTTCTCCGCACCCGTCCCGGATTTGGCCTGTGGATTGCCAAGCGCCGCGATATACTGCGTCGGAACTGACGTGAATTCCGGAAGCGCGGACGCCGCCTGCTGCGCCAACAGCAACACTGTTCCTGCCAGCGCCCCGATCCGCACCAGCCATCGGCTGGCGCCAGACATTGCGGCCAGGACAATCGCCGTTCGATTCATTTCTTGCTCCCGGGTTTGCACATGCACTGGATACTGCAACAACGGTGCTGGCGCGCAAGGAGTTTCCCGTCGGCCGGCTCTGAAGAGGGGGCTACGCCGGCTTGTCGGCGGCGCTCGAGCCGTCTTGCCAGCTTCCAGAGCCTCCTTTAGCGTTCGCCGCCACGGCGCGCTGATTCACAAGGAGACGAACTTGGCTCAGATTTCACGTGGCATCCTTGCCGCCCTGCTTCTGGCTTGCATGTCCACATTTGCCTCCGCTGCGGACCGCGCCATCATCGTGCTCGATGCTTCCGGCTCGATGTGGGGACAGATCGACGGGACGCCCAAGCTGGAAATCGCCCGCGAAACGCTGCGCACCGTGTTGCAGACCGTGCCGGCCGATATGGAGCTCGGCCTGATCGCGTATGGTCACCGCGAAAAGGGCTCCTGCGAAGACATCGAGCTGATCGTGCCGCCGGCCTCGGGCAGTGCCTCGGCGATCACCGCTGCTGCCGATTCGATGAAGTTCCTCGGCAAGACGCCGCTGACGGCCGCCGTCAAGCAGGCCGCCGAAGCGCTGAAATACACCGAGGAAAAATCCACCGTCATCCTGATCACCGACGGCATCGAAACCTGTGAGGCAGATCCCTGCGCGCTCGGCAAGGAACTGGAACAGGGCGGGATCGACTTCACCACCCACGTCGTCGGCTTCGGCCTTTCGGCCGAGGAGGGCAGGGAGGTCGCCTGCCTCGCCGAAAACACAGGCGGCAAGTACATTCAGGCCTCGGACGCTGCCGCGCTCAAGGATGCGCTTGCCGAGGCGGTCGTCGTGACGCCAGAGCCCGAACCCGCGCCTGCCGTCGTCGCGCCCGAGCCCGAGCCCGAAGTGGTCGCCGAACCGGCGCCGCAACCGGCGCTGCCGGAATTCAACTTTGCGCCGAGCCTCGTCATGGTTGCCGGCGCTGCGCCGCTCGCCGATGACGGCCAGGCATATGAGATCCATGCTGTCGCCGCTGACGGCTCGATGGGCGAGCGCATCGACACCCAATACAACGCCTACAAGGGCAGTCTGGAACCCGGCGACTATATTGTGCGCGCCCGTCTCGGTGAGGCGAGTGTCGAGATGCCGGTCAAGATCGAGGCCGCCGCGACCGCCGAGCCCGTCTTCGTGCTCAATGCCGGAACCCTGGTTATCCGGCCACGTCCTTCCGAAGGCGCCGACATCAACGATGGTGCGGCGGTTGTGGTGGCTTTCCCGGGCGCCTCCGTCCCGCCGACCTTCTACGGCGAGAGCAAGGTTGTGGTGCCGGCTGGCGAGCAGAAGATCACGGTCAAGATCGGCCAGGGCGAGGTCAGCGAGACTGTGCAACTTGCCGCCGGCCAGACCGTCGAGAAGGATGTCATCGTCGGTGTCGGCCACGTCACCGTAAACGCGCTCTATGTGGAAGGTGGCGACAAGGTCGATGCGTCGGGCCTGTCGGTCAACATCGTCAAGGCCAAGCAGAAGATCGACGGCACGCGCGACTCAGTCGCCAACGCCTACGGTCCGGACAGCAAGTTCGACCTGCCGCCCGGCGACTATCTCGCCGTCGTGCGCATGGACCAGGCCGAGGTCGAGCGCCCGTTCAACATCCGCGTCGGTGAAAGCAAGGATGTCACCGCCTTCCTCGATGCCGGCGTTCTGGCGATCGCCGCGCCCGGCGCAAAGAACATCGAGGTCTTCGAAGCGAAGAAGAACATCGAGGGCAATCGCAAGTCGGTCAGTTTCGCCTATGACGAGAACCATCAGGCGACCCTGCCTGCCGGCGACTATGTCGTGATTGCCGAAATGGCCGACGACAGCGGCAAGAAGGAAGCGGCAGCGACCGTCAAGGCTGGCGAGCGGTCCGAGGTTTCGGTCAGGTAGGAAGCACGTTCGCGGTCGCTCCGCACTGCCTGCAGCGGCTTTTGTCGGTTCGGCCGCCGCGGTGAAGGCATCGGGCAAGCAGCCTTACCTGCCGCACGCAAGACGACCGCCTGTTCCTGAACGGCGACGGGGCTGCTTGCGGTGCTATCGGTTCCGCTTTCTGGCGGTCAGCTTGTCCAGCCTCCGCTCGGCCTCGGCGTAGGCGAGCCCGGGTTCGAAACGGCCTTTTTCCAGGAAGGCTAGCACCTGCGCGACGACCAGCGGATTGTTCATCATGAAAGTGTGCCCGACATGCAGGATAATGTGATCCCTCATGCCGCGCAGCTTCGTGCTGGCAACCGTCACCGTCCCGTCGTTGGGGCCCTTCAGTTTCGAAGACATGACGGGGCTGCCGGGCCTGTCGCCGGCAATGATCCCCAGCTCGAAATTGGCGGGACCCAGCCGTCGCAGGATGCTGTCCGGGCCGGTGCCCAGCTCCCTTGCGGCCGGCCCCATGATGTTGAAAAGGAACCCCTTGCGATTGGCATCGACGAGTTCTGATCCGTTGTTGGGCGGCGCCATCATGACAACCCTGCCCAGGTTGGCGGGGCGCTTGTCGCGCAGCCAGGCGCGCACAAGGATGCCACCCATCGAATGGGTCACGAAATTCACCCTGTCCCCGCCGCACCTGGCAGCGGCCTTGCCGACATAGGCGGCAAGTTGCTCGATGGTCTTCTGGGTCGATGGGTACCGGCCGTTGACCACCGTGTAGTCGGCCTTCTTCAGCGCGAACTCCAGGGTCTTCAGGGATTGGCTGGTGCGTGTGAGGCCGTGCAGCAGGACGACGCACTCCTTGGCGAAGGCGGTCTGCGGCAGAATCATTCCCAGCGACAGGAAGAAGCAGCGAAGAAGGTTCATCCGGGTATCCCAACTCTTTAGTTCGTGGCCCGCGGGTCCGCGGCCTGGTCGGTCCAGGTGAGTGAGCCGCCCTGGCAGACGCTCAATGATCGTTCAGGGCGGTCTGCCTGTCCAGCATCATGCTGTTCCGAAAGCGCTGGCGCCGTGATCTGCGCGCGCCACCAGTTCCCGGAAGCCGACGAAAAGCTCGCGGCCCATGCCATGCTCGTTCTCCGACAGGTCGGGCACGATGCAGGTCCGTGTCGCCATCACGTCGGGAGACACCAGCACTTCGAGAAATCCGCCATCGGCGTCGAGCCGAACCAGGTCGCCATTTTGGATCTTGCCGATCGCGCCGCCCTCCACCGCTTCGGGCGTCACATGGATTGCCGCCGGCACCTTGCCCGACGCACCGGACATGCGCCCATCCGTCACCAGTGCCACCTTGTGTCCACGATCCTGCAGAATGCCCAGCACGGTCGTCAGCTTGTGCAACTCCGGCATGCCGTTGGCCTTCGGGCCCTGGACGCGCACCACCGCGATGAAGTCGCGGTCGAGCTCGCCCGCCTTGAAGGCATCGTGCAGCGCCTGCTGGCTGTCGAGCACCAGCGCCGGCGCCTCGACCAGGCGGCGCTCCGGCTTGACCGCCGACGTCTTGATGATGGCGTGGCCGAGGTTGCCCGACAGAACTTTCACACCGCCTGTCGCCTGGAACGCCTTCGGGAACGGCGCCAGCACTTTTTCGTCGCCGCTCTTTTCGGGCGAGGGCTCGCGCATGACGCTGCCGTCCAGTCCAAGCTTCGCCTCGACGGCGTATGGCCGCAGGCCTTCGCCCCAAACGGTCTGCACATCCTCGTGTAGCAGCCCGGCGTCAAGCAGTTCGCGGATCAGGAAGCCGAGACCGCCGGCCGCGTGAAAATGGTTCACGTCGGCCAGGCCGTTCGGATAGACGCGCGCCAGCAGCGGCGTTGCTTCCGAAAGGTCGGATATGTCCTGCCAGGTGATCGCGATGCCAGCGGCCGCCGCCATGGCGATCAGGTGGATCGTGTGGTTGGTCGAGCCGCCGGTCGCGTGCAGCCCGACGATGCCGTTCACGATCGACCGCTCGTCGATCATCTTGCCGACCGGCGTGTAGGCGTTGCCCAGTGCGGTGATCGCCAGCGCGCGCTTGGCCGCTTCCCGCGTCAGTGCGTCGCGCAGCGGCGTGCCTGGATTGATGAAGGAGGCGCCCGGCATGTGCAAGCCCATGATCTCCATCAGCATCTGGTTGGAATTCGCCGTGCCGTAGAAGGTGCAGGTTCCCGGCCCGTGATAGGATTTTGACTCGGCCTCCAGCAGTTCGGGCCGCCCGACCTTGCCCTCGGCATAAAGCTGGCGGATTCTCGCCTTCTCGTCATTCGGCAGGCCGGTGGTCATCGGCCCGGCCGGGATGAAGACGGCCGGCAGATGGCCGAAGGTCAGCGCCGCGATCAACAGGCCCGGTACGATCTTGTCGCACACGCCGAGATAGACCGCTGCGTCGAACATGTTGTGCGACAGGCCGATTGCTGCCGACATGGCGATGACGTCGCGCGAAAACAGCGACAGTTCCATGCCCGGCTGACCTTGTGTCACGCCATCGCACATTGCCGGCACGCCGCCTGCAACCTGCGCGATGCCGCCCGCCTCGCGCGCTGCCTGCTTGATCGTCTGCGGGTACGTCTCGAAGGGCTGATGCGCCGACAGCATGTCATTGTAGGAGGTGATGATGCCGAGATTGGGCACCCTGTCACCGCCAAGCTCGATCTTTTCCGTCGGGCTGCACACCGCAAATCCATGCGCGAGGTTGCCGCACGAAAGCACGCCGCGGTTGGCGGTGCGCTGGGTCGCCTGGCTGACCCGGTCGAGATAGATGCCGCGCGACGCCCTTGAGCGTTCGCGGATTCGCTCGGTGATCGCCTGGATGTCTTTGCGTGCCGTCATTGTAAGTGTCCTTGTTCAGCATGTCCCGGAAGGGGAGCGCCATTCCGGACGAGCCATGCAAGTCGGGGAGCCTATTCGGCCCAGTAGATCTGCACCGGCCTCGATGCCTGGTTGAAAACTGCCCTGATTGGCAGGCTCTCTCCTTTGCATGCGCGGTCGAGAACGTCTCGCTTCTGCTTGCCCTCTATATGCAGGCCGAGAAACCGCGCCTTGACGATGGTAGCAAGCGAAAGTGTCAGCCTTGGCTCGACAGCGCTTGCCGCATGCACCGGTAGTACGATGGCGGACTGCGAAGGGTCGAGCAGCGCCTCGAGATTGTCGGCGTCGGGAAAGAACGATGCCGTATGTCCATCCGTTCCCATACCGAGAATGGCCACATCAAGCGGCCAGGGCAGCTTGCCCAGCGCGTCATTGGCCAGCGCGGCCGCATCTTCTACGCTCCCGGCTTCCTGGTAAAGCCCGACAAAGCGCGCCGCCGCCGCCGGGCCCTGCAGCAGCTTGTCCATCGCCAGCGCCGCATTCGAGCGCGTCGAAGTGGCTGGCACGAGGCGCTCGTCGACAAGGGTCACCGATACCCGGCTCCAGTCGATTTGCATCCTTGAAAGTTCGGCAAAAAACAGCGCTGGCGTCGACCCTCCTGAAATCGCCAGCAAGGCGGTGCCGCGCGCTGAAATCGCGCCGGCCAGGACGCCTGCCACCGCATCGGCCAAGGCCTCGGCAAGAGCCTGCCGGTTCGCGAAGATGCGTCGGTCTGGCCGGATTTCTTCTTCCATCAACTGCTCTCGTGCCACGTACGGCCGTCTCTCTCGATGAGTGCGATGGAAGCCGAAGGCCCCCAAGTGCCGGCGGTGTAGCCTTGCACTTCCTGCCGGCTGTCGGCCCAGGCGGATAGGATCGGATCGATCCATGTCCAGGCGGCCTCGACCTCGTCGCGGCGCATGAACAGCGTCTGGTTGCCGCGGATCACGTCCATGATCAGCCTCTCATAGGCGTCCGGCGAGCGCCCGTCGAAACTTTGCGCGAAAATCATGTCGAGCGGAATCTGCCTCAGGCGCATCCCGCCGGGGCCCGGATCCTTGATCATCATGTACTGTTTCACGCCCTCGTCGGGCTGCAGCCGTATCACCAGCTGGTTGGGCGAGACATTGCCGGCACTGTCGCCGAAAATATTGTGCGGGATCGGTTTGAACTCGATCACGATCTCGGACACACGCGTCGCCAGTCGCTTGCCGGTCCGCAGATAGAACGGCACGCCGGCCCAGCGCCAGTTGGCGATCTCGGCCTTCAGCGCCACGAAGGTTTCCGTGTTGCTTTCCTTGCTGTCCAGTTCCTCGGCATAGCCCTTTACCGCGCCGCCCGCCGAAGCGCCCGCGCGATACTGGCCGCGCACCGTCGATTTCGGCGCTTCCTGGCCATTGACCCGCTTCAGCGAGCGCAGCACCTTGAGCTTCTCGTCGCGCACCGCATTGGCTTCCATGGACGACGGAGCCTCCATCGCGACGAGACAAAGCAGCTGCAGAATGTGGTTCTGCACCATGTCACGCAGCGCGCCCGCCTTGTCATAGTAGGTCACGCGGTCTTCCAGTCCGACCGTCTCGGCCACGGTGATCTGGACATGGTCGACATGCGCCGAATTCCACAGCGGTTCGTAAAGCGCGTTGGCAAAACGCAGCGCCATCAGGTTCTGCACCGTCTCTTTGCCGAGATAGTGGTCGATGCGGAAGATCTGATGCTCGCCGAAGGTGCTGCCGATCTGGTCGTTCAGCGCGCGGGCCGAGGCCAGATCGCGCCCTATCGGCTTTTCCACGACGATGCGCGAATTGGCATTGACCATCTTGTGCTCTTTGATCCGGTCCGAGATGACGCCGAACAGCGAAGGCGCCACGGCCAGATAGAAGGCGCGTATTGCCTTGCTGTCGCCAATCGCCTTCTTCAGCTTGTCGAAGCCGTCGCCGGTCGAGGCGTCGGCCGGCACGTAGCTCAGCCGGGCGACGAAGGTTTCGAGTTCTTTCTTGTCGATGTACTCTGCCTTCACGTGTTCCTTGATGGCCTTGCGCGCAAAAGTGCGGAATTCCTCATCCGTCATCTTGCTGCGCGACGTGCCGATGATGCGCGTCGGCTCGGAAAACTGATGGTCGCACTGGCGGTGATAGAGCGCTGGAAGCAGCTTGCGCTCGGAGAGGTCGCCGGTTCCTCCGAAGATGATGAAATCGAAGGGGTCGACCGGAATGATCTGGCTGGTCATGTCTTGTCCATTTTATGCCGCAGTGCAGCATGATATATTATAATCGATTTAGGAAGACCAGCGGGCAACGCGTCGCAGCGTCGAATATGCCTACTGGTCCGGTTAAGATTGCGGTGGCACCATAAAGCCGGCCTGTGACAGAACACAAAGGAGAATCGGCCTTGGGTGCACATATTTCGACAACGGTGGCCGAAGGCCGGGCATTCATGCAGATCATCGACGGCAGGCCGGTACAGGCCCTGTCCGGCGCAACGATCGACATTGCCTGCCCCTCCGACGGCAAGTTTTTCGCGTCGATACCGGCAGGCGCCGCCTCCGATGTCGACCGTGCCGTCGCTGCCGCGCGGCGTGCCTTCGAAGGCTGGGCCGCCAGGCCGGCCTTCGAGCGCGGTCGCTTGCTGACGCGGCTGTCGCGGCTGGTCGAGGACAATGGCGACGAACTTGCGGCGCTCGAATCGCGGGACACGGGCAAGCCTGTCCGGCAGGGCAGGGCCGATGTCGCCGCCGCGGCCCGCTACTACGAGTTTTACGGCGGCGCCGGCGACAAGATCCATGGCCAGACAATCCCCTTCCTTGAAGGCTACACCGCACTCACCTTGCGTGAACCGCATGGCGTCGTCGCCGGCATCATCCCGTGGAACTATCCTCTGCAAATCCTCGCCCGCGTCGCCGGTGCCGCCCTTGCCATGGGCAACACACTGGTCGTCAAGCCGGCCGAGGACGCCTCGCTGACGACGATCCGCATGGCTGAACTGGCGCTGGAGGCGGGCTTCCCGGCCGGCGTCTTCAATGTCGTCACCGGCTATGGTGCGACGGCCGGCGCTGCATTGTCGGCTCATCCAGACGTCGACTACGTCACCTTCACCGGGTCTCCGGCCACCGGCACTGCCATCCAGCAGTCCGCTGCCCTCAACAATCGGGGTGTCACCATGGAGCTCGGCGGCAAGTCGCCGCAGATCGTCTTTGCCGACGCCGATATCGAGGCGGCGCTGCCCGTGCTCGTCAACGCGGTCATCCAGAACGGCGGCCAGACCTGCTCGGCCGGCAGCCGGGTGCTGATCGAGCGATCAATCTATGACCACGTTGCACAGGCGCTTGCCGAGCGCTTTGCCAGGCTTGTCGCCGGCCCGCACGATGCCGACCTTGACCTCGGTGCCCTGATCAGCCCGAAACAGCGCGACCGCGTAGCCGCCATGGTCGAAGGCGCCGAGGCCAGCGGCATAGCTGTGCTGGCGCGCGGTTCGGTAAGCAACGATGCACCATCGGGCGGCTGCTACTTCGCGCCGGTTCTGTTCGGTCCCGTCCCGCCCGATGCCAGGATTGCGCAGGAAGAAATCTTCGGACCGGTCCTGGCGCTGGTCCCTTTCGACAGCGAGGAAGATGCCGTGCGCCTTGCCAATTCCACCGACTATGGCCTGGTCGCCGGCATCTGGACCCGCGACGGTGCCCGCCAGCATCGCGTTGCCAAGCGTGTTCGCGCCGGCCAGGTCTTCGTCAATGCCTATGGCGCGGGCGGCGGCGTCGAACTTCCGTTCGGCGGTTTTGGACGTTCAGGTCACGGACGCGAAAAGGGTTTCGAGGCGCTTTATGACATGTCCGCCACAAAGACGATCGTGTTCAACCACGGGTGATGAACATGCGGCTTGGAAGAGGAAGACCCGCCGACCCTGCCTCCAAGAGACAAACGCCCCGACATTAGCTCGGTACCGGCCGACAGGGACAGGCGTCGGGCAGCTGGCAGACCGCGCATGCGATTGAAATTGCAGCTTATTTGGTGCATCTTCACGTCAATAGTCCCGAATTCCGGTCATGCTGAATGAATCCTTTCGATAAAAGCGGGCCTTTGCGCACCTTTATCAGGCCGATCCTGAAGCAGGCGAAACTGTCCTATCGTATTGCGTTGGGCCGACGTGCCCGCAAGCGCAGCACCGCTCGCCATATCGGCATCACCGGGAGTTCCGGCAAGTCGACCACCACCGCATTGCTCGGCCACATCATTGCCGGCCAGCTTCCGGTGCGGACCCAGTATCTGCGCAACACGATCGGCCATTTGGCGCGCTTTCTCCGCGATTTGGAGAGTGGCGCCGATTATGTGGTTGTTGAAGTCGCATCAGCGGGAAGCGGTGACATTGCACCGATGGCTGATCTCCTGCAGCCTCACGTTGGCATTGTCACGATTGTTCGGCTCGAACATTTTTCGGCATTCAGGCAGATCGAGGCCGTCACCGAGGAAAAGTCAGCGCTGGTAAAGGCTGTCCTGCCGGGCGGCCTTGTCGTCCTCAACCATGACGACGAAAACGTCCAGGGCATGGCGTCGCTGGCCAGCGCACGGGTCGTCACCTT
>JBBSOT010000017.1:0-31070 GCA_038259455.1 Hyphomicrobiales bacterium | reverse complement strand
CTACGCTACAGCCGCTTCCCCGACGCCGATCAAACCCAGCCTCAACCAGAGGCTTTTTGTTTAAACTGAATGGCCCATTTTTAAACCGGCGGCTGGCCCCATTTTATACCGGTGTTGACACGCCACCCGGCGGTCGAGGTGGTCGCTCCTTCCGACTACACTCTGGTGATGTCACGGATCGCCCTGATATCGAAAAATGCGCCGCATCCTGCGGCGGCACGGCTCTTTCTGGATTTTCTGCTGTCCACACGCGGCCAACAGCATATCGCCGCAGCATCGATGAACCCGGTACGAAGCGATCTGCCCGCGAACGGAAGTTTTGATCTGAAGATCATACCGACCCGGGCGATACGGGTGGGGCCAGCATTGCTAGTCAATCTCGACAAGCTCAGCCGTCAGCAGTTCTATCGCAAGTGGCACGAGGTGCTGGAAGTCGCATCGAACGAAGACAGTCTATTGCAAGCAACGCGCTAAAATCAGCCTGCAGCAAAAGGGAAAATCCCGAACAGCAAGGCGGCGGCCAGCATGATCAGGCAGATCATTATCGCCCATTTGATAGTGAAGCGCTGATGGTCGCCAAATTCCACGCCGGCCAGACCGACCAGCAGATAGGTTGAGGCGACAAGCGGGCTGAGCAAATGCACCGGCTGGCCGATCAGGGATGCCCGCGCCATTTCGGCAGGGGTAATCCCGTAATGCCCCGCAGCCTCGGTTATGACCGGCAGAACGCCGAAATAAAATGCGTCATTGGAAATAAAGAACGTGAACGGCATGCTGGCCAGTGCGGTGATTGGGGCGAGGTAGGGGCCCCAGGCTTCAGGGATAATCGCCAGAAAGCTTTGCGACATGGCATCGACCATGCCCGTCCCACCCAGAATGCCTGTGAAGATGCCGGCGGCGAAAATCAGCGAGACGACTGCGATCACATTTTTCGAATGCTCGGCCACACGGCGTCGCTGCTCATCCAGCTTGGGATAGTTAACGATCATGGCGATCGAGAAGGCTATCATGAAAATCGCCGGTAACGGCAAGATAGCAGCAACAAGCGCAACAATCGTTGAAAGTGTCAGCACCGCGTTGAACCAGAGCAGGCGCGG
Source organism: Hyphomicrobiales bacterium (assembly GCA_038259455.1). Classification (GTDB taxonomy): domain Bacteria; phylum Pseudomonadota; class Alphaproteobacteria; order Rhizobiales; family Rhizobiaceae; genus CAMYMG01. The sequence continues at coordinate 29,973 of JBBSOT010000017.1, read as the reverse complement.
GCGCCGCAGTTCGGCAGAATCCGTCTCGTCCGAGGCGAGCAGGGCCACGTCTTCCATCAAGCCATCGTTGGTAAAACCATCGTGCTTTGCCGCCTCTGCAGCCGATCTCTGCGCTTTTGGCAGGCCAAAGCCCATTCCGTGGCCGGGAGCGGATAACTCCAGCACTCCAAGCCGCTTGCGCTCGCTCAGGCCAAGGTGCCAAGCAAGCCCCATCACCCCCAAGATTCCGACAGCCATGACCGGGATCAAGGGCACAAAGACTACTCCGGCATCAAGCTGCAGCGCGCTGGCTGCGCGGGCCAGCGGTCCGCCCCACGGTGTCAGATTCATGACCCCACCGGCCAGAATGGTAACGCAGGTGAGATTGAGCGCGTCCATTCCCAATCGGCGGTAAAGCGGCAGCATCGATGCCGTGACGATCATGTAAGTCGTCGATCCATCACCATCCATCGAAACAAAGCTTGCCAGTGCAGCCGTGCCGATCACGACCTTCAGCGGATCGCCGCCGACCATTCGCAAAATCCGCTTCACCACAGGATCGAACAGTCCGGCATCGATCATCAGGCCGAAAAAAAGGATCGCGAACATCAGCATCACGCCGGTCGGTGCCAGCGTCTTGATCCCTTCGAGCATCATGTCGCCCAGCTCATTCCCGCCGAAACCGGCCACAAGTGCAAACAGGATCGGTATCAGGATGAGCGCGACCATCGGCGACAAGCGTCGCATAATGATCAAGGTCATGAAGGTCAGAACCATCGCGAAACCCAGTAAAGCAAGCACCATAATCTTTCTCAAATCCTGAGTGTCTGCCGAAAACGGTATTCACTGGTTAGTGTTCTAGAAGGGAAGGTTTCTCGATGGTTGGCCGGTTATATGCGCGAAAACTCTGACGCTAATCTGTCATCCGATAATTGTCGCTCATTTGCGCGGGCATGGCCGGACGAAAGCACCGTGACAGGATGTGTGCCTAAAGTCCGACTCTACAGCACCCTTCACCTCCGCAGCATTTAATCGCATGAGATCGGGGGCGGCGACACGAACCCAGCACGAAAGATGGCCGAACATGAAACGACCTCGCCTTCCTGTTTTTCTCCCGTCCCGTGTTGTCCATGCCGGTTTGACGATCAGCCTTTCGCTCGCCTTTGCAAGCCCCGCATTTTCCCAGTCATCGTTGGATACGGATGACTTGCGCCGGGAACTGGCTGCGCTCAAGACCGAGCAGGCGCGAACTTCGGCACGCATCGAAACACTCGAAAAGTCTATCGAGACTATGACCGATAATAGCAAACCGATGGTGGTGACGCCGCCGGAAAAGAGCGCTGCCGCCGTGAATAATGCTATCGCTACGCCAACCACGCGACTGGCGTTGAGCGGGGATTTGCGGCTGCGCTATGAATCGAACCGCGGCGAAAACACCGTCCGAAACCGCGACCGCGGGGTGCTGCGCGCCAGACTGCGCGGCGCCTATGCAATCAGCGATGCTCTGACAATCGGGGCCCAACTTTCTACCGGCGACCCGGACGATCCCAACACCGCCGATGTCACCTTGAGCAATTTCGACGATGACCTGCTGGTCAGCCTCGACCAGTTATATGTACGCGCAAAAGCAGGAAACCTTGCTCTGAGCGGTGGCAAAATGCCTCTGCCTTTCAAGCGAACCGATCTTGTCTGGGATGGTGACGTAAGCCCGCAAGGTGTCGCTGCAACCTATTTGACCAGTCTTGGCGAAAGGGCCGCACTTGAGTTGTCGGGCCTTTACTTCCTGATCGACGAAGCCACGGGCGGGCCTGACAGCCGCATGATCGGAGCGCAGGTCAAGGCTGGCTCCGAATTCGAACGGTTCCGGTTAGATGTTGCGGCAGGATATTACGACTATCGCCTCGCTTCGCTTGCGGGTGCCGATGCAGGCGACTTCCGCAGCAATCTGCGCACGCTGGACGGTCGTTTTCTTTCTGATTTCAGACTGCTCGACATTATAGGATCGATCACCTCCTCCGGTCTGGGAAACCGCTGGCCGGTCACCGTAACTGCAGATCTGGTGCACAATTTTGGCGCCAGAACTGCGGCCGATACCGGCTACAGCATCGATGCCTTCGTAGGGCGCAGTCGCGACATTGGGGACTGGCGCTTTGGTTACGGTTTTGCGCGGGCCGAGGTCGATGCGGTGTTCGCCGCATTCTCTAACGATAATCTAACAATCGCGACAAACTATCGCCTGCATACACTCAGCCTAGACTATGTTCCTCTGGCGCGCACCCAGTTGAACCTGACCTATTATCGCTTCCGGCTGCTAGATCCTGCTCTGTCCGATGGCGGCGCTTCAACAGGTTGGCTCGATCGTTTGCGTGCGAATTTGGTCTTCAGTTTCTGAAATGAGAGATCGCACGATTCTTCGATCCTTCCCGCTCAAACTATGCCGAAAGTTTGCTAAAAGCCATGGCCTACATTACAGAATGAAAGGTGTGTGCTCATGGTGAGGCAATTGCCGCGATATGCGGGTCGAAGTGCTTTCGGGACCGATCCTGAGGGCTATGATCTAGCCCGATCGGATTACCCGGCAGAACTTTACGATTTGATTGCAGAGGTGGCGGGCGCAGGAACCGTGCTAGAAATCGGGGCGGGGACGGGGCTTGCGACCCGTTCATTGCTGGCGTTAAGGCCGGATCGACTCGTCGCGGTCGAACCGGACTTGGCACTCGCTGCGTTCCTGCAAAATCGATTTGGCCAGTCGATCGAGGTTTTTGCCCATGCCTTTGGCGAAGAAGACATCATCGGCAAATTCGACCTCGTGGCTTGCGCCAGTGCCTTTCACTGGCTGGAACCGGAGCCCGCCTTGCAAAAAATTCGCGGCCTGCTCCATCCGGGTGGAAAGCTAGCCCTTTGGTGGAATGTCTATCGGCAACCCAACTCCGACGACGCTTTTACCGATGCGATCGCCCCGCTTCTTGAGGATATTGTGCTCGCTCCTTCGGAGACACAGCAGGGGCACTATGGACTGAATGAAGACCTACATCGCAGCCAGTTGACCGCCGCAGGATTTGGCGAAATCGAATACCATAGATTTGAGCGGCTCCGTTTTATCGATGGATCCGCTGCACGTGCGCTTTTTGCTAGTTACTCCTTCGTCAAATCACTGCCGCAAGCACAGCGCCGCCGCTTGCTTACACAGGTTGCACAGCTCGTAGACGGAAAGTATGGCGGGAAATGTGCCAATCGTATCGTGACGCCCTGCTATCTCGCGACATCTTATTGATCGCAGCGCCATTTTTGGGCATTCGTGACTGTAAAGACTTCGAAGCGGTTTGTTTGGCGAACTGGAACTTTAGTATCCATCACAGGGTCGCTCCTGCTATTCTTCAATCCCATTTAGACTGTCCCTGTAATTGTAACCGTCGCTGCACTGTCAGCCATCGGCGCTGCAGCTGAATACCTTACCTTCTGGTCGGCTTTGCCAGACACAGTCGAGTACGGCGAAATGCGAAGCGGCAGACGCGAGCATTCTCATACCCTTTGCGTAATGAGCTTCATGCAGAAAGCAAGTTACGGTGTAGGCGCTGCCCTAGCTGAACTGCTTCTCGACTTAATTAGCTACCAGGCGCACAAGCCCCGAAGCCAGCTAACCCTTGATGCTCTCAAGGTCGTCATGATCTTACTTCCTGCAGAGCTTATTCTCGTCGCCTTCCTCATAATTGGCAGATACCAGCTAGGCGATGAGAAGCACTGAATGACTAACCGGCTGATGCCGGTAGGATCACGGGGAGGGGCTGAAGCCATCCTTGCGGATATGGCGGTCGAGATAGCCCATGATGATGTCATCGGTGATGTTGCCGGATGTGGTGGAGAAGTAGCCCCTGCCCCAGAACCGCTGGCCCCAGTAGCGTTTGCGGATGTGTTCGAACTCCTGCTGGATTTTGCGCGATGACCGGCCCTTGGCGCGGCGCACGAAATCACTGACCGAGACATGCGGCGGTATTTCCACGAACATATGGACGTGATCTCGTGACAGCGCTCCGTTGATGATCTTCAGGCCCAGTTCGTCGCACACCTGCCGGATGATCTCCCGCACCCGGAGCCGGACTTCGCCACGGCTCCAGGATCCGTGCTGGTGCGGAGACCAGGATGGATGACCAAAGCACTATCGCAGGATTTGCGTGAACGGGTCGTCGCGGCGATTGAAGTGGGTCTGAGCCGTCGCGGTGCTGCTGCGCGTTTCGGAGTGAGCGTGGCGAGCGCGATCCGCTGGCATCAGCTTGCGCGCGATCATGGGCGCGCAATTGCCAGAAAGCCTGGCGGGGACCAGCGCTCATCGAAGACCGACGTCCACGCCGAGGAGATCATGGCGCTGCTGGAGGAGCAAGTAGACATCACGCTCGGCGAGATCCAGTCCGGTCTTGCTAATCGCGGCATAAACATTGGGACCGGGACCTTGTGGAAGTTTTTCGATCGCCACGGGATTACACGAAAAAAAAGACCGGTCACGCGATCGAGCAGGACCGTCCCGACGTCCTGAAACAGAGGCGGCACTGGTTCAACGAGCAGCTCGATCTGGAGCCGGAGCGTCTCGTGTTCATCGATGAGACGTGGACGGCAACGAATATGACCCGCAGCCACGGCCGCTGCAAGAAGGGCGAGCGAGCGGACCGTCAGCGGACTGTGGGATATGATCGGCAGGCTCGTCGACATCTTCCAGCCAGACGAATGCGCCAACTACTTCAGCTCATGCGGATATGAACCAGAATGGTAGGAAGACGCTCTAAAGGAGCGTCAGCTTGCGGCGGATCAACCTGATACGCATAGGGTCGGCTTCTTAGGCGGATGCCAGCGCATCAGTGCGAAGTAGGCAAACAATTAATCACCGCAGAACGACTTAACAATCCGTTGCTGGCCAATATCGTTCATCTTCACGAAGCGGCGTGAAACCCCTGGTACGCTCAAGCCACGCTATAACTCGATCGTGATCATCGGCTTTTAAAGGCAGTTTCACCTTTTCTTTTGCCAGCGCGTTGCGGACTGCGGCTTCCGTCATCGATGCCAATACCGCCAGTCGGCGGATCGGAGGAGCATCAAGCAAGGCATCGTTGAAGAGCTTGCCGCTACGAATGAGCCCTCGCCAATAGGCCGCCAGCATTGTCCGCTGAAGCGGACTGTCCAGACAATCCGCTGGGCTCAGGTGAGGCTCCCGGGCGCCAGATGTGAAAGCCGCAATGTATGTCGCAAGCCGGTCGTTGTCCGATTTCGGCAATGTGGGCGCATTGCCAATTCGGAAGGCGCTATCGTAGGCCTCAAACACAACACGCGCAAAAGGCGACGTCGCCAGCTTCAGAAGTTTTCCCGTGGCTTCGACATCGCTGAGGTTCAAATGGGTGCCTAGGAACTTATCGGCGACCTTCGGACCCGCGATCCAATATATTTGCGCGGCTTTTGCGACAAGCGCGGCGCGAATATCGATTTCAAGGGTCACACGCGAGAATGGGGGCTCGGGCATCGTATACGCCCACAGCTGATCTTTCGGAGTGCCGGCGGCTTCATCAATTGTCAGAGACAGGGGCGTCACCAGCGTCGGCGGAGAGCGACCATCCGACATTCGGATGGAGTATCCCTCCAATACCTTCCCTACCGCTTCCTCATAATCATCCGCCAGAGTTTCGCGGCTCCTACCATCGCGCTGCAAAACAAACTGATGTTTGCGGGTCCGCCAAGGACGTTCGAGCTTTCCGCTGCGCAGATTCAATCTGGCAATCGCCTTCATATCAGACCCTCATAATACTTGATTTATGCGTTTCAAATATCATCAACGTAGCCACAGCGCAGGCTTGATGTCAAATTTTTAGCATGAAGCAAGTTAAAAGTTTGCTGAGATTTTTACAATAATCTCAAAACAGAGGGATCTTTTTAGGCGCAATTCAGCACAAAGGGGTGCACGTTTCACTCCCACCCCTTTGTGCGTTTATTGGCATCAAGTCATCCAGCTGAAGTCTTCGGGATATGTCGCCAATCCTCTTTCTATATTTCCAATTGGAAACTAAAAGAATTTCATGATTTCTATTGATCTATTGATCTAATCGTTTGACAATTAGTCATTATGAAAAAAGCCAGCGCATCCTCAGCTCAGAATACGCCTTCGAGCGATCTGCAGAAGCTTACAAAATATGCGGATGAGAAGGTTCTCAGAGCCAAGACTGCGGCCAACGTTCTCTCCACCAAGCTTTCTCATGAGCAGGGTGTCGTCAAAGATGGGCACATCACCGGGTGCGTAGGAGGCAAAGCAGTCAAGCCGTCTAGCGACATCGATTCCGAACCGGGCACGGACATCAAGCGCAAGAACGGCGAACGTGCCCTGAAGCCTTCAGGCTCCCCAGCTTCCGGGATGGGAGTGCCTGTCTCAAGGAAAATTCGGCCCATCTCAGCCTCGGGCCAAAGCACATTTCACATTCGCCATACAAGCGTGACAGCCCGTGACATCAGCAAGGGCCACCTTGCGCCAGCGGGTGTCCACGACCTCTACATCATCAGAGAGGCTGCCGTTTCGGTCATGGCAGTCTCAGCCTCGATTAACGGAGCCGAACAAGGTCTGTACATAGAGCGGGAAGCGGCACTTGAACCTACTGAAACCGCGCCGATCCTGAGCAACATCAGCGCAGACGCGAAAGTGCGCCAGGACTTCCATGAGAAAATGGAAGCATCCGAGAACAGTTGCTGTGGAGAGACAAGGGGCAGAAGCCTCAAACTGAATGTTAAAGGGGAGCCGGAATTTTATCGCAAACTTCTCGCCGATCCTACCTTACCAGCCAAAATCACCAGCGCGATCGAAAACGCACTTGCGCAACTGCCACAAGATGGCAGCGACCAAGCCCATCTAAAGGGGGCCAAGATCGGGGACAAATCGAGCTGGGTCGTCGTACCGGACGATGAACATTTTGCCACACGCAGAGCCCTTTGCGCGCAGGGCTGGAGGATGAACACCAAGCGCTGGGCCAACACAGTTTGTTTGGATCAAGGGTCTTCACCGCAAATTTATCATCGTATTGAAGGCGAGATGCCGGCCAGCCTCACTGTCGAGCAGCGCGCGGCGGCACTGAAGGAATTCTGTCTGGTCTTCGCGCAGTACCGCCTGCCTTATATTGCCGTGCTGCACTCGGCTGACGTCAATAACGATCCCAAGAATGTTCATTTTCACGTGATTTACTATTCGCGCCCTGCAAGCCTCATGACAGGCAACCGGGATAATCATATGAAGGCTCCGACACAGAAGGCGATCCTAAAGGCGGTCGCTAATGGAACCGGCGAACTTCCGAAAACTGCAGCCCAGATCAGGTTGCAGTACCGGGCCTGGCCTTATGACGCGCCTCTGCCTGAAGAATTTGTCGGAAAATGGGATTTCGAAGTGGAGGTTCGGTACCAGAAGAAGAAGAGCGGCAATTGGAAAGTCTCTCGCCCCTTCCGGCAACTGAAGTGCCACCGGGTAACCCAGTCAGACTGGTTTGAACACCTTCGCAAGCGTGCAGCGGAAGCAGTCAACGACCAGCTCGTCAAAGCCGGCTTACCAGCCTCCTATCACGCGGGATCTTTCGAGGATCTGGAAATAGACAAGGTTCCTGAGAAGAAGCTATTCAAGGATCAGTCGTCACGGGAAATGCAGGGCAAGCCAACTCGTACAGGCGCGGCAAACGAGCAATCCAATTGGGACTACCGAGTAAGCCTACTGGAGAAATCTAAGCAAGCAGGCCTCGTACGGCTGTCAAAGCGAGAACAAGCGCTGACGCGCCGGTACCATCGATCTTCCCACCGAACGCCAGAACTGGACAAAATGTTCGATGCCGCCCTCCTTGAATATGGCAAAGCACGAATTGAGGCCGTTCAAAAGAATTTTGAAGCCGACTCCGCCAAGGAACACATCGCACGGTTGAAGTCACGGCCCTTCATGATCATCAAGCGTCAGCGCGCCCTTGCAAGGTGCGCCGAGACCGACATTGAGAGTTACTCGGACTCGCCAGCAAAGCTGGTCGGTGCCCGCACCCGGTTTGCGAACGCCACCAAACATATTGCCGAAGCGTGTGCTTACGTAGCGGAGCTGGACTACGAATTGGGCAATCACCTTTCTCTTCCCGCCAGATCGGCCAAGGCGGCCGCTGATGCGAAGATTGCAGCCGGTGAACACCTCGCCTTGTTGCGGCAAATCCAGCAGGGCAAGATCGTTCTCGTGCCGACCACTGAAGAGCCTTTACCTTCTCTTGCCGCGAAACCGCAGCACCAACCGGCACGGCCCCAAGCGATTGCTGAAGCCCCGTCAGACGTAGCGCGATTTGTTGCGCACTTGATCACCAGTCAGCGCCGCTTGGTTGTTGATAAAGCCGGCCGTATCGCGCCTGAAGCCTACCAATCCGAACAGGAAAGATCGCTGGTCGAAGACTCTAAGTACCTCATTCATCAGAACTCGCTCCGGCAAGCCAAATTCCGCCAAGACGAGGCTATCGCGGACGTCGTCAGGCGCCTGCTTGCCGACCCGAGTGCCCTTGTTCTGCGGGCACAAGGCGACGGGCACGGCATTCCGGAAAGATACGAACTGCAAGTTATGCAGGCCAGCCTAAAAGCCAACTTTGCCTGGTTTGGCGGTGGGCCTGAAATCACGGCAGCCGCTGAAGTTGCGCTAAAAACTCAAGAGGAGAAGCGGCTAGCCGAGGAACGCCAAAAGGCTGAGGCAATTAGATTGCGCATTTTGAAAGAGGACGCAGCGAGAGAGGCTGAGAAACTCAATCGCTTTGTCGAGAACATAATTTACGAAAAACGCCGCCTTACCCAATATCGCGAGTGGATAATTCCAGTGGACGCCAACGCAGACGAGCTTGCGTACATCAAATCTTCCAGCACCAGTTCCATCAAGGCAAGATTGCAACCTACGAAAGATGCGCAGGATCGACAGCTTGACGATCTAGGCCGAGCAATTGTGAAACACCCTGAATTGCTCAAGCCGCGCGAAAACATCGACGTCGACGATCTCTCGTTGGCGCTTAACAAGCGGTACCTTTTTTCCAGTTCGGATCTCGGGCTCCAGGCAGCCTTCCATGACTTCGGAAGCGATCCAGTGGTCATCAGGTACGTAGCAGACACGCTTGCAGCTAAACGGACCGAGCGGGAGGAGGACCTTGCCTCCGAAATCATCGAAATCGTCGCCAAGCACCATCTCAGGCCAACAGTCGTAACAGATCAAGGTACGACAATGGTCACCTTCGAGAAGAATGATCAGGTCTCGCTAGAGCTTCCAGAAACGCTGAAGGTTTCGAACCCACAGGCGCAGCAGCGAATTCGCCGTTTGATCGACAAGCATGATGTCGCGGCGAAGCGGCTCATTGCGTTTGTCAACGAGATGCCGGAACTGGTTCAAGACTTTTCGCCCGGAGAGGCGTGGGGGCTTGCAGCCGAAGCCCCCGATGAAATGCAACAAATTGCCATCAATATGTGCCGCGACCGGCAAGTACTTCGCGCAATGAGAAACGCAATATTCGAGGCACTCGATAAGCTTCCATCACCGGCACTTTCGAACCACAATTCAAAGGTCGATAGTGCGCAGCTAAGGGCTCATACGAAGCCGGCCATTGTCACGAACCTTCAGATGAACGCGACGACATCCAAAGAAGTTGCTCTAGCTTTAGTCAAGGGCGCGGAAAGCGCTCAAGAGGAGACACAGAAGTTTGACCTCGCGGCAGTTCAGAACGGTGATGCCAGGCAGGCCAGCAATGCGCGAAACCTAGAAAATGATCGCAAAAAAAATGGCCCCATCGCGACCCAAATGACGGAGGCAGAGGAGCAGCCGGTGTGCTATATCGATGAGAACGGCAAGTTAAGATTCAACTACTACGATGAAAGTCCGCTAGATCCGGCTGAAAACGATATCGGGAAGGCAAAATATCTTGGAGAAGACCCTGTTGACAAGCGTGAAGCCGCTGAAGAAGCGCGGCGCAGGATCGAGCGTGAAAAGAACGCTCGGCCGATGGACGCGTTCGACACTTTCGATTTTGACGCACATACAGCTAGGGCCAGACCGAAGAGGCCTTCCAGAGAACTGGTCCGCGGCCTCAATGACAAGATCGACCTGTGGATGGACGAAGATCGCAAGCAGGATTATGGCGCGCGCTGCAATGCCGCAGGAGCGATCCAGCGGAACCCTGCCGCGAGAGCGATAATCGAAGAATTGGAGCCGAAGATACGCGCACGTTTCGAAAGGGATTTTGAAGCCTTCAATGAAAAGGCGCGCCAGTTATCTCATGCATACCAGCAGTCCCTCGGAAGGGAACTTTGAACCCGATCTTCGCGTGAGGGCGCGATGGGCTGTAGTCTGGCCGCAATCCGTTACTGAATAAGGACCCTCTTGGAAGCTGGAGAGAATGACTAAATAAGGAATGTCCGAGGGAGCCGCTGACAAACCGCGGCTTCGAGAAACTTAACATAATCTTCGCTACCATTCGCGAAGATGTAAGGTGTTACGACTGCGAAACCTTCTGGGATATGCATCTCAACTCTCCGTTGTAGGAATGGTGCGCGCGGCGGCTTTCGGAATCAAGGTGCGATGTGACGATTGGCTGCAATTGGATCGCTTCGTGACGGTCTTTTTTTATCAAAACCAGCGATAAGCCGACAGACTGCGTTTGGTGAAATGCAAAACACTACTGAACGGCAAATACTGCCGACAAGGCGACGTAGCGCTGGCGAAATCAGCTTCCCGAAAGCGGAGGTTCATTCAGATTTGATTGAATGTTGACGAATGGTCGGAATAGGGCCGGCCAATATTGGCATTGTACGAGATGGCTGGTCTGCCAGACCCGCAGTTGAAGTGAGGTAGCACCCGTCATGGATGACGTTCAGCAAGAGTTGCTTGAGGAAATTAGGTGCCGGAACGGCGCAGATCGCGAGGTTCGAGTTATCTGGTTTCGGTTCATTGTCATAGAAAACACTGAGATGGGTTTGCGTAAGCATCTTGGTGCTCAAGGTTGGAAGACAGCCTCTGGTGAGCCGGTCAGATGCTTGGGCCGCGATCTCTACGAGGTTGTTTCATCTGGCGATTTGCTTGAACGAGTCTCCTGACCAAGTTGGCGCGCCCTAGCCCGGTTTTCGCGGTATGCCAAAGATTCGTGTCGACATAAGGGTACAGGATCCGGCGAGTGCGGAGGGTGATCGTCACCGACTGCATTGCCGGGGTAAACCACACGACCATCCGGTTGAATTTCGGCGCCTTTGCCTAGTACCGCCTCTTGATATCGTCCAGGAGCCATCAGATGTTTGACCCGGTGTTGTCGCGCGAGAAGATAGTCAGTGATCAAGCGTCTATGACAGCGCCACCATACGGCCTCGGAGCACATAAGCGCTACGAATTGCTTGGCTCCGATATCCTCCAATTCGCGTAACGCCGACTGGAACTCCCCGGTAAGTGCATAATCCGCATAATTGTGAAAGCTCTGCACTCGCCAGAACGCGTTCAATTCATCGTCGATATCCGGCTGTTTCCCTCTGCGCCCCCCGAGACGTTCAAAATGACGATATGTCATATTCTCCTTTTTGAGGAGGACCGGAAAGCTATCGACATTGAATGCCGGGTTGGATCGCGACCGAGGAAAGGCCCGTACGTCCGCGAGCATCGTCACTCCGGCATCGTTCAGCATCGCGATGACCACTTCGGGCTCACGGTTCGAATGACCGATCGTGTGGAAGGTCGCCATCAGTTTTTAAGCTTTCTCAGTGCACTTTCTTTATGGGCCGCGACGTGATCGGTCTTGTCGCTTTCGATCTCATACTGAGGTTCGTCTTCCGTTGCATGATGCGTCCGGCCTTTGAACTCGAATTCCTTTTCGTGGACTTTCGAAATATGTCCGCTGACTCTGCCTGCCTCAGAATTCCAACTGACCTGATCTCCGACTGAATATTTCGCCAACGCTTATCTCCTTTCCAATTATGAACCTGGGGTTTGTTCAGGGTTACAGAATCACAATGCTTTGGAAGAAGGTTCGGTCCAAAACTCGGGGGAATCCATCGATAGCCGAACCGCCGACGCTGATGTACCAGTTCGCGCAACTTCTCGCGAAGCTCGTCATCGTCGCCGCGCCGCGACTGGTAGCGAATGACCGTCCGATCCGCCGCAATGACCCTGCACGCCCGCCGCTCGCTGACATCAAGCAGGGCCTGAAGATGTGCGACCGCTTCCCGCTTGACGGCAGGCGTTACCATTTTTTTGAAAGCAGGTCCTTCAGACCTGCATTGTCCAGCATCGCGTCCGCCAGCAACCGCGTGAGGCGTTCGTTCTCTTCCTCCAGCGCCCGCAGCCGCTTGGCCTTCCAGTTGTAAAGCGTCGCCTCCGACACACCGTGCTTGCGCGCAAGGTCGGCCGTCTTCGCGCCAGCCTCAGCCTCGCGCAGCACCCCAATAATCTGCTCTTCTGTAAAACGTACCCGCTCCATCAGTCCGTCCTTCCGTCAGGCCGGACTCTAATCGAACTTGGAGGAAAATCAGGGGGTCACGTCATCTTGCGAGAAGCTGGACGGGCACCATGAAGATCCAGGCAGTTGCGGATGCAATGTTGTGTTCGAAGTCTTTGGCCAGACGCCGGTTTCGGCTCAGCCAGGCAAAGGTGCGTTCGCCGACCCAGCGTCGAGGTAGGATGTGGAAGCCCTTGGCGCGATCTGACCGTTTGATAATCTCGAGTGTCGAGTTTCCGAGTTTGGCGAGCGCCTATTTCAGTTTGGGCCCTGCATCGCCGCCATTGTTCCCCGTCTGATGACTTGGTATACCGCGTTGCGCCCGTTTGTGAGTACCCCTTCCCTCAGCATGAGAAGCCACCCAGATATCCCGCCAAGGTACCATACGCCTCAGCACCTCAAATAACCTCCAAATCCGGGCCGCCATCACTTTCAATTCTCTAGACCCATGGCATCGAGAACGAACCATAAACCTGAAGGGTATGATCTATACGCCGGGCTACGGTGTAACTGCATTCACGAAACCACTGTTCGATGCTTTTATGCTTCGGGCAATGCCGGATGACAGTTAGGGGGATTGAAACGGCGAAAGAGATGATGGGTTTATGTGCTGCCGCAGCGAGTAAATTATTCAGACTGTTAAATATGGTGGAGATCTGTTGGTGAGGCAACGTCTGACAATTTAATTGATCCCGATAACGCCATTCCGCGAATTAGCTCATTTTCAAGTATTTCCAACGCTTTATTTACCCCAGCTGCGCCATTCGCCGCAAGTCCATAGAGATATGCCCGGCCGGCACTTACTGCTGCTGCGCCTAATCCCAACGCCACAAGGACGTCACCGCCATTTCGCACGCCGCCATCAAGAATTACATCTGCCCTATTTCCAACCGCTTCGACGATCCCAGGCAACGCGTCCAACGCAGTGACATCCCTATCCAATTGTCGTCCACCATGATTGGAGACTGAAACCGCTCGAAATCCTGTATCTATCGCTCTGCGCGCATCATCGGGATGCACAATGCCTTTCAATATGGCTGGGCCGTTCCAGTCCGTCAGCAAATCCTGTGCATCAGTCCATCCAAATGCCGGATCGAGCTGTTCGTTCACGAAAGACGCCAGACTAGTTGCAGGCATTGCATTGTCGAGATTTGCATATCGAATCGCAGGGCTCAGCAGATAATCGGTCGTCCAACTGGGACGCTTGGCGGCTTCCCATATCTGCTTCAAGCCAATCTTTGGTGGTATGGAAAACCCGTTGCGGTGATCGCGTCGGCGGTGACCGTGAACCGGCATGTCGACAGTCAGGACGAGCGCTTCGAACCCTGCCGCTTTTGCTCGCTCCAGCATTGCACGGGTAAGACCGCGATCTTTCCATACGTAGCATTGAAACCATTTTGGTCCTGAACCAGTCGCAGCGAACTCTTCGATCGACGTCGAGCCGAGAGTTGAAAGCCCACATACTACGCCGCGATCACCGGCCGCACTGGCTACAGCTTTCTCGCCTTCGATGTGAAACAGGCGGTTTCCTGCAGTGGGTGAACATATAATGGGTGTGCGGTAAACCTTACCGAGCAGCTTGGTCGTCAAGTCGATTTTCGACACATCTCGCAGGACGCGGTGCTGGAACCGGTATTGGTCGAACGCGGAAGAGTTTTCGCGCAGCGTCTTCTCATCATCCGCGCCGCCGTCGATGTAATCGAAAACCATTTTGTGAGCGCGCTTCTTTGCAAGCACGCGCAGATCTTCGATCGATTGGCAATCAGCAAGCTTCACGCGGCGATATCGGGCGTCGTCGCCAATCGATGGCGGTCATCGGGGTGCACGAACATAATCGCGGCTATCGCGAGGTGGCCAAGAATCGGCGGAGCGAATGTCAGGAACGCCATGCGTAGAGGAACGCCATCGAGCTGCACGGACGCACCGGGAATAAAACCGATCCGCGAGTATATCCAGAACCCTACCCCTACCGCAGCCGCCTGACCAAGTTTCGTCGAAAGCGTGACCAGGGCGAATGCGCTGCCAGTTTGGATGAAACCGCTTTCCCGACGTTCCAGTTCGTCGATATCGGCGACGATGGCACGGGTAAGAAATATCCACACGCCCATTGTCGAGCCGAAACCGATGATTGCGGCCAAGGCGCCTATCAAGCTGCCGGGCGTCACGAGGAACAGAGCTGCCACGAACGGTATGGTGAATAGCGACGACCATACAATGGTCATGCTTTTGCCCAATCGTTTCGCTACAATTCCCCACAGGGGGACGAACACCAACCCAGAGGCCATGAATGCGAGCAGTAGCAACCCTGCGCGGTTACCCAGATCGAGATAGCTGTCCATCGTAAAGACAAAGCCGCTGAGAAGCATTCCGCCAGCGATACCCTGTATGAAGTCTGCCGCAAGCAACCTGCGAAACTCCGGTCTGACAAATAGTCGGCGCATGGCATGTGTAAAATTGCTTTCCCGGTGCACAGAAGCCGTTCCTGTAGGAGCAGCCCAGACCGCGATTGCGATCGCGGGGATCGTCAGCGCCAGAACATACCATCCCAGCGCTTCCACTCGTGCCCGTGCCGGGTCGACCGCACCGGCCTCTACGATCGCGGGCAATAGCATCGCGGTGAGCAAGCCTGCGATACTGGCGAGCAAAACACCTCCCTGCAACCTGGATCGTTCGTCATAACTCTGTCCGAGATCGGCAGCCCACGCGAGCTGCGTGATCGTCAGCATCGTGTAGCCAAGATAGGTTATGAACAATGCGATCAGCAGCATGGCAATGCTGGGCGACGCCCAAGGAAAGAAGAGCAGGGATGTGCCAAGCAGGAGGATGGGCGCAGCCGCTACAATCCATGGCTTCCTTCGCCCCCAACGGGATTTTGTGCGATCCGTCAGCGACCCCATCAACGGGTCGGTGAAGATGTCCCACAGCCGTGCCAGCATGAATATCAGCCCGATAGTCGCGAGGTCCACGCCCATGCGTTCTGCGTAGTAGGGCGGTAGGTATGCACCGATCGGAAAACTAAGCGCCGCTGCTGGCAGTGCAGGCAGAGCGAACAGCATCAGCCGCCCAGTTGACAACCGACCGAACGGCACTGAGCTTGACGTCAGCATGGTCTTAGAAGCTTGCGCGGACTTCGACACCCAATCGCCTGTCTTTCGCGATAAACTGTGAGTAGCCGCCCAGGACGGGGGTTGAGAATATGCTTTCCGCATAATCAACATCGAACAGATTACGCCCGAACACCGCAACTGAATAGCGTTTGCCGGGAGCGGTCAATTGAAGGCGACCGTTCACCAGCGTGTATCCGTCCTGGATAGTGTTGGGATCCTGTGTCAGCGAATACAGCGTATCAGACTGGAAGCTGACCTCTCCACGCAAGGATGCTTCCCAACCGCTGTTGCTGAGCGGCACAAAAACGGTGCTGTAGACGAAGCCGGACAGCTCGGGAGAATTAGCTGCACGAGCTCCGGACAGATCCTGGGTTCCGCTGATCGCGCAACTGGCTGGCCGCCCTGCCAATGTTGCCGGACCGCATTCTGCGTTTGGGAAGTCGACATAGCTTGCATCGACGTAAGACAGATTGAAACCAGTTTCGAATACACGATCTGGCCGAATTGTGACTTCCAACTCCGCGCCCTTGGTGCGGAACTTGCCGACATTGCTCAGCACGAACCCTGGAATGCCGTCCGTCCGCTGTGATGCCGCTTGAAAATCATCGACCGTCGTATGAAACCCGGTTAGCGCTGCCAGCAGGCGCCCATCTAGAAGACGGCCGCGCAAGCCCACTTCGAAATGATTGACGGTTTCGTTTTCCAGCGGTTCGTAGATCGCCGCACCATTGGCATCGAACACGATGGGGCTACCGGCGTTGAGATCGTAAGCGCGCCCCTTATAGCCGCGGCTGTATGTCGCATAGGCGCTTACATCGGACGTGAACTCGTAACGCACGCTCGCCATTCCGGTGAGCGCGGTGTCGCTCACATCGTCTTCGATGCCGGCGATGAATTGACCGAAGGCACCAAGCGGGAGACCTCCCGAGCGATCGAATGCCACATCAAGGGTTTCGTGTATGATCCGCGCACCCGCAGTTATCGAAAGCGCATCCGTCAGTTCCAGTGTGGCCTGTCCAAAAGCTGCATAATTCCAGGTTTCCTGCGATTGGTTCTGGATGTTGACCAAGGTCTCGGGCGGAAAGAGCGGAAGCGCAGCTGGTGGAAGGAAGAACGGTGCCAGCGGTGCAGGAATGTTGAGTCCTGGTGCTGGCCGGACGAATGAAGCCTCTTGTCGCTGAATGCTGTCGACCTTGAGGTTGAACAGATAAAGGCCGAGAACATACTCGAACGGCCCATCTGGCGAGATTAACTGCAGCTCCTGACTAAACTGTTCGATTTCAGAATCTGTTGCGGCCAGATCGAAGAACGAGATCGGCAGCTGATCGGTCTTGTTGCCTTCCGAGATGTCGAATGTGCGATAGCCGCTGATGGAACGCAGGGTATGCTCGCCCAACGCAACGTCGATGTCGAGCGTGGCCGCTATCGTTTCGCTTTCCTGGAAGTTAGAGCGAATGGCCAAGGCGACATCACGGTTTCCTTCGCCTGGCGTCACGAAAGCACCCGCGGTCGCCCTTTGCAATGCCGCGAATGGGCCTGCCGTGGCAAATTGGCGTGTTGTCCAGTTGCAACAAAGCGTGTCCTGCTTCTGGTATTCTCCGGTCAGCAGGATATCAATCGTTTCACCAGCGTCGAAGGACAGCTTGCCGCGAACACCCCATTCATCCTCATCGTTCACTTCATCGATTGGAAGGCCGGGATTGAGCTGATTGAGTATGCCGTCACGCTGGTTCACGAAACCGGTAATCCTGGCAGCCAAGCCGCTTTCGCCGATCGGACCGGAAACCGAGCCACCAAGACGGACTTCATTGTCGCTTCCATATAAGGCGCGAAAGTCCGCTTCAAACGTATCCGTCGGACTTTTCGTGATAACGCTGACAACACCGGCAGAAGCGTTCTTCCCAAACAGGGTGCCTTGTGGTCCGCGCAACACTTCGATGCGCTCGATATCAACCAGATCGAGCAGGCCGGCAGCCTGCCGGCCAAGCACGACGCCATCGATCACAATGCCCACCGCGCCTTCGGAAGCGTCTGAAAAACTCGTTGTGCCAAAGCCTCTAATGACCAAGCCTTCACCGCGTGCTGTCGATGATGATCCGAACGTCAATGACGGAATGATATCGACAAGGTCGTCGATGGAATCGAGCCCCTGATTTTCAAAAGCTTCGCCACCGATAGCAGTGATGGCCATCGGGACTTCACTGATGACCTGCTCACGTTTCTGAGCCGTAACGATGATCTCGGCGATTCCCTGATCATCAGACTGGGAAGCAGTGCCTTCGATATCTTGCCCTTGAAACGCGCTTTGCGCGATTGCGGCAGTTGGTATGACCATGGCGAGCGCGACAAGGGCGGCACCGGCAAGCAGTTCGTTACGCAACGTTTCTCTCCCAGATTATATATCTGTTTCGTCATATAGACGAGCAGCTTGGAAGAAAATCAATCAAAAACGAAAGCAAACGATCATAAATTTGCCTGTGGGCTCATTTTGCGACGACGAGTTGCGTGCCTGCTTGTTGTAACGCTTCCCGCATCGCCGGTTCGACGGATCGATCCGTGATTACCGTATCGATCCTAGAAAGCGGGCAAAGCAGAATACCAGCCTGCGCTTTGAATTTGCTGGCATCGACGAGCACAATTAAGCGCTCGGCAAGCGACAGAAGCCGTTTTTCGGAATGCACGAGCAGCGAATCTGACTGGCGCAACCCATCGGTGCGCAGTGCTTCTGCTCCCATGAACATCGTGCCGGCCCTGAAGTTCGCAAGCCCATCATCCCCGGTAGTCGATAAGACAATGTTCTGTTCGGGGAACACTTCACCGCCCGGCACCACCAGACGGGTTGCTTGATCTGCGATCATTGATTGAACGATATGTAGGCTGTTGGTCAGCACCTGCATTCCCCGGCCGACAAGGTGGGGGCTCATCTGGTAGGTCGTCGTGCCGCCATCGACAATGATTACCTCGCCGTCATTGCACATTGCTGCCGCCCTGGCAGCGATGCGCTTCTTGGCTTCGATGTTCCGATCGACATTGCGTTCGAAACTGCGCCCGACAAGCGCATGCCTTCCGCCTGACGCGAGTTCGGCACCACCATGAACACGGATAAGCGAACCTGCCGATGCAAGTTCGGCGAGATCGCGCCGTATGGTTACTTGCGACGTTTCCAGCTTCGATGCGACTTCCTCTACTCCTACGAACTTCTGTTCATTGAGTGTAGACAGGATCAATCGATGGCGTTCGGTCTTTCGCATACCGACAGGCTATACGCAGCAACGCTCATATTGGCGAAGGCTTTAGTTTCAGGTGTAGCTCGTGCGTTCCCGCCCCGAAGGTCAGCTTGGACGTTTCGCCTTCAAACTGCCCAGCGTCCGCTTCGATCGAAGTTCCGTTGGGCACAACCAGCGTTCCTGTCAAACTGTATCCATCTCGCTTCAATGCTATCTTGATCGCACCGTTCATGATTGGCAGAGTTCCTTTCGCGGACATGCCGTCTGGCATCTGCGGCGAAAGTCTAAGCTGATCAGCACCGTTCGTAATTGGCTGAAGTCCCAGATATTCGTGCGTCAGTTGATAGGTCGGAGATGCGCTGAAACCGTGGCACAGGCTGGCGGTGGGCTCCAGGCTTTCCCATAACGTATCCGCCCCGCGATCCAGCATTGGTTTGAGCCGTTCACGGAACAGGCTGATGGCACGATCGAAATGCCCGGCTTTGGCGAGCGCGCAGTAGACGAAATGGCTGTAGAACGTGTTCGCCAGAACGACACCTTCGCGTTCGTCGAGCGTCTCCCCCTCGGGCGCGATCGGTGGCCCGGCCGTAAACGTTAGCCGTTCATTGTCCGTGATGCGATCAACCATGCGCTGCCAACGCTTCCGAGGCGCATCGCCCCAAAGGATCATTGCAGCGTTAGCGTGCTGGCTGGTGCGGGCCTCCTGTTCGCCCGTCGAAGGATTGACCACGTCGACATATATCCCGCGGTCGTTATCCCAATGCCGTTCGTTCATTGCCGCATTGAGCTCAGCCGAGATGGCAAGAAGCCGGTTTGCTGCCCGAGGATTTTCCAGTGCGGTCGCCATTCGGGCTGCCGCCTGAAGCGCGCCGGAGTATTGAGCGTTGAGGGTGCAGGCCTCGCCATGCCGACCGACGCCTGACCAGTCCATGAAATGCCAATATGGCATATCGACTACAAGCCCTGACGGCCCGCGCTGCAGAGCGAACCATTGCAGAGCGCGCTCAATTGCAGGGTAGATACCTTCGATGGTTTCCTCGTCACCGGTCCACAGCAGGTAATCCGCCGCCGCAAGGATCCACTGCAGCGTCCAGTCGGGAATAAGTAGGCCATTCACCTGATGATCGCCTGGGGCGAACATCTGGGTAAGACCGTCGGGACGTTGGCTATTCGCAACATCGCGCAGGTATTTTGCGGTTAGTGCGTGGGAAGCAGGTCCGAATGCAGCCTGCGACACCAAATGCTCAACAGTGACATCACCCAGCCATTGACGCTGCTCGCGGCTCGGGCAGTCCTCCCATCCATCATGCATGCAGAGCTGGACGGTTCGCTGTCCCACTTTCCACAGCTGGTTGAGAAAGGGATCGTTGCAGGAGAACGACCCTGCATTGCCGGCAGGATAACGCATGAAGTTCATGCCGACGCTTCGCACTTTTAATCCGGTGGGAGCGTTGCGGATGGTGATCTGCATCCATTTGACGGCTGACCATTCGAATCGTTCGAACGCCTGCCGGCCTGGCCGGGCGATGTAACGGGCGATATGGGTGTCATTCCCGAGCACCGGCGTCGCGACGATCCGGGCGTCAGCCGCTATACCTTCATCGGTGAATTCGCCAGGAAGGCGTTCGTTTACAGCGATATCAATAATTTCGCCGCCCGCCGCTTCGATCTCTATCGATGGAAAGCCGGTGAGCAGTTTGCCGAAGCCGAACAACAGGGTCACCCCCTCGCCAACAAGGGTGGTGATCGTTGTATAGCCCTCACCCTGATTGAGCATAGCTTCGGGCTGAGTTATCGAGGGCTCTGCGTCGAGGAACTCTTCTTCGTAAAGCGCTCGATGGACCGGCAGTTCAACCTGTGCCCTTACGCGTTTAACGAGGCGCAATCGCTCAGGCGCAACGAACGTCTCCGTCATTTCGGGCAGAGGGTTCGGCAACAGGGTCGGGAAGGGCTCCGTTACCAAGCCACCGAAGAAACTTTCCGGCCCGCCGCCGCCGCTGTGCATGATCTGCACGGCATCCCACTCGCTGTCATCGAACCCGCCGGTATTCCAATCCTGTGGCAATGAACGGGCGTCGAGGCTTTCGATGAAGCCCAGCCCCTTGTTCATCCGTTCGGTGTCTTGATCCCACGCCGGACTTTCGATGCAGCGCCATTCGGCATCCGTTGCTATTGTTACCGTGCCGCCATCCCCCTGCGCCGAACCGTCCAGCCACAGCCCGCCGTCACCGAAGGTAGGCTGCCACATTCCGCGCACCCGTTCATGCCAAGCCATGTCGACACCATAGACATGTACGATCACTGCGACGCAATTGAGACCCTTCCGAAGGTGGGCAACCAAGTCGTAGCTGTCGTATTTCTGATGATGCACATCGCTTCGCACGGGTCCTCGGCCGACCCGTTTGCCGTTCACGAACAGTTTATAGCGGCCATCGACAGTGATGTTGATATCCGCTTTGTCAGGTTTGTTATCGAGCGTGATCTCCCGCCGGAACAGATACCAGCGGTTGGGTTTTTCGACGCGCGCAGGAGCATCCTGCATTGCTGCCAGAAAGCCCATGGGATCAATCGCCTGCTTTGCAGACCATATGAAAGGTGCTCGAACTGCCATCACACTATCCCTCCTGACCCGATTGCAAATGGTTTGCGCGTTTTTGCGACTGTGTTTCTATATCCGCTGGCCCGGTAGGCGGCGATCGGATCGATGGCTCCGCCCCGCCGTCTTCGAGCCTCTGCGACCAACGGGCGTACGTCTGTCTGATATGCATCCTGCAGGAACGCACGGGCGCTTATCACGTCGTTTGCATCCTGCGCCTCATGCAGGCCAGCGCGATCCACCAGCAATGCGCGCGTGTAAGCACATTGCAGCGCGTCCGCGCTCACCGTCAGGCTTTCGATCGGATCGGTGATGTTGTGCGATTGATCGAGCATGTAAGCAGGCGCGAAACCCACCGTGCCCTTCCTTTCAGCCCGAGCTGATGCCTCGACCAGTTCGTTGAACACGAGGAACAGCTGGAACGGTTGGATGCTCCCACTGTCGAGGTCGTCATCTCCATATTTACTGTCGTTGAAGTGAAACCCGCCCAGCTTTCCAGCCCATGCCAAGCGCGCAACAATCATCTCGATGTTTACGCTCGGCGCATGATGACCCAGATCGACCAAACAAGCCGCTTTTGGCCCCAGAGCCATTGCCGCAAGGTAGCTTGAACCCCAATCCTGAATGACAGTCGAATAGAATGCCGGTTCGAAGAGCTTATGCTCGATAAGCATGGTCCAGTCATCCGGCAACGCTGCGTAGATTGCGCGCGCGCTATCCAGATATCGGTCGAAGCTGCGGGCCATATCGCTCTGTCCCGGATAATTGCTGCCATCACCGATCCAAACCGTCAGCGCGCTGCTTCCCAAAACCTTGCCGACTTCGATGCACTCGATATTGTGGGCGATGGCCTGATCGCGAACTGCCGCTTCGCTATGGGTCAGGCTGCCATGGCGATAGCTGTGTTGCTGCCTCGCCTGGTCCTGAAAGGTGTTGGAATTGACCGCATCGAAGCCAAGGCTTCGGGCGGCGGCGTGATCGCGCAGTTCGTTGTAATCCTTCACATGGTCCCATGGGAAATGGGGAGACATGCGCGGACAGCAGGTCACCAGCTCCTGGATGACCCCGCAATCGTCGATTTTGTCGAATATGCTGGTCGGCTCGCCAGGGATCGGAAAACGGGCGAACCGCGTTCCTCCTGTCCCGACGCCCCAGGTCGGCACAGCAACCTCGAAGGCAGCCAGTTTGTCGATGGTATCGTTGACGTCGACAAATTTGCTCAATCCGTCCAACCGAACTTCGTGATCTGCCACAGCAGATCCATTCGTTTTCGTGATTGCTTCGGATATTGCGTTGTTCATCGCGTAAAAGCACCTGCATTGCCAGCATCGACGTTAAGGATGTTGCCGGTCGATTTGGCCGACCGTTCGCCAGCAAAGAAAGATACGGCCTCGGCAACATCGGAAGGGAGTACCGATCGCTTAAGAAGCGAACGATCCCGGTAATGGCCTTCTAGCTCATTATCTTCGAGCCCGTATGCCGCTGCCCGTTCCTGCCGCCATGCACCGTCCCAGATCTGCGATCCTTCCAGCACCGCGTCCGGATTGACGGTATTCACCCTGATGCCGTGCTCTGCCCCTTCCAGCGCCAGATTGCGCGCCAGATGAAGTGCGGCGGCCTTGGCGGACGCATAGGCTGACGCTCCTTTAGAAGGCACCAGACCATTCTTCGAACCTACGAACACGATGTTGCCGCCCCCCATTTGTCTCATCAGCGGAAAAGCCGCACGCGCGGTAAGGAAATATCCTTCAGCCAAGACCGACTGGTTCCGGCGCCATAGATCGACACTTGTTTCTTCGAACGGAGCGGCCGATGCGATCCCGGCATTTGCAACAACGATGTCGACGCCCCCAAAAGTTAGCGCCGTGTGGTCGAAGGCGGATTGGACGGACACTTCGTCGGTCACGTCCATTATGGTTGCGCGAATGACGTCATCATTATGATTTGCAGCCAGCACAGCCCGGGCTTCTTCCAGTCGCTCTTTGTCGATATCGGTCAACATTATGCAGGCGCCGTCAGAGGCCAGTCGCTGTGCCGTCGCAAACCCTATTCCGCCTGCAGCCCCTGTAATTAGTGCTATGCGCCCTGCCAGCTCCTTGGGAGCGGGCATTCGCTGCAATTTGGCTTCCTCGAGCGCCCAGTACTCGATCGCGAACGCTTCGTTTTCAGGCAGCGCGGCGTATGTGCCGATCGCCTCCGCGCCGCGCATTACGTTGATCGCGTTGCGGTAAAACTCGCCCGCGATCCGGGCGGTAATCTTATCTTTGGCAAAGCTCATCATGCCGAGACCCGGCTTTAACACGATAACTGGCTCTGCACCGCGGATCGCTGGACTATCCGCGACAAAGTTGCGCTCATAATATCCAGAATAGTCCTTACGATAGTCCGCCAAAGCCTGATCGAGGTCCGCGCCGTCCGATAGGACCAGTGGTTTGATTTTGGTTCTTAGAAAGTGGTCTGGACAGGAGGTTCCAAGATTCGCGAGTTCTGCCAGTCGCTCGGACGAAACGAATTCCATCACCTCGTCGCTGCGATCGATATGTCCTACCTTCGAAACACCGTCTGATGACACGGCCGCGCGTAAAGCAGGCATCAGAGACGCGGCTTCGGCTTCTGCTGCCTCATCGGATAAGACGTCATGCACTGGCTTTCCGAATGGGGTTGTTTCTTCGAGATGGGAATTCACATAGCGGGCCGCTTTGGCCACCAGTTCGATCGTAATCGCGTAGCAATCCTTCGCATTTTCCGCCCAACTGAACAACCCATGTCCGGCAAGCACCACGCCACGGATATTGGGTCGGTCCTTTGCAAGATCACGCAATCGCAGTCCAAGGTCGAACCCGGGTCGTTGCCAGGGTAACCACCCCACTTCGTCGCCGAAGACTTCGTGTGTTAATCGCTCGCTGTCTCGCGTCGCAGCTATTGCAATCACCGCGTCGGGGTGCACATGGTCAATATGCTTGGCTTCCAAAAACGTATGCAGCGGTGTGTCGATGCTGGCTGCGCGCGCATTCAGGTCGAAGGTGCAATGTGGGAGCATGGCGACCATCTCGTCCTCCCGATCCAAGCCACAATAGGCCAGTTCGAGTTGACGAAGGCGATCGAGATAGAGGGTGGCAAACCCATCCAGCTTCATCGAGCCGAGATCACCGCCAGACCCTTTCACCCAAAGCACGTCCACCGGTTCACCAGAAAGGGGGTCCGTTTCGACTAGCTTCGCCGATGTGTTGCCACCGCCGAAATTGGTGATCCCGAGATCGGACCCGAGGAGATTGGAGCGGTAGAGAAGCAGTTTCGCGTCGCCAAGTGACCTGGCAACATCGTCATTCCACTGATTGTGTGGGAGAGGGAGCGGTGTGGGATGATAAGGCACGCTAAGTCTGTCCCTTCGGATTGACAAGTTTGATTTTGATCGTTGTTGTATGGTTATGAACGAAATTGATCAATATGCTTGTGCAGGTGATCTGCTCAAACTCGATATCGGCAAGACGCATACCAAGCTGGTTCGGATGACGAAGCGCGGTAATGACGAGTGCGTTGGGCAGATCGCCAGCCCGACGTGTAGGGGCCCATCCTATCCTGCGATCGATGTCGAAAAGGTGTTCGAATGGTTCATGAAGACTGCCTCGCTACTCCCCGATAAAGACAGGATTACCGCTATTCTGCCTGTCGCTCATGGTGCTGCATTTGCGGCCTTGAATTCTGGCGAACTTTGTCTGCCGGTGATGGATTACGAGTTCGATCCTCCGAACCATGTCAATCAGGCCTATCGAGCCATACGGCCCCAGTTCTCTGAGACCGGCAGTCCTGAGATGCCCGGAATGCTCAATGGGGCGAAGCAACTGTTCTATCTGGCTGAAAGGCACACTAGTGAATTCGCACAAATCGATGCTATTGTCCCATTGGCACAATATTTCTCCTTCCGTCTGTCTGGGAAGTTATGCAACGAAGTCAGTGCAATGGGCTGTCACACCGATCTCTGGAACCCTCATGCCGGCCAGTTCTCTACCCTAGTTGAACAACAGGAGTGGTCAGCATTGTTCCCAGCGTTCGCTAATGCTGAACGCGTGATCGGATGCATCAGACCCGATATAGCCCAAGAATGCGGCGTTAACCGCGATGTAGCAATTCTAGCAGGCGGGCATGACAGCAGCATCGAAATTGCCCCCCACCTTGGAGCCGATGAGAATGGCACAGTCATTCTGACGACGGGGACATGGTTCGTGCTGAGCAGGATCGCGTCTGCCCAGAGTGCTGATGAGCCAGTGAAGAATAGCGCACGGACAATGAGTATCGATCACCGGGAAATGAGTACGATGCGCTTCATGGGCGGACGCTTGATCGAGAAAGTCGCTGCCTCCGGTGATCCAGCTGAGATTGAGGACCTCAGTTGGGTGCTTGAGAACCAGCTGATCTTCATGCCACCCGGAAACGTTCGCAGCACGAGTTTCAAAGCTGACGCGGCTCAAAACCCGCATGCCGATGACGGTCAGAAGGCTGTCAAGGCGGCGGCGACATGTCATTTGGTGTTGGTTACGCTGGATTGTCTGCAAAAGCTTGGTGAAGCAGACCGTGTCGTAGTCCTCGGACGGTTCGCATCGGATCCGGTATTTATAGCAGCAATGCGACTGTTTGCTCCGAATACCTTAGTTCGGTTTCCCATCATAAATGGTAGTGGAAATCCGATAGACCGTGTGTTTCAGAAACCTGGATATGACGAGATTAGCTCGCATAGCCCAAAATTCAAAAGTGAGCTGATTTCATTGGCGCACGACTATCGACTATGCTGGGAAAAGAGACAGATTTAATGAGCTGAACCACTAACCGGCCGAGGCCGGTTAGTGGTTCAGCTGCCATTTGTTCATGATGACGATCGTCGTCCTCTGATGCTACCAAAGACCGGCAGATAGTCAGATTCCAGTGCGGTCGGACGAGGTTAGAGCATCTTCTACGCCCACTCCCAAGTACCTTACGTTGTTTTCGATATTGGTATGTGTTCGTCGAGATAGAAGCGGATCGCCCAGATATCACGAAGCTTCAACAGGCGCCTCTGCCCCACGTTCAGTCCGGCATTCCAAGGACGCCGCTCATGAACGGCGGGGTCGAGGTCTGAGGCCAACACCGAACTTCAGCCCAGACGCCGTGGCAGTGCTTGCCATCTCTCTTAATCGCAGCTGTTCCTCTGGAGAAAACCGCCGCCGCCATTCGCTTCGCAGGCTCCTGTCTGCTTTGGGCGCGTAGATTGCGCCTTCATATCCCCACTTACCAATGAGGCGATAATTGGCGAGCCGGGCCGCGTCAGGCCAAGGAGGACCGTAAAACCCCTCAATCAGCCAGAGCGAGGAAAGGACGCCGTGAATCACAGAGCGTCGACCTTGGCGTAAAGACATGTGGCATCATCATGCGTCTTGAAGCGAGGAAACCGTCTTCCTTCGGGGTCGTCGCGCCCGGCTGCACGCAATTCTGCAAGAACTTGCGATGCCTCTCCTGCTGCGGTCCGCTGGAATAGCTCTTCTGGCGACCCAAGCCCAAACACATCGTACCAACGCGAGAACCCGTCACTAAGGATGACAAAGGCTTCCACGCATTCGGGCAAGCGATACTGGTGCACTAGTGCGCGCGGCGGAGGTTGGATGGCACCGATGGCATAGCCCTTCTCGGTGTTCATCCTCGCCCGGTTTTCCTTCAAGAACGGCCGGGTCAGTTCGGAAAGGCGCGACAAACTTGCATCGGGTTCGCGCAGTTGCGCTTCCTTCAATGCCTCACGGTAACGGCGCTCGACAGCGCTGAAGCCTTCATTACAAACAATATTCACCTGACCTGTGAGCGGATCGCGGTAAAGCACAGGACAATCGGCAAAGGAGATTACATTCCAGCTGCTATTGACTCGGCGCACAAGACTGAGCGCGGTTGATGCCTGTTCGAGCAATGTGGTGATGGCCGGGGATGCCGTGTCAAACCTCGTGCGCAGCCGCTGCCTGGCCCCCAGAGCGAGCCGGGTTACAAGGTCAAAGGGGTCTTCGGCTCCGCCGTGGCCTGCGCAGTTTTGAAGTTCGGCCTGATAGGCTTCGACGAGCCACCAGGCGGCAGTACGGCCTTCTAGCTTAATGCCTGAGATATCCGTCGCGCCGTCGAGCACCCAGGCAGCGTCGGCAGCATAGCCGAACCGGTCCTCGTTCCCGAGAGATGAAGAGCTGTCAGTGACTGCATGAATCATGTCGCAGCTGCCTGCTCCCGATTTTGCGTCTGGATGGCAGTCCTTTTGCTGCTCCCGGTGATCGCAACCAGAAAAGCCAGAGCAGAGCCGATTAACAGCTTCCAGGTGAAGGCGAGCGACGTTACGCCTTCAGGGACGCCGACAGCGCCGCCCACAGAAGCTTCGCCGAGCACTGTGGCAGCGAAGCCGATAATGAGCGCCCAAACGATCGATGCTTCGCTACCGCGGCTGGTGAAGACGGCGGCCGCGAATACACCCAGCAAACCAGCATAGGCAAATACCATCACCTGCAATGCGAACTCGAGCAACGGGAGGTCAGAGGCACGCTGCCAGTAGAAGCACACCAGTGCCATCAGCCCGAGAATGATCGCAATCGACACCATGGAAACGCGGCCCACGAAAACGGTTCGTTCGTCAGAAATTGGTCCGGCCCAAGGCTTATAAAAGTCGCTCACCACGACCGAGCTCATCGAGCTCAGTCCAGAGGTCAGCGTGGAGACGGCGGCGGCCACGATGGCCGCTCCGCAAAGGCCTCGCAATCCGTCAGGAAGCTCAGTCAGAATGTAGTGCATGAATATCGTAACGCTTTTCAGATCTGCGCCCGGCGCAGCAATCCCGGTCAGGTCGCCGCGCTCATAGAACAGGTGCAGCAATTGTCCGATGCTCAGAAAAACGAAGATAATCGGCAGCGCGCCGATCGCAGACCAGAACAGCGCCCATCCTGCATGACGTGAGCTTTTGGCCGCCAGCAGACGCTGGGTCGTATCCTGATCGAGCCCAAAATTGCCGATATTCAGCAGCATCAGCCCGGTGAACGCGGCGGGGATGGTGAAAGGATCATCCAGCGCGAAGGAAAAGTCGAAAATTGTCAACTTGCTCGGACCCGATGGCGGTGCATCGAGCGCTGCGAGGACCTCGGCGAACTCCAGATCGAGCCGCATGTACAAAACGATCAGAACGACAACGGCCGTCCCAGCATAGACAACGAGTTGCACGGCATCGCTAGCGATCACCGAGCGCAATCCCCCCATGAGAGAAAGTCCGAGACCAAGGATGACAATGATAATGGTTGCGAGCGCGATGGCCGAAAAGTCTGTCCGCAGAAACAGGATCATAGCCACGGCGAGGGCAGCCATGAACAGGCGGGCCCCGTTGGCGAAGATCCTCCCGACCAGATACATCGCGGAGGTGCTGCGTAGCGCGAGTTTGCCATAACGCTGGTCGAGCAACTCGTAGACTGTGGTGACCTTGAGCGCATAGAAGCGCGGCAGCAGAACCACGGCCACGACGATGCTCGACAGAACAGCGCCGAGCGACCCGGCCAGATAGGTGTAATCAGCGCGGTATCCGTAATCCGGCCCCCCGAGGAAAGTCGCGGCTGATTGGGTGGTTGCGAGGACAGAGAATGCGATCAGCCAACCCGGCATTTGTCCATCGGCGAGGAAGTAATCCCGGGCAGACCGGGCGCCCCGCTTGGAGAAATACCACCCAAGAGCCGCGTTACCGAGGAGATAGGCCGCGACGACCACCCAGTCGATGGTGCCAAAACCGGATATCATGGACATGGGGAGCAACCCCTCCTTGGAAATAATCCGGCTCGATCGCTTCCGGCCAGGAAGTAGAGACCCGGCGGACGAGAGCCCGCCGGGTCACGAAGTCAATGCAATCAGAACGTGATGCTGGCTGACGCGCCGAAGGTCCGTCCGACAATGTCATAGGTCCCTGGATATGTCCCGAAGGCACCCGGTGAGGCAGGCTGCGGGGGCTTCTTGTCGAACAGGTTTCTGATGCCAACGTTGATCTTCATATCATAGATGCCGGTATCGAACTGCGCGTTGAGATCGAAATAGTCGAAGGCTTCGATTTTCTCGCTGCGATTGGAGGCGTTCTCGACCTCGCCAATCCGCCGCCACACAAACTGCAGCAGGCCCATGTCCGCATCGAGGGTCGCAGCCACCCGGTGGCGGTAATCCGGTTGAACCAGGCTGACGGCATCAGAAGAACAGGCAAAGCCGTAAGTGCCTTTGCAATCGACCGGATCAAGCACAGGGTTCCGCTGGATCGAGTAGTCGGTCACGATCGTTCCCTGATACCCGAGCCGCAGACCGCTCAGAAAGCCGGTCGAGGAGAGATCGATCCTGTAATTGACGTCGATATCGATACCGGACTGCTCGATAACGCCAAGATTGCGATCATTGACGAACGCATCGTCGAGAAAGCCCGTAGCCGGATCACGGGAAATTGCTGCACAGATCGGATTGTCTGCAACCGGATTGTCGACGTAGCAGCTCTGAAGAGCGTCAACCGGCTGGATCTGCCCGACCGCATCGGTGATCTTGATGTCGTAGTAGTCGACGATAAT